>JBAXMQ010000061.1:0-18872 GCA_037134215.1 Betaproteobacteria bacterium
GGCCAGCGGCAGCGCTTCACTGGTGCGGTCGGTGCGCTGCACCGACTGCCCTGCGCTTCTCGTCGCACCAGAGGCGCGCTGCCGCTGGCCCCTTGCCCCTTGGCCCTTGCCCCTTGGCCGTCGGGATCTGGACGTTTCGAATACTGAAACTTTTTTGGGTAGAAGCGCAGCCGCGCGACCGGGGCTGGCTGCCGGGAGCGGGTTCCGGGGTGGCGAGAAGCACAGCGCTGCGCCCGACGCGCGCAGCGCGTTTCGTCCTCATGCTGGCCGCGCTTGTCCGAACGGCGTGAGCGCAGCGAACACAGTGAGTTGCGCGGCCCGGGCGCAGGGCGAGCATCGCAGCGGAGTCGGCGCTTTGCGCCGACCACCCCGGACGCGCTACCGACAGCCAGCCCCGGCCGCGCGGTGGACCTCAACGGCATTTGCGGTAGAGTTTCGATCTGCACAGTTGAAATAACTCACAACAACAACCATGACCCCCATCAACCCCGCCGCCCGCGCCAATGTCCACCTGATCGACCACCCCCTGGTGCAGCACAAGCTCACCTTGATGCGCAACAAGGAGGCCAGCACCAACAGTTTTCGCCGGCTGCTGGGCGAGCTCTCCAGCCTGATGGCCTACGAGGTCTGCCGCGACATGGCGGTGCAGGATGTGGAGATTGAGACCCCGCTGGAGCGCATGAACGGCCAGCAGATTGACGGCAAGAAGCTGGTGTTTGTGTCCATCTTGCGCGCCGGCAACGGGATTCTGGACGGCGTGCTGTCGGTGGTGCCCGGTGCCCGCGTGGGCCACATCGGCCTGTACCGCGATCCGGCCACCTTGCAAGCGGTCGAGTACTACTTCAAGATGCCCAAAAACATGGAAGAGCGCGACATCGTGATCGTCGACCCCATGCTGGCCACCGGCAACTCAGCGGCAGCGGCGGTCACGCGCCTCAAGGCCTGCAAGCCCAAATCCATCAAGTTTTTGTGCCTGCTCACCTGCCCGGAGGGCATCAATGCCCTCTACCAGGCGCACCCCGATGTGCCGGTATTCACCGCTGCGATCGACCGCGAACTCAACGACCACGGCTACATCCTGCCCGGCCTGGGCGACGCCGGCGACCGCATCTTCGGCACCCAGTAGCGCCGCCTGGTACGGCAGTCGATGCTTTAGCGCCGGCGCGCCGAGCGCACGCCGGGTAGCTCGGCCACGCTGCCCAGCACGCGGGCCAGGCGGCCCGAGTCGGCCACCTCCACGGTAAATGTCATCCAGGCGGTGCCCTTGACGGTCTGGCTCTGCACCGCGATCACATTGGTCTTGTCTTTGGCAAACAGCTCTGTGATGTCACGCAACAGGCCCTGACGGTCGGACGCCTCCACCGCCACATCCACCGGATACACCGCCTCTTTCAGGCTGCCTGCCGGCTCGCCCCAGGCCACCTCAATCACCCGCTCGCCGTGGCGCGCCACCATCTCCCGCAGGTTGGTGCAGTCGGCCCGGTGCACGCTGACACCCTTGCCACGCGTGACAAAGCCGCAGATGGCGTCGGGCGGCGCTGGTTTGCAGCATTTGGCCAGCTGCGTCATGAGCGAATCCACGCCCACCACCAGCAAGCCGCCCTTGGCCGGCTGCGCCGTGCTGCGCGGCTTGCGCAGCAAAGGCAGATCCGCATCGCCACTGGCAGGTTCCGGCGGCCGCAACAGCAGCTCGATGTTGCGCAGCGAAAACTCGTCCTTGCCCACCACCTCGAACAGGTCGTCCGCCGCGTTAAAGCCCAACTGCGCCGCCAGATCGTCGAGTTTGAGCGCGGTGCGGCCCTCGCGTTGCAACAGTTTTTCCACCGCCTCCCGGCCCTTAGCCACGGTCTCGCCCAGTGCCAGGGCGTTGAACCAGGCCCTGACCTTGGCGCGGGCCCGGTGGCTGACCAGGTAGCCCAGCTCGGGGTTGAGCCAGTCGCGCGAGGGGCCACCCTCTTTGGCCACCGTCACCTCCACCGTCTGCCCGTTCTTGAGCGGGGTGTTGAGCGGCACCATCACACCGTCCAAACGGGCGCCGCGGCAGCGGTGGCCCAGGTTCGTGTGCACGCTGTAAGCAAAATCGACCGCGGTGGCGCCCTGAGGCAACTCCACGATGGCGGCATCGGGCGTCAGCACATAGATGCGGTCGTCAAACACCCCGGGGCCCTGTGTGCCTGAGAGCTCGCGCTCCCAGGCCAGCAGTTGGCGCAACACCGCAATCTTGGCGTCGTAAGTGCCGGTGGCTGACACGCCGGCATAGCCCTTGGTGCCGGCCTCCTTGTAGGCCCAGTGCGCCGCCACACCGTGTTCCGCATGCTCGTGCATGGCCTGGGTGCGGATCTGGATCTCGATGGGCTCGCCGCTGGCGTCGCGCACCACCGTGTGCAGCGAGCGGTAGCCATTGACTTTCGGCCGGGCGATGTAGTCGTCAAATTCTTCCGTCACCGGCACAAACTGGCTGTGCACCCAGCTTAAAGCCGCGTAACAGTCGGGGACGCTGGCCACCACCACGCGCAGCGCCCGGATGTCGTGGATCTGCTCAAAGCCCAGCGATTTGCCACGCATCTTGCGCACGATGCTGTAAATGTGTTTGGGACGACCCTGCACCGTGGCCACCACACCCTGCGCCCGCAGGCCGGCCTGCAGTTCCTCACGCAGGCGCGCCACCTGGGCCTCGCGCTGGGTGCGCTTTTCATCCAGTAAGCGGGCCACGCTGCGGTAAGTGTCGGGCTCCAGAAAGCGAAAGGCCAGGTCTTCCATCTCCCATTTGATCTCCCAGATACCCAGCCGGTTGGCCAGCGGCGCGAACACCTGCAGCGACTCGGCCGCCAGCCCGGGCGGCAGCGGCAGCTTGCTGTGTGCAAAGTGGCGCAGCGTCTGCAGCCGCGAGGCCAGCCGCAACATCACCACGCGCAGGTCGCGTGAGAAAGCCAGCAGCATCTTGCGCACGTTCTCGGTCTGGGCGGCCGCAGTCTGCGCCATGGGAATCGCCGCCGTGCGCGCGCCCGCGGCCTGGGCCTGGCGCGCCTGGCGCTGCAGCCGCACCAGCCGGGTCGTCTCCAGCGCCAGCGTGGCAAAGTTATCGCCAAAAGCTTTGGCGATCACCTCTTGCGGCCGGTTCAGATGCTCGCAGGCATAGACCAGATAACTGGCGGCCTGCATGGCTTCCGAGCCGCCAATCAGCTTCAGGATGGCGGCCACCGCGTCGGCGTGCGCCAGCGTGTTCTCGCCGGTGTCCAGGGCCTCAGCACTCAGCAGCGGCTCGGCAAAAGCCCGCGCGCGGGGCAGCGCCTGCGCCTGCTCGGGCAGGCTCTGGGCCGTGGCCTGGGCCAGCGGCGACGGCACTGCCGAGGCTGCCGGCTCGGTCGGCAAACTTTTCATGGGCCCGTGGTCACCCGCGCCAAGCGGCTCAAGCCAGCAAAAAGTCAGACACGGCCTGAACCTGGTCGGCGGCGATCAGGGTCGGGGCATGGCCGACCCCGGCAAACTGCACCAGCCGGGCGCGCGGTCCGCGCTGCGTCATCGCCTGGGCCGTTGGTGTCGACAACAGATCAGAGTCGGCGCCCCGCAGCAGCAGCGTGGGCAGGCTCAGTCGGTCATACAGCTGCCACATCAGTGTCTCGCCTTGAGCGGCAGCCTCGGGCGTGACCTGCCGAAACGGCACGGCCAGGGCCGGGTCGTAATGCAGACGCAGCCTGTTGCGGCCGTCGGCCACAGGCTTGACCATGTGGCTGGACAGGGCGAGCCACTGCGCGGGGGTGTGCGGCCCGAAGCTGCTGGCAATGGCCCACAGCGCATCGGCCGCTTGCTGCAGCGTTTCAAACTCCCCTGCCCGGCCCAGGTACTGGCCGATGCGCTGCAGCGCCAGCCACTCTATCGTGGGGCCGACATCATTGAG
This sequence comes from Betaproteobacteria bacterium, assembly GCA_037134215.1. Taxonomy (GTDB): domain Bacteria; phylum Pseudomonadota; class Gammaproteobacteria; order Burkholderiales; family Burkholderiaceae_C; genus Rhodoferax. The sequence goes on from JBAXMQ010000061.1 coordinate 3,899, forward strand.
GACCAGCCGCCGAACACCCGCCGGCGCCAAATGGGCGCACGCCGCCATACCAATCAGGCCACCCATGCTGGTGCCCACCCAATCCAAGGCGCGCGGCTGCAGTTGCCCGATCAGGGTCAGCATGTCAGCAACGTAGGTCGGCACCTGGTAGGCCATGGGGTCGGCCAGCCAGTCGCTGTCGCCGCGGCCCACCACATCGGGGCAGACCACCCGCAGGGCGTTGCCAGCACGCTCGGCGCGCTCGCACAGCGCCTGGGCCAGCACATCAAAGTCGCGCCCCTGGCGCGTCAGCCCGTGCACGCACAGCACCACATGCCCGGCCTGCGGGTGACCCCAGGACCAGTAGGCCATGCGGTGGCCGTTGGCAGCATCCGGGCAGTGGACGAAGTGGCGGGTCGGTTCGGTCATGGTGAAATCGGGGTTGGATTAACGGCTATCCTAAGGCCAACACAGAAGGACGCAGCATGCTACAAGGTAAAACCGCCCTGGTGACCGGCTCCACCAGCGGCATTGGCCTGGGGATTGCCCAGGCCCTGGCAGCCCAAGGCGCCAACATCGTGCTCAACGGCTTCGGCGACACCGAAGGCCCCATGGCTGCCATCGCCGCTTTGGGGGTGCAGGTGGCTTACCACGGCGCCGACATGAGCCGCCCCGAAGAGATCGAGGCCATGATGGCCTTTGCCGCCAGCACCTTCGGGCGGGTGGACATCCTGGTCAACAACGCCGGCATCCAGCATGTGGCCCGGATTGAAAATTTCCCGCCCGAGCGCTGGGATGCCATCATCGCCATCAACCTCAGCAGCGCCTTTCATGCCACCCGTCTGGCGCTGCCAGCCATGCGTGAGACCAACTGGGGCCGCATCATCAACCTGGCCTCGGTCCATGGCCTGGTGGCGTCGGCAGAAAAGTCGGCCTATGTGGCGGCCAAGCACGGCCTGGTGGGCCTGACCAAAGTCACCGCGCTGGAGAACGCCACCACAGGCGTTACCTGCAATGCCATTTGCCCGGGCTGGGTGCTCACGCCGCTGGTGCAAAAACAGGTGGATGCCCGTGCGGCCGCCCAAGGGGTGAGCAACGACGAGGCAACGCGCCAACTGCTGGGCGAGAAAGAACCCTCGATGCAGTTCACCACGCCCGCCGAATTGGGCGCGCTGGCGGTATTCCTGTGTTCGGGCGCGGGCAACAATGTGCGCGGTGTCGCCTGGAACATGGACGGCGGCTGGGCCGCGCAATAAGCCCGGCGGCTACTTCAGGTGCACGGTGCCCGACACCGTCACACTCACCGCCGTCTTGCCGGCCTCCATCGGCACGGGTGCATCGGCCATCAAAGCCGCCGGAGCCATGGCCATCAGGCGCGGGCGCGGCAGTGGGCCCTGCTCCTGGTTGCCCACCTGGATCTCGCCCAGGCTGTAGCCGCTAAAGCCGAAACTGCGAGCAATCTCCAGGGCCCGGGCCCTGAAGCGCTCGATGGCCTGCGCCTGCATCTCGGCCTCTGCCCGGCTGCGCTGTTCACGGCTCAAAGAAAAATTGACGCCGGCCAGGGTTACGGTCGGCAGCTTGCCGGCCAAGGCCGCAATGCGGCCGATGTCGCGCCCCTCCAACACTAACTCTGCCGAGCCCTGCCAGCCGGTTGACTTGCCGTCGCGGTTCTGGCGGGGGTAGAGGCTGAACTGGCCTGTGCGGACCTCCAGCTGACCCGGCTGTACGGCCCGGCGCGCCTCAACCAGGGCGGCGTCCAAGGCCGTTTTGAGCTGGCTTTGCAGCAGGGCGGGATCACTGCCGTCGCGTGTGGCGCTGAGCGACACGGTCACCCAGTCCTGTTGCACATCCACCACCGCGCTGGCCGAGAGTTGAACCACATTGCCAACCGGGCCGACCGACCCGACCGACCCGACCGAAATTTGTTGGCCAAATACCAGTCCAGCCCACGTCAGTAGGGCGGTTGCAGCTATATTTTTAGTAGCAATTGTCATCGGAACTCCGCGTGGGTGATGTGGCCGGTCGTCGGCCGCAGGGCAAGGCGGACCGGTTGCCCTGCCCCGTGCCTTCGCCGGCCTGCTGGCGCAATTGTTGTCGCAACTTGGTTCGCTCGTCCTCGCTCAGCCGCCGCGGCGACGCCCCCGTCGCCGAGGGCCCCTCGTTGCCCGGGCCGAACCCGGCAGGAGGCACTCTCAACACCGAGCGTAAATCATGACGCCGCTGCTCAGACATCTCGGACAAAACGCCTGGGTCTGGCCGGTTCGGCGTCTGCGCGCGGGAGACCGCCATCAGGGCGACCAGGAACATCATCAACAAGGCTGGCTTCATCAGTTCAGTTCAGGTCGGTTCAGGCCGGGTTAGGATCGCGGTACTCAAGTGTCCCGTATTGTTCCGCAGAGTGCCGCCGTCGGCTGAAATTTTTGTAACCGAGCGTGATGGGTTTGCGCAATTGCCTGTCCCCGGCCGGCGTGTGCCTCAATAATGGGGTTTGTTACAAATTCAACGCCTGCCCTTGCCATGAACGTCAGCCACAGCCGCAATGACAAGATCATCGTCGTCGACGATGACGTGCGCATCCGCGACCTGCTGCGCCGCTACCTTAGCCAGGAGGGCTTTGAGGTCTTGCTGGCCGAGGACGGCAAGGCCCTGAACCGCATTTTGCTGCGCGAAACCGCGGACCTGATCGTGCTGGACCTCATGATTCCCGGCGAAGACGGCCTGTCGATCTGCCGCCGCCTGCGCGCGGCCAATGACCGCACCCCCATCATCATGCTGACGGCCAAGGGCGAGGACGTGGACCGCATCGTCGGTTTGGAAGTGGGCGCCGACGACTACCTCGGCAAACCCTTCAATCCCCGCGAATTACTGGCACGCATCCACGCCGTGCTGCGCCGCAGACCCCAGTTGGAGGCGCCCGGCTCGCCGGCGACGGACGCCGAGGTGGTGCAGTTTGGGCCGTTCAGCTTTGACCTGGGCACGCGTATCCTGCGCCGGGGAGAGGAAGATCTGTCCCTGACCACGGGCGAGTTCGCCATGCTCAAGGCGCTGGTGCGCCACCCCCGGCAGCCCCTGTCCCGGGAAAAACTGGCCCAGTTGGCACGGGGCCGCGAGTTTGAACCCTTCGACCGCAGCCTGGATGTGCAGGTCTCGCGACTGCGCAAGTTGTTGGAGGCCGATTTGTCGGCGCCGCGCTACATCCAGACCGTCTGGGGCGTGGGCTATGTGTTCGTGCCCGACGGCAACGGCTGAGAATGACGCCACCGGAGCGCCCGGTTGAACCCGGAAAAGCCGTGCGGCCCCGGCCTGGCTTGGGCCTGTTCTGGCGCACATTTGTTCTGCTGAGCCTGCTGCTGGTGGGCAGCATGGTGGCCTGGCTGCAGACCCTGCGCGCCATGGAGCTTGAGCCGCAGGCCCTGCAGACAGCGCAGGAAATCGCCTCGCTCGTCAACCTGAGCCGCGCCGCGCTGGTCCACGCCGATGCCATCAACCGGGTGTCGCTGATCAAAACCATGACAGAGCAGGAAGGCGTGCGCATCCTGCCCCGCGAACCGGGCGACCGGGTTGTCCCGTTCGACGACGACCGCCTGAGCCGCCGCATCGCCCAGGAATTGGGCGCCCGGCTCGGCCCCGGGACCGAGGTCGCCAACCGGGTCAACCAGCAGGACGGCCTGTGGATCGGCTTCACCATTGACGGCGACAGGTACTGGCTGCGGACCGAGCGCGCCCGGTTCAACCGCACCGCCGGCGAGACCTGGTTTGTCTGGATTGCCACGGTGGCCATGCTGTCGATGGCCGGCGCGGCCTTGATTGCCCGCCTGATCAACAGGCCCCTCAAGCGGCTGTCTGTCGCAGCCAACCGGGTGCGTGAGGGCGACCTGGAGGCCAGCGCGCTCGACGAATCAACCGCCACCCCGGAGATCCGCGCCGTCAATGCCGCGTTCAACCGCATGACGCGGGAGCTGGCCCGCGTGGCGCAGGACCGCAGTGTGATGCTGGCAGGGATTTCGCACGACCTGCGCACCCCATTGGCCCGCTTGCGGCTGGAAACCGAACTCAGTGTGAGCGACGTGCTGGCGCGCGAGCACATGGCGGCAGACATCAGCCAGCTCGATGCCATCATCGAAAAATTTCTGGATTACGCGCGACCGGGCCGCGTCAAGCTGAAATCCGTTCCCTTGCGGTCTGCCATCGACGCCTGTGTGTACGCTCTCGACCTGCAGGACGATCTCCGCGTCCAGGTCAATCTGCCCGTTGACCTGATGGTGTTGGCTGAGGAGGTGGAGCTCGGCCGGGTGATCAGCAACCTGCTTGAAAACGCGCGGCGTTACGGCCGCTCGGCCACCACCGGCTTGGCCCTGGTCGAGATCAGCGCGCAGGTTGACCCCACCCGGGTTACGGTCGAGGTGCGCGACCATGGCGCCGGTGTATCACCTGACCAGTTGGCTCAGATCACCCAGCCTTTTTACCGCGGTGATGTGGCCCGCACCGATGCACGCGGCACCGGCCTGGGGCTGGCGATTGTTGAAAAAACCTTGTCGCGCATGGGCGGCTCACTGCAGCTGGCCAACGCGGCCGACGGCGGCCTGCGCGTCAGCTTCACCCTCAAACGCGCCCTGACATCGGACATTCAGCCGCCCACTGTCGTGTAGGCGCAACGTTTACCCGATCAATACGCCGCTTGGACCCTGCTCAGGGTGGCATCTGCGGGCTTGCCGCTAAACTCTGCTTCGCTAACATATTGATAGCAATAAAGCCAATACCGACAACGACTTTTGCCCCACAGCCTGAAGAACACTGGATTTGATGAGCCTTCTCGAAGCTGATTTTTCCGAGTCAAGAGCGATGATCATCGACGGCAGTCCCATGACGCGGTCGATTTTGACCTCGCAGCTTCGGGAATTCGGTTTCAAAAAAATCACCCAATGCACCAAGCTCTCCGAAGCGCGGGAGCAATTCAACGACAGCAGCTTTGACGTGGTGATGTGCGAGCACAACTTTGCCGGCGAGACGCCCACCGGTGTCGACCTGATTGACGAGTTGCGTGAAAAAGGCCAGTTGCCGATGAACACCATGTTGTTCATGCTGACCGGCGAGGCCACCTACAACCGGGTGGCAGAGGCGGCGGAAACCGGTCTTGACGGCTACCTGCTCAAGCCCCACCGGGCCAACGAGTTGCACGAACGCCTGCGTCTGGCACGCTACCGCAAGGATGCCTTCCGTGAAGTGTTTGACGCCATGGAAGGTCAGGCCTTCGAGATGGCTGCCGACCTGTGCCTGGAGCGCTACCGCGCGCGCAGCATGTTCTGGCTCTACGCGGCCCGGGTCGGTGCCGAACTGCTCATGCGTGTGCAGCGCTTCCCCGAAGCCCAGGAGCTGTACGAGGCCATCGCAGATGCCAAGGCAGCGCCTTGGGCCAAATTGGGCGTGGCGCGGGCCATGATGGCCTCGGGCGACCCGGTCGCAGCAGCCACGGCGCTGGGCGCCCTGATCGCTGAAGACCCCAGCTTTGCTGACGCCTACGACGTGATGGCCAGAGCCCAGTTTGAATTGGGCAACGTGGCCCAGGCCCAGGCCACCTACAAAATGGCCTGTGACATGACGCCCGACTCGGTGCCACGCCTGCAAAGCCTGGCCATGATGACTTTTTACAGCGGGGACATCGAGGCGGCCAGGCCACTTTTGGACCGCGTCACACGACTGGGTCTGGATTCCAGGCTCTACGACTGCCAGACCCTGGTGGCCCTGGCCTTCGCCGAGCTGGACGCCGACGATCACCGGGGCCTGCAGCGCTGCCGTGACAACTTCACACGGCTGATCGAACGCAATCCGGACAGCCAACGGCATCTGCGCGCGGCCACCGCCATCGACGTGATGTTGGCCATGCTGAAGCACCAGACCGGCAGCGTGCAATCATTGGTGCATGACATGTGCGAGGCGTCAAAATCTGCCGATTTTGATTTCGAGGCGGGCTCCAACCTGATTGCGCTGCTAAGCCGCCTGGTCGGTCGCGACATCCGGGTGACTTCGGCTGAGGCCCGGGTCGAGGCCTTGGCCATGCGCTTTTGCACGTCGCGCCCCATCACCGAAATGCTGGCCGGTGCTGCCGTTTTGCACACAGCCTATGCCGACCGCATCCGCGCTGCAGGCCAACAAATCCAGAAAATCGCACAGGGCGCAGTGGCCCTGGCCATGCGAGGCGATCCGGGCATGGCGGTGCGGCAACTGATCGTGGAGGGGCAGACCACGCTCAACGCCAAGCTGATCGAGGCCGCTCACCATTTGCTCGCGCGCTACGGCCCGAAAATGGCGACCACCGACAAAATCGAACAAGAACTGGCCCATTTGCGTGCCCAGTTCGGCGCCCGCGGCATCACGGGGTTCGGCCCCTCGTCCAATAGCCGACCGGGCGCTAAATTGAAGGTGGGCGCCACCTGAGGCCGTCCAACCCGGCCGTGGATCAAGCCGCGCCGGAGCCGCGTGCGCGTTTGGCAGGTCGACGCAGTCCGCCGGTGTCCCGCGGGGGCAGGCCAGTGTGTTGCGTCAGGACTCTGCCGCGCGCCGGCGTCGCGGCAGGCGACGGCGCGGCACCCACAACGGGGGCGGCAGCGGTCGAATTTTTGCGCCGCGCGCTGGTGTAGCCGCCATCGGTCAGCGGCTGAAAGGTCGGAATCAGATGGTGGCGGCCGTTGCCAATCAGGTCGGCTCGGCCCATGGCCTTGAGTGCCTCGCGCAGCAGCGGCCAGTTGTTGGCGTCGTGGTAGCGCAAAAAGGCCTTGTGCAGGCGCCGCCGGCGCTCGCCGCGCACGATGTCCACCGTCTCGCTGTCGCGCCCGATCTTGCGCAGCGGGTTTTTGTTGCTGTGGTACATCGCGGTGGCAGTGGCCATCGGGCTGGGGTAAAAAGTTTGCACCTGGTCGGCACGAAAGCCGTTCTTTTTGAGCCACAGCGCCAGATTCATCATGTCCTCGTCACTGGTGCCGGGGTGGGCAGCAATGAAGTAGGGAATCAGGTACTGCTTTTTGCCGGCTTCCAGGCTGAATTTGTCAAACAGGGTTTTGAACTTGTCGTAGCTGCCAATACCCGGCTTCATCATTTTCGACAAGGGCCCGGCCTGGGTGTGCTCCGGGGCAATCTTCAGGTAGCCACCCACGTGGTGCGTCACCAGCTCCTTGATGTACTCGGGGCTTTGCACCGCCAGGTCGTAGCGTAGGCCAGAGCCAATCAAAATCTTTTTGATGCCCTTGAGCGCGCGGCCGCGCCGGTACATCTTGATCAGCGGCGCATGGTCGGTACCCAGGTTGGGGCAGATGCCGGGGTAGACACAGCTGGGTTTGCGGCAGGCCGCCTCGATCTCGGGGCTGCGGCAGCCCAGCCGGTACATGTTGGCGGTAGGGCCACCCAAGTCGGAAATGGTGCCGGTAAAACCGACCACCTTGTCGCGGATGTCTTCAATCTCGCGGATCACCGAGTCTTCCGAGCGGCTCTGGATGATGCGGCCCTCATGCTCGGTGATCGAGCAGAAGGTGCAGCCACCAAAGCAGCCGCGCATGATGTTCACGCTGAAGCGAATCATCTCCCAGGCGGGGATCTTGGTCACGCCGTCATGGCCGCCCTGCTCGTCGGCATAAGCCGGGTGCGGGCTGCGCGCGTAGGGCAGGTCAAAAACCATGTCCATCTCGGCGGTAGTCAGCGGGATCGGCGGCGGCGTGATCCAGACATCGCGCGCCGTGACGCCTTCGCCATGCGCCTGCACCAGGGCCCGGGCGTTGCCGGGGTTGGTCTCCAGGTGCAGCACGCGGTTGGCGTGGGCATACAGCACCGGGTCGGCGCGCACCTGCTCATAGCTGGGGAGCCGGATCACCGAGCGATCGCGCGGCGGCACCTTGATCTTGCCTTGGGTGGTGGGAAGGTTCGGGTTGGCGAAAAAGGTCAGTGGTGCCACGGCTGGAACGCTGGCTGGCATGGCCTCCGGCTTGGCCGCCGGTTTCACGTCAAATCCGGCTCCAGATCCCGTCGTTATTGGAGTTTCAGCTACATTTTTAGTAGCATCCTCCTTGGCGCAGCTGCTGCCCTGATCAGCCGCCTGCTCAGAGGTGGTGAGGTAAGGGTTGACCTGGGCTTCCACCCGCCCCGGCACATCCACCTGGGTCGAGTCGATCTCAAACCAGCCGCGCCCGGTCTCATCATCCGGCCGGCGCACAAAAGCGGTGCCGCGCACGTCGGTGATGGCCTCAACCGGCTCGCGCGCGGCCAGCCGGTGCGCAATCTCCACAATCGCGCGCTCGGCGTTGCCGTACAGCAGCAAATCGCACTTGGCGTCAACCACGATAGAGCGGCGCACCTTGTCTGACCAGTAGTCATAGTGCGCAATACGGCGCAGCGAGCCCTCAATGCCGCCCAGCACGATGGGCACATCCTTGAAGGCCTCGCGGCAACGCTGGCTGTACACAATGGCCGCCCGGTCAGGTCGCTTGCCGCCCACGTCACCTGCCGTGTAGGCGTCGTCACTGCGGATCTTGCGGTCGGCGGTGTAGCGGTTGATCATGGAATCCATGTTGCCCGCCGTCACGCCCCAAAAAATGTTGGGTTTGCCCAGCGCCTTGAAAGGCTCGGCGCTTTGCCAGTCGGGTTGGGCGATGATGCCCACCCGAAAACCCTGGGCTTCCAACATGCGGCCGATCACGGCCATGCCAAAACTGGGGTGGTCCACATAGGCGTCGCCTGTAACCAAGACGATGTCACAACTGTCCCAACCCAGTTTGTCCATCTCGGCGCGACTCATCGGCAGAAAGGGCGCCGTACCAAAACGCGCGGCCCAGTACTTGCGGTAGCTCGACAGCGGTTTGGCCGCGCGGGCAAAGTGAGAAACGTCGAGAGGGGCGTTCATGGTCAGTACAAGTTGAGCGCGCGAGTGTACGGCCTCTCGATAGAATGTCCGACCCATGCCCTCCAAAACCCCTGGCGCGCGCGCCCAAAGCCTTGGGCTCGCCGTGGTCCGCCGATGGCCCTGGCGCGACCGCGAACGCTTGGGGCTGGCCGGCGCCTGGGGCCTGCTGGCCCTGGTTTTTTCACTGTGGCCGACGCTGGATCTGACCGTCAGTGCCTGGTTTTACCAAGCCCCGGGCAGCCCCGTCTGGCAGGGGTTCGTCGGCGACAGGTTTGCGCTGATCGGCCTGATTCACGAAACCATTCCCTGGTTGGGCCGGGCGGTCTGCCTGTTGGCCCTGATCACCGCCGCCTGTTGGCGCCTTCGACCGGGCCCGGTCAACATCCGCTGGTGGCGCCGCAGCGTGGCGCTGGGCCTGGCCATGCTGCTGGGCACCGGTATTGTGGTCAATGTCATCCTCAAAGAGACCTGGGGTCGGCCGCGACCGGTCGAGGTGCAGACTTTTGGCGGTGCCGGCACCTTCGAGCCCGCACTGCACCCCTCCCACCAATGCGACAGCAACTGCTCTTTCGTCAGCGGCCATGCGGCCACGGGCTTTACCCTGTTGGCGCTGGGCCTGCTGGGGCCGCCCGCCACCCGCCGCCGCTGGCTGATTTGGGGTCTGGCGGCGGGGCTGGCCACAGGTTTACTGCGGATCGCGCAGGGCGGCCACTTCCTCAGTGACGTGTTGTTCAGCGGTGTGATTGTCTGGCTGGTGTGTCTGCTGTTACGACAAGCCTGGGTGCGACTCAGGCTGCGCCGGCGCCAGCGCCGGCCCGGCGCGACTGCCATGCAAGTGCGGTAGCATGTCAGCCTAGAATGACCAGAACTGGTCAGCGCCCTTACCAGGAGGTTTCATGCGATCGACTCTCTTTCATAGGCTGCTCAACTCGGCAGCGACAGCCCTGCTTTTGGTCATGGCCGTTTCGGCCCACGCACTGGAGCCTGCACAAGGCAAAGTCATCCTGACCATTGACGGCAAAATTGGCGTGAAAAATACGGCAAGCTCGGCCCAGTTTGACCTGGCGATGCTGGAGAAACTGCCCCAGCGCGAGTTCAGCACCATGACCCCCTGGGACACCAAGCCGGTCAAATTCACCGGGCCGCTGTTGCGTGACCTGCTGGCTTTGGTCAAGGCCAATGGCCGAACCCTCAAGGCGAAAGCGCTCAACGACTACCAGACCAGCATCCCCGTGGCTGATGCCACTGACCAAGATGTCATCCTGGCGCACCGCATGAACGGCGAGCCGATCCCCGTCAAGACCAAGGGGCCGCTTTTCATTGTCTACCCCTATGACAGCAAAAAAGAGCTGCAGTCGACCGTGTATTACGAGCGATCTGCCTGGCAGCTCAAGTCCATGACGGTTGACTAGGTGTCCATGGTCGTCGGTGCAAAACGCGGCCGCTTTTTGTTCTGGCTGGCCCTGGTCACAGCCCTCATGGCGCTGGCGATGGGGGCGCTTCTGGCGTTTGAGCTGACCCAAAAGCAACTTTTAACCGCCAGCCGCAAACTGCAGGTTGACTCGGTCACCTCCCTCACTTTCCAAGCTGAACGGGAGTTTCTGCGGTTCCGCCAGGCGCTGGAGGCTGCCGAGAGTGGGGTCAGCCCGGCCATGGCTGAAACGCTGAGGCTGCGGTATGACATCTTTCTGAGCCGGCTGGCCCTGCTGCAAGACAACCCAAGCATTTCGGTGCTGGCGCAGCGTCCAGAGTACCTGGCACTGCAGCCAGCCCTGAGTTCGCTGGTGCTTCAGACCGACACCGTGATGGCCAACCTGCCGCCCAAGCCGGCGGAACTGGGCAAGCTCCTGGCCAGCTTCAATGAGATCGGGCCTGCCTTTCAGGCGCTCACACAGGCAGCCAGCTCCGAGATCGCCCAAGTGCTGGAGCGCCAGTACGCCCTCACCCTTGAACAAAACCAGCAGATCGTTGCGCTCACCGTGGCTCAGTTGCTGCTGCTGCTGGGCGCCGCCCTGGCCCTTTTCATACGGCACTCGCGCCAGGAGACGGAGCGACTGGCGCTGCAGGCCCTGAGCCAGGAGCTTGGCGATGCCCGCGTACGGGCAGACGAGGCCAACCGTGGCAAAAGCATCTTCCTGGCCAACATGAGTCACGAATTGCGCACGCCCTTCAATGGCCTGATGGGGATGCTGGCGGCGCTCGAAGACAGCCCGCTCGATGCCAAACAGGCCAATTACCTGGACACGGCCCAGGCGTCGGCGCGGCACCTGCTGACGCTCCTCAATGACATCCTGGATATCTCCGCGCTCGAAGCCGGCAAAATCAATATCCAACCCAAGCCGGTGAGCCTGCCTTGGCTGTTGCGCGACGTTGGCGCGCTGATGCAGCCCCTGGCCGAAGGCAAAGGCATTGGATTTTCTTTTGAATTACCACCTCAGAGCCTGCCGTGGGTGATGGCTGACGAGACCCGTGTCAGGCAAATCCTGCTCAACCTGATCAACAACGCCATCAAATTCACCGACAGCGGCCAAGTCCAGGTCAAGGTGCTCGAGGTGGCGCGCTCGGCAACCCGGATCGAGCTGGATGTGGCCGTCAGCGATACCGGCATTGGCATGGCCGAGCATGACGTGGGTCAACTGTTCCAGCGATTCAAAAAAGCAGAGAGCAACATCGCTCGCCAATTTGGCGGCACTGGCCTGGGGCTCGAAATCTCGCAGTCCCTGGCCCAGTTGATGGGCGGCAAGATCACCGTCCACAGCCAGCTCGCTGTCGGCAGCACCTTCACCCTTCACTTGCGGCTCAACCTCTCTGAGGCGCTGCAAGCCGAAACACCGGCGCCCGAGCCCCTGGCCCCCGTGCAGCGACCACGGACGGAGGCGGTTGCAGAACCAGCGTTGCCACCGGCCGATGAGACCGCACCACGCGTCTTGCTGGTGGAGGACCACCCGATCAATCGCATGGTGGCAGAGATGCTGCTCAAACGCATGGGCTGTCAGGTGACCGCATGCGCCAATGGGCAACTGGCGATTGACCAGGTGATGCAACAACGTTTTGATCTGGTGCTGATGGACATCAACATGCCGGTCATGGATGGTCTGTCCGCCACCCGCGCCATCCGGGCACTGCCCGGGGCGCTGGCGCGCTTGCCGATCGTGGTACTCACTGCCGACATCATGAACCAGGCCGAGGCCCAGGCCATGACAGCGGGAGCCCAGGGCTTCCTGTCCAAGCCGATTCAATTTGCCCAACTGCAGGCCTGCCTGCAGCAGTACCTGACGGCAGACCTGCCCCTGGCAACGGCGCAGCCTGGCCCTTAGGCGGCGGCTGCACCGACAGCCAGGGCCAGGAGGACGTCGGTCTGCGCCAACCTGGTCATGGCCGAAATGCGCTATCGTCAAGGCATCGTCTCCCGCCCCATCCGCCATGATCCACGCTCTGCCCGCGCCCTTGCGGGGCCTGATTGCTGCCAGCTTGCTGGTCCTCAATTGCCTGTTTTGGGTGCCGGTGCTGCTGCTGTTTGCCCTGTTCAAACTGCTCCTGCCGGTTCGGCCCATCCGGCTCTGGGTCGATCCCCTCCTGCTGCGCATTGCCGAGGCCTGGATTGCATGCAACAGCGCCTGGATGCGCTTGACCCAGCGCACGGCTTGGGACGTGCAGGGCTTGGACGGGCTCAACCCGCGCAGCTGGTACCTGGTCACCGCCAACCACCAGTCCTGGGTGGACATCCTGGTGCTGCAGCACCTGTTGAACCGGCGTATTCCCCTGCTCAAATTCTTCCTCAAACAACAGTTGATCTGGGTGCCTGTCATGGGCCTGGCCTGGTGGGCGCTCGACTTTCCCTTTATGCGCCGCCACAGCGAGGCCTACCTGCAAAAACACCCCGAGATGCGCGGGCGTGACCAGGAAACCACCCGCCGGGCTTGCGAAAAATTCGCCCTGGTTCCCACCAGCGTGATGAATTTCCTCGAAGGCACTCGCCTCACACCGGCCAAACACGCCCGGCAGCAGTCACCCTACCGGCACCTGCTCAAGCCCAAAACCGGCGGCATGGCAGTCGCACTCCATGCCATGGGCGAAAAATTTGAGTCAGTGCTGGATGTGACCATTGTTTACCCCGACGGCCTGCCTGACTTCTGGCAGTTTCTGAGCGGCCGCGTGGCACGGGTGATCGTGCGGGTGCAGCCCTTGCCAATACCCAAGCAACTCCTCGGCACCGACTACGCCGGTGATGCTGCAACGCGCCAGGCCTACCAGCAATGGGTGCACGAACTCTGGCTGGCCAAGGACGCCCGCATCACCCGTCTTTTGAGCATCAAATAGGGCCCTAGACCTTATGAAATAGGGGTTTATTGCTATTATTAATATAGCAAATTGAGCAGGTGTGGCCAAAGACTCAGCGCAGGTGCCTGACCAGCTTGGCGCGGAACATCTCGGGAATGCCCAGGCGCCGCGGCCCGGGCAGCAGCTCAAAACTGTCGCCAGCACTCAGATGCCCGGGCTGGTCCACCGCCAGGTAAAAACCACAGCAGCCTGCCAATGCCATGGCGCGGCCCGCGCCGGCAAAGCCCATGGCGGCATTGAACTTGTAGCAGGGCTCGCGCGGCTGCGTCACCCGCAGGGCACAGTGGGGAAACTGCAGCAGGTCGCCCACCCACACGTCCTGCTCCAACACACCCTGCAGGCTCAAGTTTTCACCCACGGAGCCCCAGGGCAGTGCGTCGTCAATGGCGCTCACACCCGCATCCGCGCGCGCCTTCAGCCAAAACGGGTAATGCTCGCCCGGGTAGGCGTAGACCGCTTTGTCAAGGCCGCCATGCACCGACAAATCGGCCTGGTCGTCGCCGCCCAGCCCCAGCGGCAGCACCGAGACCGGCCCTGCAGCAGGCTGCTTGTGGATCGCCGTCAGCACGCTGCGCCCATTGATCTTGACCCGGCGCGCCTGCGCCACCTGTACGCCCAACAACTGTGGCATCTGCGGAGCCCTCAGGCGGATTTGGCGCCCAGGCCCATGGCGCGGGTGATCACTTCCTTCATGATCTCGTTGGTGCCACCGTAGATGCGCTGCACCCGGGCATCGGCATAGGCCCGGGTGATCGGGTAATCCCACATATAGCCATAACCGCCAAACAGCTGAACGCAAGCGTCCATCACCTTGCACTGCAGATCGCTGCACCAGTACTTGGCCATGCTGGCGGTGGCCGTGTCCAGCGACTCGACCAGCAGCAGCTCGATGCATTTGTCCACAAACACCCGCGCCACCTGCACCTCGGTCTGCAACTCGGCCAGCGTGAAACGGGTGTTCTGAAACGCCGCCACCGCCTGGCCAAACACCTGGCGCTCCTTGACGTAGGCCACCGTCCAGTCGATGGCCGCCTGCGCGGCTGCCACGGCGGTGATGGCAATCTGCAGCCGCTCCCAGGGCAGCTGCTCCATCAGACAAATAAAGCCCCGGTTCAGCTGCGCTGGCCCGCCCAGCAAATTGGCGGCTGGAACGCGCACCTGGTCAAAAAACAGCTCCGAGGTGTCCTGCGCCTTCATGCCCAGCTTTTTCAGGCGCTGGCCCACGGTAAACCCTGGCATGCCGCGCTCCACCAGCAGCAGGCTGGTGCCCTTCGCGCCCGCATCCGGCTGGGTCTTGGCCACCACGATCACCAGGTCGGCGTGCCAGCCATTGGTGATGAAGGTCTTGCTGCCGTTGAGCAGGTAACTGCCATCGGGCTGCAGCAGCGCGGTGGCGCGGATGCCCTGCAGGTCAGAGCCGGCGGCCGGCTCGCTCATGGCGATGGCGCCGACCATGTCGCCACGCACAAGTTGCGGCAGCAAACGCTGCTTTTGCTCGTCGGTGCCGTAGTTCAGCAGGTAGGGCGCCACGATTTCGTTGTGCAGGCCAAAGCCGATGCCACTGAAGCCGGCAGCTGCCAGCGCCTCGAATTGCAGCACCGAGTACAGCTTGTCGGCACCGGCACCGCCGTATTGCTCAGGCAGCGTCATGCCCAAAAACCCATTGGCACCTGCCTTGTGCCAGACCGCCCGGTCCACATAACCCTGCTCCTCCCAGGCGGCATGAAAAGGCGCGATTTCGCGCGCCATGAAGCGCTCAAAACTGTC
>JBAXMQ010000062.1:0-18819 GCA_037134215.1 Betaproteobacteria bacterium
ATTCGGGCAGGTAGCGCCCCGCCTGGCGCATCAGCCAGACCGGCGTGTGCTCGGTGGCCTGGCGCAGGCAGGCGCGGATAAAGGTGTCGTTTTGGAGTGGCGCATAGGCGCTTTGGGGGGCGGTAGCATGCATCAAAACATTGTCGCAGTAATCGGCCAGGTGCTCGCGCTTGGCCTTGCCTCAAAAGCGAGCACATGGGCTTGACGCACCCTATTGAACCTTCTCAATCAAGAAAAAATAGATTGATTGATATGTTTCAATTTGCTATCGTCTGCCGGTGGTCAGCCGCGTCGCAGTTCTCCACCCGTCTCCTCCCAAGCCCTCAAACTGGAAAACAGCATGAAGTTCAAAACCCTGGCCGCCAAGATGGCGCTCACCCTTGCCGCCGCCGCCGCTGCGGTGCCCGTTTTCGCCGCCGACTGGGTGGTCGGGGCCAATATCGGCAATGTGCCCTGGCAGTTCCAGGACGCCAGCGGCAAGTTTGTCGGTTTCGAGATCGACCTCGTGAACGAAGTGGCCAAGCGCGCCGGCAAGAGCGTGCAGATCGAGAACATTCCGTTCAACGGCCTGTTCCCGGCCGTGCAGTCGGGTCGCATTCAGATCGCTATCTCCTCCATTACCATCACGCCCAAGCGGCTGGAGTCGCTGGCTTTTGCCCAGCCTTACTATGACAGCGACCAGTCCCTGTCGGTGCTCAAGGCCACCAAAATTAACAAGCTCGAAGACCTGGCCGGCAAGACGGTGGGCGTGGACACCGCCTCCACCGGCGACATGTACGCCACCGAAAACACCGGCAAGTACAAGATTGCCAAGATTTCCCGCTACGAAGGTCTCGCGCCAGCCATGTTGGACCTGGCCGCCGGCCGCATTGACGGCTACATCAGCGACATCCCGGCCGTGGAGTACTACATCAAGGACAAGCCCCAGTACCGCATCGCCGCCCGCATCCCGACCGCCGAGCGCTACTCGTTCATGTTTGCCAAGACCTTTGCCGACGCCGGCAAAATCAACGACATCCTGACCACGCTCAAGAAAGAGGGCTTTGTCGCCGCCACCCACAAAAAGTGGTTTGGCACCACCCCACCGGCCACGTCCTCCAGCGTCAAGGTGATGGACGTGCCCAAGCTCTGAGCTTGCGCAACCTGGGTGCAGGCGCTCGGGCAGCAATTGGTGCCTCCGAGCGCTGTCCCTCGCCTGACGGTGCGCCAGCGCGCTGTCCAGCATGAACCTGATCGACACGTTTTTCAACTGGGCGGTGTTCCGGGACAGCCTGCCGGCCCTGCTGCAGGGGCTGTGGATCACCGTCCTGCTGGGCTTGGTCAGCATTGTGGCCGGCCTGGCCAGTGGCTTGCTGATGGCGCTGTTGCGCCTGTACGGACCGGCCCCGGTGCGGGCGCTGGCCCGCATCTACATTGATGTGTTCCGCTCCATCCCGCTGCTGGTACTGCTGGTGCTGGTGTACTACGCGCTGCCCTTTGTCGGCATCCGCCTGAGCTCGTTTGCCGCAGCGGCCACGGCGCTGACGCTGGTGTCCTGCGCCTACACCTCCGAGATCTTCCGGGCTGGCATCGAAGCCATTCCCAAGGGACAGTTCGAAGCGGCCGAGGCCATCGGCCTCGGGTTTTTCAGCAGCATGCGCGACGTCATCCTGCCGCAGGCCTTGCGCATCGTCGTGCCGCCATTGACCAGCAACTGCATCAATGTGCTCAAAGACACCGCGCTGGCGTCGGTGGTCGCCATGCCTGATCTGCTCAAGCAGGCCACCCAGGCCCAGGCGCTGGCCGCCAACCCGACCCCCCTGATCGGCGCGGCCCTGCTCTACCTGCTGTTGCTGTTGCCGTTGGTGCGCCTAGTGGGTTATTTCGAGGCGCGCCACCGCGCTGCCAGCCGGTGAAGGTCCGAGCGCCATGACTGTCCAGCCCTCCCTGCCTGCTGAAGCCGCCCCGACGGCTGTTGCGCCCCTGATTCGCATCCGCGGCCTGCACAAGTTTTATGGCGCCTTTGAGGCGCTCAAGGGCGTTGACCTTGAGGTCCGCAGTGGTGAGGTGGTGGTTGTGATCGGGCCGTCGGGCTCGGGCAAGTCCACCTTGATCCGCTGCATCAACCTGCTGGAAAACTATGACCGCGGCGAGGTGCTGGTGGACGGCAAGCCGGTGCTGCGCGGCGCGCAACTGGCCGCTGTGCGCGCCGAAGTCGGCATGGTGTTCCAGAGTTTTAACCTGTTCCCGCACCTGAGCGCGCTGGCCAATGTGGCGCTTGGCCCGCTGCGGGTGCGCGGCCTGACCCGGCGCGCAGCCCAGGAGCGTGCCCAGACACTGCTGGAGCGGGTCGGCCTGGCCGATCAGGCACACAAGTTGCCGGGCCAGCTCTCGGGTGGCCAACAGCAGCGGGTGGCGATTGCGCGCGCGCTGGCCATGGAGCCCAAGGTGCTGCTCTTCGACGAGCCCACCTCGGCGCTCGACCCCGAGATGGTGGGAGAGGTGCTGGACGTGATGCAGAATCTTGCGCGCAGCGGCGTCACCATGGTGGTCGTGACGCACGAGATGGGCTTTGCCCGCCGCGTGGCCGACCGCGTCATCTTCATGGAGGCCGGCCGTGTGGTGGAGCAGGCCCCGCCCGATATTTTCTTCAGCACGCCCAGCGAAGAGCGCACCCGCGCATTTTTGCAGGCCGTGCTTCAACATTGAGAGTTTTGCCATGTCCCAAGCCCAGACCCCTTTGAACCTCGACCACATCCGCGCCGAATTTCCGGCCCTGCAGGGCGAGGGCGTCTACCTCGACAACGCCGGCGGCTCTCTGGTGCTGCGCCGCGTGGCCGACCGGGTGCGCGACTACCTGCTCACCAGCAGCGTGCAGCTCGGCGCCAGCTACAGCCAGTCGCAGGATGCCGGCGCACGTGTGCTGGCCGCGCGCCGCTCGGTGGCCACGCTGATCAACGCCGCGCATGACGACGAGGTGGTGATGGGCGGCGCCACCACGGCGCTGATGTTCCAGCTGACCAGCGCCTTGCTGCCCGGCATCCGGCCCGGTGACGAGATCATCGTCACCAACAGCGACCATGAGGCCAACATCGGCGGTTGGGCCCGGCTGCAGGCGGCCGGCGCGGTGCTCAAGTTCTGGAACGTCAACCCCGTCACGCTGGCGTTGGAGCTGCCCGACCTGGAGCGGCTGCTGTCGCCACGTGTGGTCTGGGTGGCCATGACCCATGCCTCCAACATCCTGGGCACCGTCAACCCGGTGGCTGAGGTGGCCGAGCGGGTGCACGCCGTGGGTGGGCGGCTGTGCGTCGATGCCGTGGCCTATGCGCCGCACCGGCTGGTGGATGTGCAGGCCAGCGGCGCCGACCTGTATGTCTTCAGTTTTTACAAGGTGTTCGGCCCGCACTATGCGGTGCTGTGGGGCCGCCGCGAGCTGCTGCTGGCCCTGCCCAGCCTGAACCACTATTTCATCGGGGCCGAGGTGTTGCCTTACAAACTGCAGCCGGGTAATGTCAATTACGAGCTGTCCTATGGGTGCATTGGCATCAGTGATTACCTGCAGGCGGTCGGCAGCAGTCTGGGCTGCACCGGCTCGGCGCGAGCGCAGATGCAGGCTGCGTTTGACGCCTTCGAGCGGCATGAGGACCAACTGGCCGAGCAGCTGCTGGGCTACCTGCGCGGCAAGCCTGGCGTGCGCATCATCGGCCTGGACAGCGCGGCCCATGGCGGCCGGGTGCCAACGGTCAGCTTTACCGTGACAGGCCTGATGTCTGAGACCGTGGTGCGCCACCTGGACCGCTTCAAGATCGGCATCCGTTTTGGTGATTTTTACGCCAAGCGCCTGGTTGAGGCCTTGGGCCTACAGGCGCAGGGCGGCGTGGTGCGGGTCTCGATGGCGCACTACA
The DNA here is from genome assembly GCA_037134215.1 of Betaproteobacteria bacterium. GTDB lineage: Bacteria > Pseudomonadota > Gammaproteobacteria > Burkholderiales > Burkholderiaceae_C > Rhodoferax. Next base: position 3,885 of record JBAXMQ010000062.1, read on the forward strand.
ACACCACGGCCGAGATCGACCGGCTGATTCAGCACCTGAATGAGGTATTACCATGAGCCAATTCGCCAGCGCCACCCTGATACGCAACGGCCGGGTCATCACCGCCACCGACGACTATGTGGCCGACGTGCTGCTCAAAGACGGCATCGTCCACACCATCGGCCACCGGCTGGAGGTGGGTGACGATGTGGCGGTGGTCGATGCCACCGGCCTGTACGTGCTGCCGGGCGGCGTGGACACCCATGTGCACCTGGAAAACGTGATCGGCCCCACCATCACCTGCGACACCTTTGCCAGTGGCACCCGGGCAGCCGCGTTTGGCGGGACCACCACGGTGGTCGACTTTGCGCTGCAGACCGAGACCGACTCGCCCTTGGGCGCCATCGCCCGGGCCCAACGCAGCGCCGAGGCCCAGGTGGCGGTGGACTACAGCCTGCACGTGATCGTGACCCGGGTCGATGAGCAGGTGCTCAAGGACGTGCAGCACGCCATGCGGCACGAGGGCGTGACCAGCTTCAAGATGTTCATGGCCTACCCCGGCGTGATGATGGCTGATGACGCCGCCATCTTCCGCATGCTGCGCCAGGTTGGCGCTGACGGCGGCATGGTGGCGCTGCACGCCGAAAACGGGACCGTGATCGACCTGCTGATCAAGGAGGCGCTGGAAGCCGGCCACACCTCGCCGCGCTACCACGCCATGACGCGACCGGCCATCATGGAGGGCGAAGCCACGCACCGCGGCATCCGGCTGGCCGAGCTGGCGCAGGCGCCGATCTACTTTGTGCACGTGTCGAGCAACGAAGCGCTCAAGCACATCGTGGCGGCGCGCGCCGAGGGCATCCCGGTGTTTGCCGAAACCTGCCCGCACTACCTCTTGTTTGACGACTCGGTTTACAACAGCGACAGCCTGGAGATCGCCAAGTACGTGATGACGCCGCCGCTGCGCAGCACCGACGACCAGAAGCACCTGTGGCGCGCGCTGCGGTACGACGACCTGCAGGTGATCGCCACCGACCACTGCCCGTTCTGCATGAAGGAGGGCCACCTCGGCTACCGGCTGCAGAAGATGCGCGGCAAGGATGATTTCTCGCTGATCCCCAATGGTGCGCCCGGCATCGAGACCCGGCTGGTCAGCCTGTTTGACATCGGCGTGATGCAGGGCCGGCTCTCCCTCAATCGCTTTGTCGAGCTGACCGCGACCACGCCGGCCAAGCTGTTCGGCGTGTTCCCGAAAAAAGGCACGATCGCGGTCGGCAGCGATGCCGATGTGGTGCTGTTCGACCCGGCCGCGACCCAGACCGTGCACGCCAAGGCCTTGCACGGCAACTGCGACTACACACTGCTAGAAGGACGCACGCTGCGCGGCCGGGTCGAGAAGGTGTTTCTGCGAGGCCAACTCATCGTGGACGGCCCGGCCTGGCTCGGGCGCGAGGGCATGGGCCGCTTTGTGCCGCGCGGCGAGGTGCGGGCCTTTTAGCATGCAAGTCCTGACTGAACCTTTGTCGGCCGAGGCCTTTGCACCTTTTGGCGAGGTGATCGAGGTGAGCGACAGCGCGCGTCACTTCTCCATCAACGCCGGCTTCGCCGAGCGCTACCACGACCTGGCGCGGGTTGATGTGGCCAGCGCCGGCGGCCGGCCGCTGATCAGCATCTTCAGAGCCCTGCCACGCACGCTGCCCATGGCCCTGACCCTGCTGGAGCGGCACCCGCTGGGCAGCCAGGCTTTCATGCCGCTGTCTGGGCTGCCCTATTTGGTGGTGGTGGCACCAGCGGCTGACGCCACCCGGCCCGACCTGTCCCGAGTGCGCTGCTTTCTGGCGGGGCCGGGGCAGGGCGTCAATTACGCTGCTGGCACCTGGCACCACCCGCTGCTGGCCCTGGAGGCCGAGTCCGACTTTCTGGTGGTGGACCGGGGCGGTGCCGCATCAGACCACAACTGCGATGAGTTTTTGCTGGACGGCGTGGGCTTCTCGCTGGGCACCGGCCCTCAGGCTAATTAGGGGTGGTTTGTCCGGTGCTAGGGCCTGGCCAATGCCGCCTGCACTTCTCCCACGCTCAGCAGCTCCGACAGCACTTGCGGCGGTTTGCCCGGCGCGTACAGCACATAGACCGGCACGCCGCTGCGGCCCAGCGCTGTCAGTGCCGCGGTGATGGCCGGGTCGCGCCGGGTCCAGTCGGCGCGCAGCAGCGTCACTTGGCGGGCCTTGAAGTCCGCCAACAGCGCGGCATCGGCCAGGGTGGTTTGTTTGTTGTACTGGCAGGTGATGCACCAGGCCGCGGTGAAATCAACAAACACCGGCTTGCCGGCCGCCAGTGCCTGCTCAGCCACCTGCGGTGACCAGGCCTGCCAAGCACCGGCAGGCGAGGCAGCCGCACCGAGGGCACTGGCGGCTGGCAAGGGTTTGGTGACAAAAGGGCCTAAAACCCACGCCATTGCTAGCAATAACGCTATTGAAATTGAAGCAAACCAGGGCCGGCTGGGTGTCGGTCGGCCGAGCGACCAGAGCATCAGGCCAACGCCCAACAGCAGCGCCAGCAGGGCGGCGGCGCCATCGATGCCGCTTTGTTGGCCCAGCACCCACAGCAACCAGACCACGGTGGCCAGCATCGGAAACGCCAGCGCCTGACGCAGGGTGGCCATCCAGGGGCCAGGCCGGGGCAGGGCGCGCGCCAGTGCCGGTGACAGGCTGGCTGCCAGAAAGGGCAGCGCCATGCCCAGTCCCATGGCGGCAAACACCGCCAGCGCCTGCCAGGCCGGCAGACCCAGCGCCAGCCCGAGCGAGGCGCCCATGAAAGGTGCTGTGCAAGGCGAGGCCACCGCCACTGCCAGCACGCCCGACAAGGCGGCGTTGACCGCCGGATGGCGCGCCTGTAGCGTGCTGATGCGGCTCGGCAGGAACTGGCCAAACTCAAACAGGCCGGCCAGGTTCAAGCCCAGCAGGGTGAACAGCAGCGCCAGCGCCGCCACCACGGCGGGTGACTGCAGCTGAAAGCCCCAGCCCAGCTGCTCGCCGGCACTGCGCAGCACCAGCATCAGCGCACCCAGTGCCACAAACGACAGCAACACCCCAGCGCTGTAGGCCAGTCCGCTGACGCGGTGGCTACGCCGGTCTTGCGCGGGGCCGGCAAAGCCGACCACCTTGAGCGCCAGCACCGGGAACACGCAGGGCATCAGGTTCAGCAGCAGGCCGCCGAGCAGGGCGCCGGCCAGGGCGGCCCACAGGCTCAGTGAGGTCTGTGGGGTGGCCGCCACCCGGGCGGCATTGGCCTGCAAGGCGGCGGTCAGCGCGGGCGACAGGCTGGCGCTGGCCGCCGCTGCAGCGGCAGCGTTGGGTGCGGCAACGGGCCAGGGCCCGGCCACCGGGGTGCTGAGCTGGTAGCCCAGGCGTTGGCCGTCCTGTGTGGCAACCAGCAGCCAAGGCAGCCGGTCCGGACTGCTGCTGCGCTGTGCCGACAGCGGCATCCGCGCGGTCCAGATTGCGCCCTGCCAGTCCTGGGTCGGGGTGGCCGCAGTTTCGATGATCTCGGGTGTTTCAATGAACAGCTCCAGCGTCTGACCGCGCAGCGCCTCCGGCAGATTGGCGACCGTCAAGATGAGGCTTTGGCCATCCACGCGAGCGCCGGGTGCGGGCAGGGCACCGCCGGCCGGGCCGGGCAGGGGGCGCGGCACCGCCGCCAGCGCGGCCTGGAAGGCCGCAGCATGCAGCGCGGTGGAGCCACGCAGCGGCAGCTTGAGCGCAAAACTGCCTTCCTCGGGGATGCACTCGCGCCGGCAGACCAACCAGCTGGCCTGCAGCCGCACCTCGATCTCGCTCGCCAGTGCCGGCGGTTTGAAGTCGGCACCCAGCCTCAGCGGCACCGGCAGCAGCACCGTGCCCTCGTAGCCGTAGTTGGCCAGGTTGCCAATCGGGATCTTGTGCGGCAGCGGCCAGGCGATGTCGCCGGCTGTCATGCCCGCTGGCAGCGTCCACTGCAGCGTGGTCGGCAAGCCAGAGTCGCCCGGGCTCTTCCAGTAGGTGTGCCACTGTGGCTGATGCGCCAGCTGCAGCCCGAGCCAGATGGTCTTGCCCGGGCCGACCCCGTCGGGCGCATAGGCCAGCAGTTCGGCCCGTACCTGCGGGGTGGTGACCAGGGGCCCCGTCACTTCTTGGACGCCCGCGCTCGGCCCCGGTGAAACAGCTGCCACAGCGACCCCGGCGGCCAGAATGACGGCGCCACACAGCGCCGTCAGGCTGCGCAACAGCACATGGATCGCCTTCAAGCCGGATAAGGTCCTAAAAGGCAAGAAAAACCACGATGAGGCCTTGGAGGTAGGGGCAGACATGGACGTGGGAGGGTTTGATCTGGCCCTCATGTTGAAGGCGTTGTATTTCGGCAACTGGTCATGAAGTGACATGAGCACCAGTTATAAATGACTGGACTGCATTGTCGGGCCAAAGTGTTTTCTCTCAAATTTTTTATCGGGATGTCCTATGAAATTCAATCCAAAAATCGTTCTCCTGGCGTTGACAGTGGGTGTTTTGCCCCTGGCTGCACAGGCCGGTGACTCGGGCGCCGTCTACGGCCAGGTCGGCACCAATGGCCTTGGCCTTGGCTATTCCACCTCGGTCGGGGAAGACTGGGCCGCGCGAGCTCAAATCAACGCCCTCAAGACGTCGTTTTCAGGGAATGTCGGCGATTTTGGCGCCAACGCCAAGTTGAATGTCGACGTTAACCTGCAGTCCATCCAGTTTCTGGCCGACTGGTACCCGAGTGCTTCGGGTTTTCGGCTGAGCGGCGGCGTGGTGGTTAACAACAACAAGGTGACATTGACCGGCACTGGCAAGGTCGCTGGCAAAGACGCCACCGTCAACGGCGAGCTCAAGATGAACGACGGACTCAGCCCCTACCTGGGCCTAGGCTATGCCACCCGCCCCAAGGACGCCAAGGGCCTGGGCTTTAACGTTGACTTGGGTGTCTTGTTTCAGAACCCCAAAGCCAGCCTCTCGGCAAACGGAGCAGGCGTCACGCAGGCCGACATCAATGCGCAACTGAAAACCATGCAGGACGCAGCCGACAATCTCAAATTGTTTCCGATCCTGGGGCTCGGCGTCAGCTACGCGTTCTGAGTGGGGTGCCAGGCCTGGCCAGCTATTGGCGCCGCAGAGTTGCGACGCACCGGCCCGGTGCTCATGCCGCGAAGCCAAGCACCACGCGCCGGGTGGTGGCGGATTTCTTCTCGATTTTTGTCACCACCACCGCGCCGATTTCGCTAGTGTTGGCCACATGGGTGCCGCCGCAGGGCTGCAGGTCGATCAGCGTGCCGGCGTCGCCAATGCGGATGGTGCGCACGCTGCCGCTGCCGCGCGGCGGCTGCACCGACATGCTTTTGACCAGCGCCGGGTTGGCGTCGAGCTCGGCGTCGCTGATCTCACCCACCACCAGCGGCAGCGCCGCTGCCACCAGCCGCGCCAGCCCGGCGGTGAGCGCGTCCTTGTCCAGCGCGTCGGTCATGTTGAAGTCCAGCCGCGCGTAATCCGGCGTGATGGAGCAGCCGTTCACCAGCTGCGGCACCAGGTGGCAAAGCAGGTGCGTGCTGGTGTGAAAGCGCATCAGCCGGTGCCGCCGGGCCCAGTCGATCCGAGCCGTCACCACCTGGCCCACCGCCAGCCATGGTGTAAGGCTTTGCTCCTGATTCAATAGCTGCTCAAGCACGTCTGGCGTGGGTAAGTGGCAGATTTGCTGGGTAAAGCTGCCATCTTCGGCCTTGCCCTTGCGGGTGTCGATGATGGCGATGCTCTGACCGTCCGGGCCCTGCAGCACACCGGCATCGCCGGCCTGGCCGCCGCCGAGCGGGTAGAACACGGTACGGTCCAGCACGATGCCCTGCGGTGTGATGGCGGTGACGGTGGCTTGGCAGTCGCTGAGATAGCTGTCTTGCCGAAAAAGATCTTGGGTCATGCTGGCATCATAGTGGCCCGCGCCAGCCAGCCTTCAGACGCCCCAGACGATGGGCTGCTCGGCTTTTTCACATCGGCGCAGCATCTCGATGAAGGGCTGGGTACGCTGGCGCAGCCCGATGGCCTCAAAGCGCGGCGGTGCGGCCTGTTGCGCCAGCGCCTCAGCCACCGCCGCCTGCTGTTCGGCCTCTTCCCGGGCCACAGCGGCCTGCAGCGCCGCAATGGCCCCGGCCATCTGGGCGGGCAACAAAATGCCCTTGCCGCCCGATTCAGCGGACGTGTCCTTGCCGATGATCTCCAGCACCCGCCGGCCGTTGGCCTGCAGCATGATCAGGTCGCCAGCGGCTTTGGATTTGAATTTGTAAAGCATGGTGTTCAAGGGTGCGACCCATCATCACAGGGTGCGATGCGCTCCGCCGTGACGTGGATCAAGACATCATAATGGGCGCCCGTCTTCAAGGAAATGCCATGAACCGACTGTTGTCTCTCACCTTGGGCGCGTCACTCGCCCTGGCCCTGTTGGGCTCAGCCCAGGCCCGGGTTACGCGCATCGTCATCGACGAGACCCAGCCCTCGGTGGCGCCAGCCGGCGCGGCCAGCCCGGCCATCGCTTACGAGCGGGTGGCAGGGCGGGCCTTTGGTGAGCTCGACCCGGCCTTGCCGGGCAACGCCATGATCCAGGACATCGCCCTGGCCAAGGATGCCGATGGCAAAGTGCGCTACGTGGCGTCGTTCGTGCTGCACAAGCCGCGCGACATGGCGCAGGCCAGCGGCCTGCTCTGGCACGATGTGCCCAACCGCGGCAATGTGCCGGCCTTTGCCCCGCAGGAGCAGGCCTTTGGCGACGTGATGCTGGCCAGCGCCTGGCAAGGCGACAACAGCGGCAACACGGTGGTGCGGCCCATGGCCAGCGTGGAGGGTCGCCAGTTTTTGCAAGTGCCAGTCGCGCGCGGCCCTGGCGGCGCGCCGGTCACCGGCGAGGTGTTTGGCCGCATCGTCAACCGCTCTGGCTTGGCCTCACAGCCGCTGATGGTGCAAACCAACCCGGTGCCTTACAAACCCGTCAGCCTGGACACCCGCCTGGCCCGCCTGGTGTCGCGCGGCGGTGAAACCCAAAGCGGCGAGGTGCTGGACGAGCGGCCGGTGGCGCCAGCAGACTGGGCCTGGGCCCGCTGCGATGCCGCCAACCCCTTCCCCGGCACGCCCGACCCGACCCAGATCTGCCTGAAAGACGGTTTCGATGGCAAGCGGCTGTACCAGGTGGTGTTCACCGCACAAGACCCCTATGTGCTGGGCATCGGCTTTGCCGCTTGGCGCGATGTCGGTGCCTTTTTCAAGCGCGCTGCGGCTGACGACGCGGGCACAGCCAACCCGCTGGCCGGGCGCATCAGCCACAGCATCACGCGCGGCATCTCGCAGTCTGGCAACTTTCTGCGCGGCTGGCTGCACCTGGGCTTTAACCAGGACGAACTCGGCGCGCCGGTGCACGATGGCCTGTGGCCCATCATCGCTGGCCGGCGCATTGCGCTGAACTTCCGCTGGGCCCAGCCCGACGGCGTGCTGGAGCTATACCAGGCCGGTAGCGAGGGACCGCAGTGGTGGCTGCCGCACCCGGACCCGGTGCGCGGCCTGCCGGCCGTCGGCATTCTGGACCGCTGCACCGCCAGCCGCACCTGTCCGAAGGTGATGGAGCATTTCGGTTCGGCCGAAGTCTGGGCGCTCAAGCTCACGCCGGAGTGGGTGGGTACCGACGGCAAGGTGGACTTGCCGATGCCGGACTCGGTGCGGCGCTACTACATTGCCAGCTCAACCCATGGTGGCGGTGCCGGCGGTTTCGACACCAGTGTGCCGGGGGCGGCCCTGCCCAAGGCGGGCCCGATGTGCCCCGGCAACAACTTTGGCCAGGGCCTGCTGCCCGCCAACCCGGTGCCCCACACCCAGACCGTCAACGCGCTGCGTGTGCATTTCCGCAACTGGGTCATGAAAGGCATGGCACCCCCACCCAGCCGCTACCCCACGCTGGCGCAGGGCACCTTGGCGCGGGCCAACAAGGCCGCGTTGGGTTTCCCCACCCTGCCGGGTCTGCGCGCCACGCTGCCCGAACCCGACTTCATCATGCCGGTGCTCGATTACGACTGGGGCCCGGGCTTCAACGCGCTCGATGGCTCTGGCGTGCCCAGCCTGGCGCCGCCGGCCATCCGCCGTGTGCTCGACATGTGGGCGCCCACTGTCGATGCCGATGGCAATGAGCACGGCGGTGTGCCGGTGGTGCTGCTGGACGCGCCGCTGGGCACCTACCTGGGCTGGAATGTCACGGCAGCTGGCTTCCACCAGGGCCAAATCTGCAACTACGTGGGCGGCATGTTGCCCTTTGCCCGAACTGCTGCCGAGCGCCAGGCCAATGGTGACGCCCGGCGCTCCCTGCAAGAACGCTATGGCGACCACCCGGGCTATGTCGCCGCCGTGGCCAAGGCTGCAGCGCGTGCCGTGGCCGAAGGTTTTCTGCTGGAGGCCGATGCGGCCGGCTTGATTGCCGCCGCACAGGCCAGCGCCGTGTTGCGCTAAACCATCCTCAAGGCGGGTTCAGCCCGGCGTTTGCATCCGCAAGCGCCGCGCGGCATCCTCGGCCCGCGCGTCGTCAATCTCGCGCAGCAGGCTGCGCACATCGACCGCGCCGCCCTTGGCCTGGAACTGGCCGCTCAGGGTGGCCTCGGCGCTGAGCAGGCCGCGCTGGTACAGGTCCCAAATTTCGGGGCCGTAGTGGGTCTGCAGCAGTTCGGGCGCAAAGCGGCCAAAGAAATCCCGCAGGTTGGCCACGTCGCGCAGCAGCATGCGCTGGGCGTGGTTGTTGCCGGCGGCATCCACGGCCTGGGGCAGGTCGATGATGACCGGCACCGCCGTGCCGTCTTCATGCCCGAGCAGGATGTTGAATTCCGACAGGTCGCCATGCACGATGCCGGCGCCCAGCATGCGCACCACCTCGCCCAACAGGGTGGCGTGGTGGCCGCGCGCCTGTTCCGGCGTGAAAGCGACGTCGTTAAGCCGTGGCGCGGCGTCGCCATTGGCGTCGGTCACCAGTTCCATCAGCAGCACGCCCTCGAAGAAGTTGTAAGGCTTGGGCACGCGTACGCCGGCGTCCGCCAGCCGGTACAGCGCGTCCACCTCGGCGCTTTGCCAGGCCGCCTCTTGCGCCTGTCGGCCAAAGCGCGTGCCCTTGGCCATGGCCCGCGCCTGGCGCGAGTTTTTCACCTTGCGGCTTTCGGTGTAATCCACCGCCTGACGAAAACTGCGCTGCGTGGCTTCCTTGTAAATCTTGGCGCAGCGCGTCTCGGCGCCGCAGCGCACCACATACACCTCGGCCTCCTTGCCGCTCATCAGCTGGCGCACCACGCTGTCAATCAGACCTTCTTCAACCAGGGTTTGCAGTCGGGCGGGGGCCTTCATCGATCGCCCCCCAGCACCTTGACCTGCGGGTTCCAGCCCGCCGTGTGTGCGCGTCGGGCAAACCGTTTGTCGTCAAAGGTGACCATGCTGGTGCAATGGCGGCACGAGGCATGGTGCAGCGCGTCGGCAAAGTCAAAGCCCTGGGCCAGCGCGGCAGTGGCCAGGTCCAGCGACACCCGGTCTTCTATGTCCAGGTTGGGCATGCTGAGCAGGTGGTTCATCACGGCCTGCACCTCGTCCGGCGTGCTCTTGTAGTAACCGCGCAGCACCCATTCCAACTCCAGCAGCACGGTTTTGCTGACAAACAGGCGTTTGCCGCTTTCGAGCAGTTGCCGGGCTGACTCGCTTTGATGCCTGGATGGTTCGTCACTGCTGGCGACAAAGTAACGGGCCAGGACGTTGGTATCCAGGCCGATCATGGCTCGGCCGATAGCAGGCTGGCAACGTCAAAATCAGGCGGAACGGCCGGGCTGCGGCTTGGAATCAAACCAAAACCGCTGGCGCTCGGGTGTCGCACGGCTGCGGCCGGGCGCAGGGCAATGTGGTCGCCCTCCACGGCAAATGTCACGGCCATGCCCTGCTTCAGGCCAAACTGCTGACGTACGTCGCGCGGGATGGTGACCTGCCCCTTGCTGGTGATGGTGGTTTGCATGCGAGACCCTCAAGTATTACTCGGTAATACTAGCATGAAACCACGCGGCTGACCTGTTCAGGCAGTCCGCCCTTGACAGCAAATAGTTTAGGTCTAAACTATTCCCTCATGAACATCCTCTGCATAGGCGGTGGCCCCGCCGGTCTGTATTTCGCGCTGCTGATGAAGCTGCAAAACTCCGCCCACCGCATCACCGTGCTGGAGCGCAACAAGCCTTTTGACACCTTTGGCTGGGGCGTGGTGCTGTCGGACCAGACCCTAGACAACATGCGCGCGGCCGACCCGGTCACCGGTCAGCTGATTGGGGACGCGCTCAACCACTGGGACGACATCGAGGTGTTTTTCAAGGGCCGCAGCGTGCGCTCCAGCGGCCACGGCTTTTGCGGCATCGGGCGCAAGCACCTGCTCAACATCCTGCAGGACCGCTGCCTGGCGCTCGGGGTGGACCTGGTGTTCGAGGTTGATGTGTCGGACGACCAGGCGCTGGCGCAGCAGTACCAGGCCGATCTGGTGATTGCCAGCGACGGCCTCAATAGCCGCATCCGCAGCCGTTATGCCGAGGTGTTCCAGCCCGACATCGACACCCGCGACTGCCGTTTTGTCTGGCTGGGCACGCACAAAACCTTTGACGCCTTCACCTTCGCCTTTGAGGAGACCGAGCACGGCTGGTTCCAGGCCCATGCCTACAAGTTTGACGAGCACACCTCCACCTTCATCGTCGAGACGCCCGAGGCGGTTTGGCAGGCGCACGGTCTGGCGGCGATGAGCCAGGAGGAGGGCATTGCCTTTTGCGAGCGCCTGTTTGCCAAATACCTAGACGGCCAGGCGCTGGTCAGCAATGCCAAGCACCTGCGCGGCTCGGCCCAGTGGATTCAGTTTCCGCGTGTGGTCTGTAACACCTGGGTGCACCAGCTGCCGTTGCCCGGGCGACAGGTGCCGGTGGTGCTGATGGGCGACTCGGCTCACACTGCGCACTTCTCCATTGGCAGCGGCACCAAGCTGGCGGTGGAAGACGCGATTGACTTGGTCAATGAATTTGCTGCCAGCACCGACGAGCTGGTGGCCGGCGCCGACCTGCTGCCACTGCTGCAGCGCTACGAGGCCCGGCGCAGCGTGGAGGTACTCAAGATTCAGAACGCCGCGCGCAACTCGACCGAGTGGTTTGAGAACGTCACGCGCTACACCGGCATGGCGATCGAGCAGTTTGCCTACTCGCTGCTGACCCGTTCGCAGCGCATCAGCCACGAAAACCTGCGCCTGCGCGATGCCGCTTGGCTGGGCGGCTACGAGGCCTGGCTGGCTGGTGGCAAGCGGGTAGCGCCCATGTTGCTGCCGCTGACCGTGCGCGAGCTGACCTTGAAGAACCGCATCGTGGTGTCGCCGATGGCCACCTACAGCGCGGTGGATGGTCTGGTGCAGGACTTTCACCTGGTGCACCTGGGCGCGCGCGCGCTGGGTGGCGCCGCGCTGGTGATGGTGGAGATGACCAGCCCCAGCCCCGAGGGCCGCATCACGCCCGGCTGCACCGGCCTATGGAATGAGCACCAAGCGGCCGCCTTGCAGCGCATCGTGACCTTTGTGCATGGCCAGAGCAGCGCGGCCATCGGCCTGCAGCTTGGCCACAGCGGCCCCAAGGGCTCGACCCAGGTCGGCTGGGCGCAGGCCGACGAGCCGCTGCCCGAGCCCGGCGCCAACTGGCCGCTGCTGGCCGCCAGCGCGGTGCCCTATGGCCCGCAGAACCAGTTGCCGCAAGCCATGAGCCGGGCCGACATGGACCGCGTGCGCGACGACTTCGTGGCAGCCACCCAGCGTGCGGCGCAAGCTGGCTTTGACTGGCTGGAGCTGCACTGCGCCCACGGCTACCTCCTGTCGTCGTTTTTGACGCCGCTGACCAACCTGCGCACCGACGACTTTGGCGGCAGCCTGGCCAACCGCTGCCGCTACCCGCTGGAGGTGTTCGCCGCCATGCGGGCTGTCTGGCCAGAGGCCAAGCCGATGAGCGTGCGCATTTCGGCGCACGACTGGGCGCCTGGCGGCAACACCGCCGACGACGCGGTAGCCATGGCGCGGCTGTTCAAGGCCGCCGGCTGCGACGTGATCGACGTGTCCTCGGGCCAGACGACCCGCGCCGCGCGGCCGGTCTATGGCCGCATGTACCAGACGCCGTTTTCTGACCGCATCCGCAACGAGGTCGGCATCCAGACCATCGCGGTGGGCGCCATCACCGACGCCGACCAGGCCAACAGCATCATTGCCGCCGGCCGGGCCGACCTGTGCGCCATCGCCCGCCCGCATTTGGCTGACCCGGCCTGGACCCTGCACGAAGCCGCCAAACTGCAAAGCCGCGCCATCGACTGGCCGCGGCCCTACCTGAGCGGGCGCGACCAGATGTACCGCGAGCTTGCCAAACAGAATGGATAAAGAGGCCCGCCTGCAGGGCACCACGCCGGCCGAGCACCCCGAAGCGCTGCGGCTGTGGCTGCGCATGCTGACCTGCACCCAGCTGATCGAGACCCGTGTGCGTGCAGCCTTGCGCGAGCAGTTTGACACCACCCTGCCACGCTTTGACCTGATGGCCCAGCTGGAACGCGCGCCCGAGGGTCTGAAGATGAACGAACTGTCGCGCCGCATGATGGTCACCGGCGGCAACGTCACCGGCATCACCGACCAGTTGGTCAGCGAAGGTCTGGTGCAGCGCTTGGACGTGGCCGGTGACCGCCGCGCCTACCGGGTGCAACTCACCCCGGCCGGGCGCGCGCAGTTTGCTGCCATGGCGCAGCAGCACGAGACCTGGATCGTCGACGCCTTCGCCGCCTTGAGCGAAAAAGAAGTGGCCACCCTGCACCGGCTGCTGGGCCGGGTCAAGGCGCACAGCCAAACCACCCCCTTATCCCTGGAGACTTCATGACCCATTACATCGGCCCGGCCAACCCCATGCACGGCCAGTTCAAGGCCACTGCCAGCTACCAGGCCAGCCACTTTGCCTGGCAGCACGCGAATGGCGTGGGCACCATCACCCTGAACCGGCCCGAGCGCAAAAACCCGCTCACCTTTGACTCGTACCACGAGCTGCGCGCGCTGTTCCATGGCCTGCGCGCCAGCACCGACGTCAAGGCGGTGGTGGTCACCGGTGCTGGCGGCAACTTTTGCTCGGGTGGCGATGTGCACGAGATCATTGGCCCGCTGACCCGCATGACCATGCCCGAGCTGCTGGCCTTCACCCGCATGACCGGCGACCTGATCAAGGCCATGCGCGACTGCCCGCAGCCGGTCATCGGCGCCATCGACGGCATTTGCGCCGGCGCCGGCGCCATGATGGCGCTGGCCTGCGACCTGCGGCTGGGCACGCCCAGCGCCAAAACCGCGTTCTTGTTCACCCGTGTCGGCCTGGCCGGCGCCGACATGGGCGCCTGCGCCCTGCTGCCCCGGCTGATCGGGCAGGGTCGTGCGTCTGAGCTGCTGTTCACCGGCCGCGCCATGAGCGCCGCCGAGGGCCTGACCTGGGGTTTCTTCAACGCCCTGCACGAGCCGGCCGATTTGCTGCCGCGGGCGCAGGCGCTGGCCGCCGAGCTGGCCGCCGGCCCCACCTTTGCCCATGGCATGACCAAGACCATGCTGCAGCAGGAATGGTCCATGACCATCGAGCAGGCGGTGGAGGCCGAGGCCCAGGCCCAGGCCATCTGCATGCAGACGCAGGATTTCCGCCGCGCCTATGAAGCCTTTGTCGCCAAGCAAAAACCTGTTTTTGGGGGCGACTGAGATGGCGCCCACCGACCACCTGGCCCTGCCATTTTTTGATGCGGCGCACCGCAGCCTGGGCAGCGCTTTGGCGGCCTGGGTGCCGCAGCAGCAGATCGACGAACAGGACGACCGCGCCGCCTGCCGTGCCTGGGTGCGGGCTCTGGGCGACGCCGGCTGGCTGCGTTACTGCGTGCCGGCGGCGTTTGGCGGGGCCCTACCGGCGCTCGATTCGCGCGCGCTGGTGGTCCTGCGCGAAACCCTGGCCTACCACTCGCCGCTGGCCGACTTTGCCTTTGCCATGCAAGGTTTGGGCACTGGCGCCATCACCTTGGCAGGCAGCCCGGCGCAGCAGGTCGCCTACCTGCCGGCGGTGGCCCGGGGCGACAAAATCGCCGCCTTTGCCCTGAGCGAGCCCGACGCTGGCTCCGACGCTGGCGCTATGAAAACAGTAGCTACGCAAGTCCATGCCACGGTGGCTGGCGGTCAAAATGATGCCCAAACCAGCGGCTATGTGCTGGACGGCAGCAAGACCTGGATCAGCAATGGCGGCATCGCCGACTACTACTGTATGTTCGCCAAGACCGACCCCGAGGCGGGCACGCGTGGCATCAGCGCCTTTATCGTCGATGCCAATACGCCGGGGCTGGATGCGTCCGAGCACATCGCCGTGATGGCGCCGCACCCGCTGGCCACCCTGCGTTTGGCGCAGTGCCAGCTGCCGGCCAGCGCGCTGCTGGGCGAATTGCACGGTGGCTTCAAACTGGCCATGCGCACGCTCGATATTTTTCGCGCTTCGGTGGCGGCTGCCGCCCTGGGCATGGCGCGCCGGGCCCTGGCCGAGGCGGTGGCCTATGCGCGCGCCCGGCCCATGTTCGGCCAGCGGCTGGCGGATTTCCAGCTGACCCAAGCCAAGCTGGGCGAGATGGGCGCGCTGGTGGACGCCGCCGCCATGCTGACCTACCGCGCCGCCTGGCTGCGCGATTGCGTCGGCACCGATTCACCCGCGCAGGCGCAGGCCTACACCGCCGCCGCCGCCATGGCCAAAATGACCGCCACCGAAAACGCCCAGCGCGTGATCGATATGGCGCTGCAAATGCACGGTGGCATGGGAGTCAAGGTGGGCACCAAGGTGGAAAGCCTGTACCGCGACATCCGCTCG
>JBAXMQ010000063.1:0-17899 GCA_037134215.1 Betaproteobacteria bacterium
AAGTCCCGTGTGCGCTCACTCTTGGGGTGGTTGAAGAACTCGTCTGGCGTGTTTTCTTCCACAATTTGCCCGTGGTCCATGAAAATCACCCGGTCTGCAACCGACCGGGCAAAACCCATTTCGTGCGTGACGCACAGCATGGTGATGCCCTGGTTGGCCAGCTCTTTCATCACGTCGAGCACCTCGTTGATCATTTCCGGGTCCAGCGCCGAGGTGGGCTCATCAAACAGCATGATTTTGGGCGTCAGGCACAGGGCCCGAGCAATCGCGACACGCTGCTGTTGCCCGCCCGACAACTGCAGTGGGTACTTGCTGGCTTGTTCGGTGATCTGCACCCTCTGCAGCTGCTGCATGGCACGCTCCTCGGCTTCTTTTTTAGGGACGCCGCTCACCCACATCGGGGCCAGGGTGAGGTTTTCCAGAACGGTGAGGTGCGGAAACAGGTTGAATTGCTGGAACACCATGCCCACGCTCTTGCGGATGGCGTGGATAGCCTTGATGTCATCGCTCAGCGTCGTGCCGTCGACCACCAGCCGGCCTTCCTGGTGCTCTTCGAGCCGGTTGACGCAACGGATCAAGGTCGACTTGCCCGAACCCGAAGGACCGCAGATGACGATGCGCTCGCCCTTGGCCACTTGCAGGTTGATGTCACGCAACACATGGAATTCACCAAACCATTTGTTGACGCCCGCAAATTCAATGATGGGGGATTCTGAAGTCATGGTGCTGATCATCTCGATAAATTACTGGCGACGGGTGCCGGTGTTCAGGTAGCGCTCGATCCACAGGCTGTAGCGCGACATGGCATAACAGAAGACAAAGTAGATGGCGGCCACAAACAACTGCCCCTCAAAGAAGAACTTGCGCCAGTTGGCATCCCCCAGGGCGAGTTGCAGCGCGCCTGTCAGATCGTACAGACTGACGATGGTGACCAGCGAGGTGTCCTTGAAGGCGCCGATGAAGGTGTTCATGGTGGCCGGCACCACCAGGCGCAAGGCCTGCGGCAGTACCACCTTGAAAGTGGTTTGCCAGTAGCCCAGCCCCAGCGACTGGGCGGCTTCCACCTGGCCTTTGGGCAGGGCTTGCAGGCCACCCCGTACCACCTCGGCCAGGTAGGCGGCGGTGAACAGCGTCATGCCGATCAGAACCCGCACCAGCACGTCAATGGTGCTGCCCTGCGGCATGAACAATGGCAACATGAACGAGGCCATGAACAGCACTGAAATCAGCGGCACACCTCGGATCAGTTCGACATACAGCACGCAAATGGTTCGGATGCCGGCCATTTTGGACTGGCGCCCCAGGGCCACCAGGATGGCCAGCGGAAACGCCACGAGCAGGCTGATGGTCGACAGCATGACGGTCAGGGGGAAGCCGCCCCAGCGCGAGGTCTCCACCGGCACCAGACCAAAGCGCCCGCCCATCATCAGCACAAAAAAAGCGCCCAGCACCAGCATCCACAGGCCGATCAGCCAGCTGCGCCAGAAAGGGCGGTAGCAACTGGCGGCAATGGCACCGACCATGAGCGCACAGGCCACCATTGGGCGCCACTGCTGTTCAAAAGGGTAGCGGCCGAAAAAAATCAGGCGGTATTTCTCGGCCACCACACCCCAGCAGGCGCCATGGGGTGTGGCTGCAGCGGCGGCGCGGCAGGCGGCGTTGTCTGGCCCGAACACGGCGTGCAAAACGCCCCATTGAACAACGGGTGGCAGCGCCACGACCAGCAGCGTGAGCAGCAGCAGGGTGATCAGGACGTTGGTCCAGCCGTCGAGCAGGTTGCGCTGCACCCAGGGCAGCACGCCGCCCACGGGTCGCGGTGGCGGTCGGCTGGCGACGGCTTGAAAAACGAAGGGCTGATTCGACATGGCGAGACTTCAACGCTCTTTGAGCAGGGAGCGGCGGTTGTAGGCGTTCATGAACCAGGAGGTCAGCAGTGACAGGGTCAGGTAGCAGGCCATGATCAGGGCAATGCACTCGATGGCCCGGCCGGTCTGGTTCAGAGACGTGGTCGAGATGGACACCAGGTCCGGGTAGCCCACGGCCACCGCCAGCGACGAGTTCTTGGTCAGGTTGAGGTACTGGCTGGTCACCGGCGGGATGATCACCCGCAGCGCTTGTGGCAGCAACACCAGGCGCACTTCCTTGCCACGCGACAGGCCCAGGGCGGCGCTGGCCTCATGCTGGCCGAAGGGCACGGCTTGGATACCGCCGCGCACGATCTCGGCAATGTAGGCGGCCGTGTAGATGGTGAGGCCGACCAACACGGTCAGGTACTCGGGCGTGACGGAGCCACCGCCCACCACGTTGAGCTCGGATTTCTCCGGGATGTCAAGTGCATTGGGACTGCCGCCCGCCAGCCAGCCGAGCAGGCCAAAGGCCGCCACCAACAGCAGACCAGGCAGCCAGACCGGGCGCGACCGACCGGTGGACTCAAATTGATGGCGTGCCTGCCGGCCCCACCACCAGGCGCCAAGCAGTCCCAGCCCGAAACCGGCAAGCGTGAACACGTGGCCGTGTGCCCAGAGCGGAACTGGGAACTGCAGGCCATTTTTGCTGAAGAACACGCCTGGCAAAGGCCGCAACGCCTCTTCAATCGTGGGCAGGGTCTCGGTCAGGATGAAATACCAGATGAACAGCTGTAACAGCAGCGGCACATTTCTGAAAAATTCGACGTAGGCGCCGCACAGGGTGCGCAGCAGCAGATTGCGTGACAGGCGACCGATACCGATCAGCGTGCCGAGCAGGGTGGCGAGCACGATGCCGACCACGGCCACGCGCAGGGTGTTGGACAGCCCCACCACGAACGCCTTGCCGTAGCTTTCGGCGGAATCGAACGGGATGATGCTTTCGCCGATGCCGAAACCGGCCGGCTGGGAAATGAAGTCAAAGCCACTTTTGATGCCCCGCAGCCGCATGTTGTCCAGCGTATTGCCAAGCAGGTAAAAGCCGGCGCTGAAAATCAGCACCAGCGCCAGTACCTGGTAGAGCACACTGCGCAGTGCCTGGCCTCGCCACGACCAGTCCCGCTTTTTCGGCGGGGCTGGTCGGGCGGGCTTGATGCCCGTTGCGTTCAACGCACTGGCGGGGCGTAGATCAGTCCGCCCTTGCTCCACAGGTTATTGGCGCCACGTGGCAGCTTGAGGGTCGACTTAGGACCGACATTGCGCTCAAACATTTCGCCATAGTTGCCCACGGCCTTGATGGCGCGATACGCCCATTCCTTGTCCAGGCCCAGCAGCTTGCCGGTGTCTTCCGAGGTGCCCAGAATGCGTTGCACAACCGGGTCGGTGCTGGATTTCATCTGGTCCACATTGGCCTGGGTGATGCCATATTCTTCGGCTTCGATCAGGGCAAATACCACCCACTTGACGATGGCGAACCACTCGTCGTCACCCCGACGCACCGAGGGGCCAAGGGGTTCTTTGGAGATCAGATCGGGCAGGATGACGTGATCGTCCGGGTTGGTGGCTTCTTTGTTGCGCACGGAGGCCAGGCCAGACGCGTCGGTGGTGTACACCTGGCAGCGACCGGTGAAGTAGGCCTTGTTGGTGGCTTCCTGGGTCTCGAACACGACCGGCTTCATGTTGAGATTCATGGCCTTGGAGTAATCGGCCAGGTTTTTCTCGGTGGTGGTACCGGACTGCACGCACACGGTCGCGCCCTTGAGTTGCTTGGCGCTGGTGATCTTGGACTTCTTTGTGACCATGAAGCCCTGGCCGTCATAGTAAGTGACGCCGGTGAAGTTCAGGCCCAGCGAGGCGTCGCGGGTCAGAGTCCAGGTGGTGTTGCGCGAGAGCACGTCAATTTCGCCAGCCTGCAGGGCAGCAAAACGTTGGGAAGCGTTCAAGGGTGTCCACTTGACCTTGGTGGCGTCATTCAACATGGTTGCGGCCAGGGCCTTGCAGACGTCCACGTCAAAACCGGCCCAGTTGCCTTGGCTGTCAGCGGCGGCGAAACCAGGCAGGCTGGGGTTGACACCGCAGATGATCTGACCGCGTGCCTTCATGGCGTCAATGGTCTTGCCGGCGTGGGCCGGGGTGGCTGTCAGGGTGACCACGGCGGCCGCAGCGGCTGCCAGGGTGCTAAGTTTGCTCAGTTTCATGGGCAATGCTCCAGTTGGTAAGGAAGTGAACTGTAAAGGATGGCAGTTGTCCCAAGGGACATCCTGACGGCGAACTTTAGCAGCACGGTTATGGTGCGGCATCCGGGTTTACACGCGCACTTCATGCAAATTTCTCATAACCTAACCCGGGTGACGCGGCTGGCATACCTACTGAGCAAGATCGATGCCAGTCCTGATCTGTTCGGCCTGGTCCCGGTCGTGACAGTCGGCTTGCGCAGATGGGCGTGGCCGCCCTTATCCTTCAGCTGAGAAACGTCCGGGCAAGCCCCTTCAAGCCGACAAGGAACCCCAAGCACCATGGACCCGATAGCGAACTCATCCGTCCCGGCGGCCCGTGCCGGGCTGCGTCGCCACCATGCTTTTTGGCCGCGCCGGTTGCCGCATGCCATCACGCCACCGGCCACCTCGCTGTGGGACAACCTGGAGACCAGCGCGCGCCGTTACCCCGACAAACCTGCGCTGGTGTTTTTTGGCCGGGTCCTGAGTTACGCTCAATTGCTACAAAAAGCAGAGTGCTTGGCGGCCTGTTTGCAAGGGCTGGGCGTGAATTCAGGCGACCGTGTGGTGCTCAACATGCAAAACTGCCCGCAATTGGTGATTGCGCATTTTGCGATTCTGCGGGCCAACGCGGTGGTGGTGCCGGTCAATCCGATGAACCGCACCGAAGAGCTCAAGCATTACATTGCCGACCCCGACGCCCGTGTGGCCATCACCACCGCTGACCTGGCCGCCGAACTGGCGCTTGCCAGCGATGCGCTGGCGCCGCCACTGCGGCTGGCGCATCTGTTGGTCACCCATTTCGCCGATGCGTTCGACGCCAACGTGGTGGGCGACGAGGCGCCGCCTGCAGCCTGGTCAGACTGGCTGCTGACCCGGCATCCGGCGCCGGTGCTGACGGGCGGGCAGGTGCATGATTGGACCGCGTCTCTCGCCAATTCACTGCCGCTTGGGCCTTTGACGGTTGGCCCGGCCGATCTGGCCATCCTGCCCTACACCAGTGGCACCACAGGTCTGCCCAAGGGCTGTATGCACACCCACGCGAGCATCATGCACAACGCGGTCGCCAGTGGCATGTGGGGCAACGGCTCGCCAGAGAACGTGGTGCTGGCCGTGGTGCCTATGTTCCACATCACCGGCATGGTCAGCATGATGCACACCAGCATCCGCAACAGTGCCACCTTGGTGCTGATGCCGCGCTGGGACCGCGAACTCGCTGGACGGTTGATCCCGGGCTGGCGCGTCACACACTGGACCAACATCCCGACCATGGTGATCGACCTGATGGGCAGCCCGAACTTTGCGCGATTTGACCTGTCGAGTCTGGTCTACATCGGGGGTGGCGGTGCGGCCATGCCGCAGGCCGTGGCACAACGCTTGTTTGAGCAGTTTGGCCTGCGTTACATCGAGGGCTATGGCCTCACCGAAACGGCCGCGCCTTCGCACAGCAACCCGCCCGATGCGCCCAAGCAACAATGCCTGGGCATTCCTTTCATGGGCACCGACGCGCGTGTCATTGACCCCGACACGCTGCTGGAGGTGCCGGTGGGCGAGCAGGGCGAGATCATCATGCACGGGCCGGAGGTGTTCCAGGGCTACTGGAAGCGCCCGGACGCCACGGCGGCCGCCTTCATCACCTTGGAGGGCAAGCGCTTTTTCCGTTCGGGCGATTTGGGCCATGTCGACGCCGACGGCTACTTTTTTCTGACTGATCGGCTCAAACGCATGATCAACGCCTCAGGCTTCAAGGTCTGGCCGGCCGAGGTGGAGGCCCTGATGTTCCGCCACCCCGGCATCCAGGAAGCCTGCGTCATCGCCACTCGGGACAGCTACCGTGGTGAGTCGGTCAAGGCGGTGGTCGTGTTGCGCGCGACACACCGTGGCACGGTCAGCGAGGCCGATATCGTGGCCTGGTGCCGCGAACACATGGCCGTCTACAAGGTGCCGCGGGTGGTGCAGTTTGTCGAGGCGCTGCCCAAAAGCGGCAGCGGCAAGGTGATGTGGCGCGCCCTGCAGGAGGCCGAGGGCGCCTGATCCGCATCCGCTACAGTGTCCCCCATCACCACTGACTTTGACGGAGCTCTCATGTTTCCCACCTCGATCGCAGGCAGCCTGCCCAAACCGGCCTGGCTCTCAGAAACTGAAAAACTATGGCCGCAATGGAAGGCCCAGGGCGCTGAGCTTCAACAGGCCAAGGCCGACGCCACGCTGCTGTGGATCAAGGCGCAAGAGGATGCCGGCCTGGACATCGTGGGCGACGGTGAGCAATCACGCCAGCATTTTGTGCACGGCTTTTTGGAGCAGGTCCAGGGTATCGACTTTGAGCACAAGGTGACGATGGGCATTCGCAACGGCCGCTACGATGCGCAGGTGCCGCAGGTGGTGGCGCCACTGCGCCTCAAGGGAAGGGTGCACGCTTTCGAGGCGCAACTGGCCCGCGCGCATACCCACAAAAGACTCAAGTTCACCCTGCCCGGCCCGATGACCATCGTCGACACCGTGGCTGACCGTCACTATGGCAGCAAGGTGGACATGGCGTTTGCCT
Organism: Betaproteobacteria bacterium; assembly: GCA_037134215.1. GTDB lineage: Bacteria > Pseudomonadota > Gammaproteobacteria > Burkholderiales > Burkholderiaceae_C > Rhodoferax. Next base: position 6,666 of record JBAXMQ010000063.1, read on the forward strand.
TTGCCGAACTGCTGAACGAGGAGGCGCTCGCCCTGCAGGCCGACGGGGTGGACATCATTCAGTTTGACGAACCCGCCTTCAACGTCTACATGCAAGACGCAGCCGACTGGGGCGTGCGGGCGTTGGAACGCGCGGCCCGCGGCTTGACCTGCACCACCGCTGTGCACATCTGCTACGGCTACGGCATCAAGGCCAACCTGGACTGGAAGCAGACCCTGGGCCAGGAGTGGCGCCAGTACGAGGCCATTTTCCCGGCGCTGGCGCGCAGCAGCATCCAGCAGGTCAGCCTGGAGTGCTACCACTCGCATGTGCCGGCCGATCTGATGGCGCTGCTGGCTGGCAAGGACGTGATGGTGGGGGTGATCGATGTGGCCAGCGACGAGGTGGAGACACCCGAGCAGGTGGCCGACACCATCGGGCGGGCCTTGCAGTTTGTGCCGCGCCAGCGGCTGTTTCCGTGCACCAACTGTGGTTTGGCGCCGATGCGGCGTGACATTGCCCTGCGCAAACTCGAAGCCCTGGCAGCCGGTGCTGCGCTGGCGCGTCAGCGCTACGGCGAATTTGCCACCCCTGCATGAGCTTGGCATCGCCCGGAGACAAGCCAGCGCAGCCGGTCCTGCCCCGGGTGACACCGCGGGACGCAGGCCTGTGTCCGCAACGGACCGCACGCTTGATGAACGTGCTGCGCGCAGAGGTGGCTCGGCATCGTCTGCCCGGCGCCGTGGCCGTGATTGCCCGGCGTGGCCAACTGGCCTTGTACGAGGCCCTGGGCGCGCTGGACCCGGCGGCCGGCACCCCCATGACGCCCGATGCGATCTTTCGCATCTATTCCATGACCAAGCCCGTGGTGTCGGTGGCGGCGCTGATGTTGATGGAGCAGGGCGAGTTGCTGTTGAGTGACCCGGTGGCGCGCTACCTGCCGGAATACGCCAATCAGCAGGTGGCCAGCCTGGTGGACGGCGCTGTGCAATTGCAGCCGGTACGTCAGCCGGCCAGTGTGCAAGACCTGTTGCGTCACACCGCCGGACTGACCTACGAGTTCATGGGCAATGCCCCGGTGCAACGGCAGTATGCCCAAGCCCGCATTGGCTCCCGGGAGCGCAGCAACGCCGCGTTTGCCCACGAGCTGGCCGCTTTGCCACTGATGTTCGAGCCGGGAACACACTGGGAGTATGGCCGCGCCACCGATGTGCTGGGCCGCTTGGTGGAGGTGATCAGCGGCCAAACCTTGGGTGATTTTCTGCACAGCCGCATCTTTGCGCCGCTGGGCATGACCGAGACCGGATTTTTTGTGCCGCCCCAACACCATGCGCGCATTGCCGAGCCCTTTGCGCGCGATCCCGAGGGGGGCGTGCAAATGCGTGTGATCGATGTGCGGCAGCCGGTGGCGCTGGAGTCCGGCGGCGGTGGCCTGATATCCACCGCGATGGACTACGCCCGTTTTCTGCAGTTCATGCTCAATCGTGGCCAACTCGGGGGCGTGCGCCTGTTGGGCTCGCGCCTGGTGGACTTCATGACGGCCGACCACTTGGGTGACATCCCGGTATTCGGCCCGGCCTCGCGCGCCCTCTTATCGCCTGGCCATGGGTTTGGCCTGGGTGTCGCGGTGCGCAAGGCGCTTGGCGTGGCCAGCATGCCAGGCTCGCCCGGCAGTTACCACTGGGGCGGCATGGCTGGCACGACTTTTTTTGTGGACCCTGCCGAAGACCTGTTTGCCATTTTGATGCTGCAGGCGCCCAACCAACGTGAGTACTACCGCCTGCTGTACCGCGACCTGGTGTACGCCGCCCTCGACGACTGAGCCTCAGTCCGTCGCCACCTGCAACACCAGCTTGCCAAAGTTCTCGCCCGTGAACAGCCGGCTCAGCGCGCTGGGGAAGTTCTCCAGGCCGCTTACCACGTCTTCGCGGCTGCTCATGCGGCCGGCTTTCAGGTAGCCCGCCATCTCGGCCACGGCCAGGTGGTAGCGGTCAGCGTAGTCAAACACCACAATGCCTTCCATCCGGGCGCGGTTCACCAGCAGGCTGAGGTAGTTTTTCGGGCCTTGCACCGGCGTGGTGTTGTTGTACTGGCTGATGGCCCCGCAGATCACAATGCGGGCGCCACGGTTGATGCGGGTCAGCACCGTGTCCAAAATGTCGCCGCCCACGTTGTCAAAGTAAACGTCGACACCGGTCGGGCAGTGGGCCTTGAGGCCATCGCGCACGGCGCTGGGGCCGGCCTTGTAATCGATGCAGGCATCGAAGCCCAGTTCTTTCACGACCCAGTCGCACTTGGCCTGGCCGCCGGCAATGCCCACCACGCGGCAACCCCGGATTTTGGCCATTTGCCCCACCGTTTGGCCAACGGCCCCGGCCGCGCCCGACACCACCAGCGTCTCGCCGGCTTTGGGCTGGCCCACATCCATCAGGCCGAAATAACCCGTCATGCCGGGCATGCCCAGCACATTGAGCCACTGCGTCCAACTGCCCATGCGCAGGTCGATTTTGACCAGGCCCGCCCGCTTGACGTCTGCCGGTGCCAGGCTGAGGTATTGCTGCACGCCAAAGCCCGCACTCACAGCGTCGCCCACTGCAAAGTCGGGGTGCTCGGAGGCGACAACGCGGCCAACGCCACCGGCGCGCATCACCTCACCCAGGGCAACAGGCGGGATGTAGCTTTTGCCTTCGTTCATCCAGCCCCGCATGGCTGGGTCCAGCGACAGTGCCAGTGTCTTGAGCAGCACGCCGCCGGGGGGTGGGCCGGTCACCGGCTCCGTAGTGGCCTGCCAGTTGGCCGCGGTGGGTAGTCCCACCGGACGGCTGGCCAGACGGATTTGGTGGTTGGTCAAGTGATCAAAGGTCATGGGTCGCATCCGGCAAATGAATGCGAACGATGCTAGCCCATGGCGTCAGCCTTGGCAGTAGCCCCGGCGACAGCCCTTGCCCTGATGCTGCGGCGCCTGGTCCAAGCGCTCGATACCGCGATTCGGGGTTTGTCTGGCTCTTGTGGCTCAGGGCCTTGAATCATCAGCAATCAGTGGTCGCAGCGCCAGCGATAAAGCGCGGTAAGCTCGCTGTCCTATGACTCAATTGATTGCCCCGCCCATCCTAACGCCCGCCGCAGACCTGCTGCCCACCCTGCGCGACCAGGGCTTTGCCGTGTTGGACGCAGCCGGCGTCAGTGGCCTCAGTGGCTGCCCGCTGCCCGACTTGTCGGCGCTCGTGACATTCTGGGACGACTTGCCGCCCGACCTTTTCCTGAAGGACGGTGGGCGCTACCGGCGCCGGCGCCATTCCTGCTTTGAGCTGAGCGGTGACGAGCTGAGGATGGTGCCGCATCGGGCCCATTGGCAGCCGCTGGCTTACAACGCCCTGCACGGCGGCATGCACCGCCTGTTTGAGCCCATGGCGCCGGCCATGCTGGCTTTGCCGGCTTGGGAACAGTTGCTGATGTGGCTGGGCCGGGTGGCATCGGGGCTGCGCGGCCATCAGCCTTGGTTTGTCGAGGCGCACCCGTTTCGCATTGACACCACCGACGGTATTGGCCGGCCGACGCCCGAGGGTGCGCACCGGGACGGGGTGGACCTCGTCGCCGTTTTTCTGGTCGGTCGGCATGGCATCAAAGGCGGGGAAACCCGGGTGTTTCAGGCCGATGGCCCAGCTGGGCAGCGCTTCACCCTGACGCAACCCTGGTCGCTTTTGCTGCTCGATGATGCCCGTGTGATCCATGAGTCCACACCGATTCAGCCGCAAGAGGCTGGGGCTGGCCTGGCCTGTCGCGACACGCTGGTGGTGACGCTGCGCGCCGGTAGCTTTCAGGGCCAGGATGCGGCGGTGCAGCCAGTCTGAACCCAGGGTTTAGCGACGGCGCAGGCCCAGTGCCATCACGGCGCCCACCACGATCAGTGCCCCCAGCACTTGGATCGTGGCAATGGTTTGACCCAGAATGAGCCAGGCCAACACCAGTGCAAAGACCGGCTCGACGTTCATGATGGCTGAGTTGCCGACCACCCCCAGCCTTGGCAAGACCGTGAACATGATGGTGAATGCCGTACCGTAGAGCGTGGTCAGGGCGGCCAGTCCCCACCAGCCGGGCCCGGACAGCGGCAGGTGGAAACCGTCCTGCAGGGCCAGGCTGGCCAGCGCCACCATGCCCGCCATCGTCATGGTGGTGAATGTGCGAAAGCGGCCGTCCAGGTCGGCTGCCTCATGCTGCGTCAGCACCAAAGCCAGGCCAAAGGTGCTGGCCGCGGCCGAGGCAAACGCCACACCCGTGCCGATTCGACCCCACTGTCCGCTGGCGCCCAGGCCTGAGGCAGCGCCCAACACATCCAACGCCAGGGACAGGCCGAGCAAAATGACCGGCATGGCGATCAGCAAGGCCCGCTCGGGCCGACGACCGTACAGCAGCCAAGCCCACACAGCGGTCCAGATCGGGTAGGTGTTGAAGGCCAGCAGGGCCAATGCCACGGGCAGCCGCGCCACCGCCGAGTACAGGCACAGGCTTTGGACGCCCACCAGCAGACCGATCAGCGGCAGCATGCGGCGGTGGCGCGCGGTCAACCGAATGGAGACGCCCTGCGTCCAGAGCAGCAGCCCGATCACGAGGGCCGTGACACCGCTGCGGAAGACCACGGCGGTGGCGACATCGACACCGTGGTTGAACGCGATGCGCGCCGAGACGTGGTTGGCGCCCATCATCAGGGCAATCAGCAGCAGGGTAGCGAAGGCGGTGCCACTGAGGGCGCGTGGGGAGTTCATTGGGGTGAGGGAAGGCGCCGCCCATCAACACGGCGGCATTGAATTCCATTGTAGGGTGGGGTGCTGTTGCCCGTGATCACATTCTGATCCAGGTCAAGTCCGGTGGCGTTGAGCCCTGTCACACTGGCTTTATTTACCCAACGAGGAGCCGCTTTCATGTTCAAGCACATTCTGGTACCGGTGGACGGTTCGCCCACGGCGCAGCTGGCGCTTACCAAAGCGATCGAACTGGCCCGCGCCTTTGACAGCCGGATCACGGCAATTTTTGTGATTGACCCGTACCCGTTCACCGGTATTGGTGCTGATTTCGCTTACGGCCAGACCGAGTACCTGACGGCCGCCCATGCTGAGGCCCAGGCTGCTTTGAAGCAAACCAGCGATGCCCTGGCGCAGTCTGGCGTGCCCTTTGACACGTCGGTGGTGGAGAGCCACACCCCTTGGCGCGGCGTGGTGCAAACCGCTGAGGCTTTGCCTGCTGACCTGATCGTGATGGGCTCACATGGCCGCAGCGGCTTGGAGAAACTGGTGCTGGGCAGCGTCACCCAGGCCGTGCTGGCCCATTCCAGGCGTTCGGTGCTGGTGATCAGGGACTAGGCCGACCGCTCAGGCTGTCCGCTCGAAAATGGCGGCAATGCCCTGGCCACCGCCAATGCACATGGTCACCAAGGCATAGCGGCCGCCAATGCGCTCCAGCTCATACAGGGCCTTGACCGTGATCAATGCGCCAGTGGCGCCTATCGGGTGCCCCAAGGAAATGCCAGAGCCGTTGGGGTTGACCTTGGCCGGGTCCAGACCCAGGTCGCGCGTGACCGCACAAGCTTGTGCTGCGAAGGCCTCGTTGGCCTCGATCACATCGAGGTCATTCACGGTGAGGCCGGCTTTTTGCAGGGCTTTGCGGGTGGCGGGTACGGGACCGATGCCCATGTATTGGGGGTCGACGCCGGCGTGCGCGTAGGCTACCAAGCGGGCCAAGGGCTTGAGGCCACGGGCCTTGGCCGTACCGGCTTCCATCAGCACCACGGCCGCCGCGGCGTCATTGATGCCTGAGGCATTGCCCGCGGTGACCGTGCCCTTGTCTTTCAGGAACACCGGCTTGAGCTTGGCCAGATCGGCAACAGAGCAGTTGCTGCGGAAATGCTCGTCAGTGACATAGGCCACCTCGCCTTTTTTGCTCTTGAGCATCACCGGTGTGATCTGGCTGGTGAAATAACCCGCTTCTGTGGCGCGCTGGGCCCGGTTGTGGCTCTCTGCAGCCAGTGCGTCCTGGTCTTCACGGCTGATGCCCCATTTGGCAGCAATGTTTTCAGCGGTGATGCCCATGTGGATGGTCTGGAATGGGTCGTGCAGGGCACCCAGCACCATGTCCACCATCTTCGCGTCCCCCATGCGCGCGCCCCAGCGCGCGCTCAAGCTGGCGTAGGGGCCGCGGCTCATGTTTTCGGCACCGCCGCCAATGGCGATGTCTGCATCGCCCAGCAGGATCGACTGGCTGGCTGAGACGATGGCCTGCAGGCCGGAGCCGCACAGGCGGTTGACGTTGAAGGCCGGCGTACCATGGGCACAGCCGCCTTGAATGGCCGCCACGCGAGACAGGTACATGTCTTTGGGCTCGGTGTTGACCACGTGGCCGAACACCACATGGCCAACGTCTGTGCCATCCACCTGCGCGCGGGCCAGCGCCTCACGCACCACTTGGGTGGCCAGCTCGGTGGTGGGTATGTCTTTCAGGCTTCCGCCGTAGGTACCAATGGCGGTGCGGACACCGCTGACGATCACGACTTCACGGGACATGGGAAACTCCAGTCAATATATTCAGTTGGTTGGCGCCAGTACGGCGCCGGCGGGGGGATGCTACAGCTTCAGCCTGACAGCCAGCCGACAACGCGGCCATGCCAGCAGCGCCATGAATCAGTCCCGCACATCGGCGACCGGATTGGCGCCAAAGTCCGGCCGCGCCAGCCAGGCCAGTACCCGGCTGGCGGCGTCGGCCGGGCTGCTCAGTTGTCCGCGGTTCTTGAGACCGATGAAGTTGTCCTGGTCGGGAAACGCCTCGGGTTCAGCACCGCGCAGCTGCATCTGCATGTCGGTGTCGATCACCCCGGGTGCCAGCGAACAGACGCGGGCGCCCTGCGGCTTGCGTGCCTCGTCCAGCGCCAGGCATCGCGTGAAATGGTCCATGCCGGCTTTGGCTGCGCAGTAGCCAGCCTGCGAGGCCATGGCGCGCCGCCCCAGACCGGACGAAATGTTCAATACCTTCCTCGGCAGTTCCCAGGACTCTGAGGCGCGCAGGAAGGCGGCCGTCAGCAGCAGGGGTGCTTCCAACCCGACCCGAAGCGCTTGCGCCAGATCCGCCGGGTCAGAGGCGCTCAGCGGGGCGATGCGGGGAATCACGCCGGCGTTGTTGATCAAGGTGGCGCTGGCCAGGTCTGTGACATCCAGCCTGCTCAACCAATCGCCCAGTGCGGCCGCGGCGTCAATGGCCTGGTTCAGGTCACAGGGCCATTGTTCCAGCTGACACCCCACTGCCGCAGCCTGGGTGGCAAGTGCCGGATGGGTCTGGCGTGACAGGCACAGCAGGCGGTGATCTGGCGCCAACAGCTGGCCGGCCATGGCCAGCCCCATGCCGCGCGAGGCGCCAGTCAGGATAAACAGGTGTTGTCTCATCGTCAGTCCTTCATCAGTGGTGTCAGAGACCGGGGGTCAAAAGTCGGCGGCGCTGGCAAATTGCAGGGCTTGGCCGCCGACCGGGTGTGTCAGTGCCAAGTGGGTGGCGTGCAACAGCAGGCGAGGCGCCATGGCCTGGATCTCGGGCAGAGCATACAGGGCGTCCCCCAGGATGGGATGCCCCAGCGCCAGCAGGTGAACGCGCAGCTGGTGTGAGCGGCCGGTCTCGGGCTCGAGCTCGAGCCGGGTTGCCTTGCGCGCACTGCAACGCCCGGTCACACGCCAGCGGGTCAGGCTGGCCTTGCCCAACTGGTGATCAATTTTGCGCAGCGGTCGTTTGGGCCAATCGGCGGCTATCGGCAGGTCAATCACACCCCAGGCTTGCGCTGGGGGCGCCAGATCACCGGCGACCATCGCCACGTAGCGCTTGGCAACGCGTCGCTCGGCAAAGGCCAGGCTCAGGTCCCGCTGCGTGGCCGCGCTTCGTGCAAACAGCACCAGACCCGAGGTGGCCATGTCCAGCCGGTGTACAACCAAGGCATCCGGGTAAGTCGCCTGAACCCGCAGGCTCAGGCAATCCTGCTTGTCCAGCCCGCGACCCGGTACGCAGAGCAGGCCTGCAGGCTTCTCCACGACCAGCAGGTGCGCGTCCTGGTAGACCAAGCAGGGTTCAGATGTCGGCATCGTTGCCACGCAACAGTCTCTGGACGGTGTCGCAAAGCTCATCGACATCGTTGGGTTTGTGAATCAGCGCGCGCGCGCCCGCAGCGATGGCGCTTTGCTCAATCTCCGCCGTGACATAGCCGGAGGCGAGTGCAACGGGCAAATCCGGCCGGATTTGCCGTGCTTCCCGCAGCAGATCGACACCGCAGTAGCCGGGCATGTTGTAGTCGGTGACCAGCAAGTCGAAGGCCTCAGGCCGTTCGCGCAGAGCAATGGCCGCTTGACGCGGATCGGTAAAGCTACTGACCGCGAAGCCCTTGCGCGTCAAGGCCCGCTCCACCAAAAACACCAGTGCCTCGTCATCGTCGACGTACATCACGCGTTGCCCACCGCCCCGTACCTCGGAAGCTTGGCGTGGCGCCACAGGTGCGACCAGCACGGCGTCGGTCTCGCAGGGTGGGAAATAGAGCGTAAAGACACTGCCTTCACCCGGCGTGCTTTGCACCTCCACGGTGCCCTCATGCGTGCGCATGATGCCGTGGACCACGGCCAGGCCCAGACCAGTGCCTTGGCCTACCGGTTTGGTTGTGAAGAAGGGCTCAAACACCCGCTCGACTGTCGCGGGATCGATGCCGCTGCCGGTATCGCTGACCGACAGTTGGACTTGTGGGCCCCGCAAGACACCTCGGCCGTGTGGCTGCGAGGCACCACGCCGCTGCTTGTGCGAGAGTTCGATTCGAATGGTGCCGCGCTGCGTGCCCAGGGCCTGGATCGCGTTGGTACAGAGGTTGAGCAGGGCCTGCTGGACTTGGGTGGCGTCAGCCAGCACCAGCGGCGTGGCGGGATCGAGCGACACCTGCATGTCCACGGTGGGCGGCATGGCCACCTTGAGCATGCGTACTGTTTCTTCCACCACATCCGCCAGACGCAGCGCCACACGTTCGGGCGATTCGTTTCGGCTGAAGGCCAGGATTTGCCGTACCAGATCGCGCGCTCGTCGCGCCGCTTTGTCGATCTCGCTCAGGCTCATCTGTGCCCCGGACGTCGGACCGGCGTCCTGCTGAGCCAAGGCCACATTGCCCAAAATGGCACCGATGATGTTGTTGAAGTCATGCGCAATGCCGCCAGCCATGGTGCCGACCGCCTGCATCTTGTGTGACTCACGGAGTTGGGACTCCAGCGCATTGCGCTGCGCCTCAATTTTTTTGCGGGCACTGAGGTCACGCGCGAAGATTGTGGTGGTGTCGCCATTCGGGTGGTGCTCGAACGACAGGCTGACCTCCAGCGCCAGGGGCTTGCCGCTGGCGGACAGGCCGCTGATTTCGCCCAACTGGGCGTGCGTGGTCAGGTGGGCATAGGCCAACATCTGGTCGGCATCGGGCAGAAAGCGTGACAGGCCGCTGCCCAAAGCCTCGATGGACGGACACTGGAACAAAGCGGCCGCAGTCGGGTTGAAGATGGTAATGCGGTGCTCTCGGTCCACGCAGATGATGGCGTCGAGCGACGAGTCGATGATCGCTGCGAGCCTGTTTTGGCTTAACTGCAATTGCTGGTTGCCCTGCTGCAAGGCGGCGGCACTGGCCTGCAGGGCCCGGCGTTCCGTCAGCAGCGGCCCCTGGTCGATGATGGCGCAAATAAAGTGGGCCAATTCGTCGTGCGGGTTTTCAATACGGGCTATGTGCAAGTCGCCAGTGAACACGCCGCTGGATCCGGATGAAAACACCACCTCGCTGAGCTCACAGGTGCCGAGTTGCCGGGCATTGTCAAAGGTCTGCCTGACCCGCTCGACGTGGTCGTGGTGGACGAACGGCAGCAAGAAGTTCAGTGGGGGGTCGTGCTCCAGGGGGCGGAACAGCCTCAGCGCCATGGCATTGCTCTCCAGCACCAGGCTGTTTTCGTCGACCACCATCAAGGCCAGGGGAACGTTCGAAAACAGGGTCAGGAACCGTTCTGACGCCCCTTCGGCCGCCGCCTGGCTATAGCGCAGGGCTTGGTTCTGAACTTCCAGTTCAGCTTGGTACTGGCGCAGGTTTTTGACCAGCTGCGGTGCCGAGGCGCCCACAACGCTCGCGCCAAGCTGGCGCTTGTTGCGCTGCAGTGTGCTGCGCCGGACAGGCTGGCCGGTTGACCACGTTTTGGACAGGCTTTTCACCAGGTCAAGCCGCTATGGCGCGCAACTGAGCTCATCGCGCTGCTGGCCCGCCCGTCTCAGCCGCGAGGCGGAGCGTTCTTGAGCTTGCCCCGGACCGGTATGACGGTGGTGACCGTCGGCCGCACCGCATCGGGCGACACCGCTTTGGGAGGTGCGGTGTCCTTCTTGGGCTTTTTCACCATCTTGTTGTTGTTCTGCTGTCCTTTGGCCATGGTTCATGCTCCTGTTGGCGACCGCAGGCCGCCATGGCCCCGGTCAATGCCTTGATTATCGTGCCACTGGGCGACTTAGGGCAGCATGGCGCTTGCCCGAAATCAGCGGCGAAGCACCGCGTCGCCTGGCTGGTAGTCAGCCGCCTTGAGCGGGCTGCGCGCCGTGATGAAGGCGCGCAGCACGTCAGCATCGACATAGCCGGTGTTGACATGGCTCCTGTGGTCTGTCAGCTTGGGGTAGCCATCGCCACCCGCCGCCTGGAAGTTGTTGATCACCATGCGGTAGGTTTTGGCTGGATCAAGCGGCGCGCCTTTGATACGGACATTGCTGACCTGATTGCCCGCTATCTCGAGGCTGATACCCGCAAACTGGGCAAATGCACCCGAGCCCGGACTCATTTTTGCAGCAGCAATCAGGTAAGCCATGACTTCACTGCCATTCAAATCGATGGTGCTCAGGGTATTGCCGAAGGGCTGGACCTTGAGAACGTCCTTGTAAGTGATCTTGCCAGCGACCAGTGATTCACGCACACCGCCTGCGTTCACCACGGCAAAGTCGGCTTTGGTCCTGTCCATGGCCGCCAGGCCGATCAGGACCGCCAGCGAAGCCGGCTTCGTGCGCACGACCCCCCGGTCTCCTTCCAATCGGCCATCGGTTTCGCCAATTTCCACGCCCAGCTTTTGCTGGCCGAAGGCTTGGTAGGGTTCGAGCAGGGTCAGCATGCTCTTGTCTTCGGCGATGTCTTGCGTGTAAGCCACCAGCGTGGTCTTGCCGTCAGCACCCTTGACCGGTTTTTTCAG
>JBAXMQ010000064.1:0-17697 GCA_037134215.1 Betaproteobacteria bacterium
CCACCCGCGCCGTACTCATCGCGCAGCTTGTGCACCAAGGCCGTGGCCAGGCCGCGCTTGGTCGGGCCCATGGCGTCGATGTTCCACTCTGGTGCATCGCGGTTGTCTACGGCGACAAAGGTGGGTTCCCCGCCCATGGTCAGACGCACGTCGCCAGCCAGCAGCGCTTGGTCCACCCGCTGGCCCAGGGCCATCACCGCCTGCCATTGCTCGCCGGTGTAGGGCTTGGTCACGCGCGGGGTTTCGAGCAGGCGTGTCACCGCCATGTGGTGGCTGAATTCGACCTCGCACTCGTCGATGCCGCCCTCAATCGGCGCGGCCCCTGAGGGCTGGGGCGTGCAGGCCAGGGGAATGTGGCCCTCACCGGCCAGCAGGCCCGAGGTGGCGTCCAGCCCGACCCAGCCGGCGCCGGGCAGGTAGACCTCGCACCAGGCGTGCAGGTCGGTGAAGTCCACCTCGGTGCCGCTGGGGCCGTCCAGCGACTTGACATCCGGCGTGAGCTGGATCAAGTAGCCCGAGACAAAGCGCGCGGCCAGCCCGCAGTGGCGCAGCAGTTGCACCATCAGCCAGGCCGAGTCGCGGCAGGAGCCCGAGCCCAGAGCCAGGGTCTGTTCGGGCGTTTGCACCCCCGGTTCCATGCGGATCAGGTAGCTGATGTACTGGTGCACCATCTGGTTCACTGCCACCAAAAAGTCGATGCTGCGGCGCTCACTCAGGTCGATGCGCGCCAGGCAGGCCTTGAACAGGTCGCCGGCCGGCTCGGCGGCCAGATAGGGGGCGAGCTCCTGCGCCAGCAGGGTGTCGTATTGGAAGGGGTAGTGGTCGGCGCTGGGCTCCAGAAAGAAATCGAAGGGGTTGTACACCGCCATCTCCACCACCAGGTCCACCGTCACCTTGAACTCGGTGGCCGGCTTGGGGAACACCAGCCGCGCCTGGTAATTGGCAAACGGGTCTTGCTGCCAGTTGACGAAGTGCCCGGCCGGCTCGACCTTGAGTGAGTACGAGATGATTTTGCTGCGGCAATGCGGCGCCGGCCGCAGCCGGATCACCTGAGGCCCCAGCTGGATGGACCGGTCGTAGCGGTAGTGGGTTGTGTGGGTCAGCGCGGCATGGATGGACATTGGAGTTCTCGGTGATCTCAGTGATCTCGGTTAGGACAGGGCAGGGCCGTGCCGGCAAGAAGTCAAAGCAATGTTGGTGCCAGTGGGCACCCCGGTTCAGGCTACATCGAATCGGCCAACATGGCTTGGTAGTCGTCTGCGCTGGCCAGGCGCGGGTTGGTTTTGTGGCAATGGTCGGCCAGGGCGCCTGTGATCACGCGGGCAAAGCTGTCAGCCTGCACGCCCATCGCAGCCAGGCCGCTGGGCAGGCGCAGGCGGGCGTTCATGTCGTGGATGGCTTGCGGGATGTCGGTGGCCGCAGCCAGTCCCATGGCCTGGGCCATGCGCTGCAGGCGGTGCTCTTGCTGAATGGTGGGCGCGCTGGCGTTGAACGTGACCACCGCCGGCAAAAACATGGCGTTGAGCGTGCCGTGGTGCAGGCGCGGATCGACCCCGCCCAGGCTGTGGCTGAGGCTGTGCACGCAGCCCAGGCCTTTTTGGAAGGCCATGGCGCCCTGCATCGAGGCGCTCATCATGTTCAGGCGGGCCTCGCGATCAGCACCGTCGCGGGTGGCGCGTTCGATGTGGGCCCAGCCGCGTGCCAGGCCATCGAGCGCGATGCCGTCGGCCGGCGGGTTGAAGGCCGGCGCCATGAAGGTCTCCATGCAGTGGGCGATGGCGTCCATGCCGGTGGCAGCGGTCAGCTGCGGCGGCAGGCCCAGTGTCAGCTCGGGGTCGCAAATGGCGGCTTTGGGGACCAGGTGCCAGGAGTGAAACCCCAGTTTGCGGCCATCGTCCACGATCAAAATGGCGCCGCGCGCCACCTCGCTGCCAGTGCCGCTGGTGGTGGGCACGGCAATGATGGGCGCCACCCGCTCGCTGATGCGGGGCGAGCCACCCTCGATGGTGGCGTAATGCGTCAACGGCCCCTCATGCGTGGCGGCGATGGCCACGCCCTTGGCGCAGTCGATGGCACTGCCGCCACCCAGCGCAATCAGGCCGTCGCAGCCCTGGGCACGGTACACGGTAGCGGCAGCGCGCACGGCCGCCTCGGTCGGGTTGGACGGGGTCTGATCAAACACCGCCACCTGCCAGCCCGGCAGCACATCGAGCGCGCGCTGCAGCAGCCCGGCGGCCTTGACGCCGGCGTCGGTCACGACCAGCGGGCGGCTGATGCCGACGCGCTCGCACTCCTGCTTGAGCAGCGAGAGCGCGCCAAAGTCGAACTGGATCTGGGTGATGTAGTTGATGAAGGCCATGGTGCTGCGGTGTACGATCTGAAAACTGAACTGTAACAACAAGCCCCATCCCAGGGGCGCTGCCTCACGCCACGCCCCACGCCGCCATGACGATGCCTCGCCGAGAAGATTTCCGCTTGATCAACCCATTGCGGGTGCGCTGGTCCGAGGTGGATCAGCAAAAAGTGGTGTTCAACGCCCACTACTTGACCTACTTTGACATCGCCATCACCGACTACTGGCGCGCCCTGGCGATTCCCTACGAGGCCAGCATGCCAGCGCTGGGCGGCGAGCCCTTTGTGCGCAAGGCCACGGTGGAGTTTCATGCCTCGGCCCGGCTCGACGACCAGTTGGAGGTGGGCCTGAAATGCGCGCGCATCGGCAATTCGTCCATGGGCTTTGTCGGCGGCATTTTTCGGGACGAACAGCTGCTGATCAGCAGTGAGCTGGTCTATGTTTTTGCCGACCCCCACGCCCAGGTGTCGGTGCCTGTTCCGCCGCGCCTGCGCGAGATCATGCTTGGCTACGAGGCCTGGGAGCCGGTGACTCGGGCGGAGGTAGGTGCCTGGCCGGCGCTGGCGGCTGAGTTGCAAATGCTGCGGTTTGAAGCGGGTTTGTCCGCAACCGAAGACCCGCATGACGAAGCAGCCCTGCATGTGCTGCTGCGCAACCGGCTCGGCCTGCCCGTGGCCTGCGGCCGGCTGCTGCCAGCGGGCGAGGAAGCGGGGGCTGCGGCTGGAGCAGGGGCGGGTGTTTCAACCATCGATCGGCTCGGTGTGCGCCGCGTGCTGCGCGGCTCCCACTACGGCCGTGCCACCCTGATGGCGCTGCTGAAAGCGGCCGCCGACCGGGGCGACCACGCCGTGCAAGCCCAGGCCCCTCGCGGTAGCCGTGGTTTTTTTGAGCGGCAGGGTTTTGTGGCCACCGGTGAACCGTTTGAAGTGGATGGCGTGGTCTGCACCACGCTGCACCTCACCTTGCGCGCTTAGATGTCAGCCAGCAGCGGGTAGGGCGGCGGGCTCAGGGTCAGGGCGGGGCCGGTGGCGCTGCCCAAGTGCAGATCGCCTGCCTCCACGGCGCTGAGCTGCAGCGCCACGATGGCGTCCCAGCCACCGCCCACATCGGTGGGCGCAGTGGCCGCCTGTGCCACGGTGCCGCAGGGCTGGTCGGGCTCTGCGGCCTGGAAAATCTCATTCCCGGCCTGCATAGCAGCGTCGGCATGGGCCAGAAAGGCCCGCCGCTTGAGCGTGCCGCGAAACTGGCTGCGTGCCACCACCTCCTGGCCCGGGTAGCAGCCTTTTTTGAAGTTGACGCCACCGACCGACTCGTAATTGAGCGTTTGCGGCACAAAGGCGTCCACCACCGGCGTGCTGACCATGGCGATGCCGCTGCGCACCTCGCCCCAGGCCCAGACAGCCTCGTCCAATACCGGGCCCTCGGGCAAAGGCGTGCCGACCGGCGCCACCCACAGGCCGCGCCGCACGCCGTCAGCCGGGTACAACACCACCAGGCACGCAGCATCCAAATCGAGCTTGGACCATGTGGGGCGGTCATTGTTTACTATGGAATCCATAGCATCTCCCGCCAGCCCAATCACTGAAAATTCCGCACTGGCATCCGTCAACTTGGCCTTGGCGCGCAACACAAACATCGACAGGCGCTTGAGTGTGGGTGCCAGAATGTCTTGCGGGCAGACCAGCAGCAGCTCGGTGGGGCTGCGTTTGAAGACCACAAAACTGGCCTGCATCCTGCCCTTGGCCGAGCAGAAGGCGGCCAGCCGCGCCTCGCTCAGGCCGAGCAGGGCGACGTCTTGCGTGAGCTGGCCGTGCAGGAAACTGGCGGCGTCCTGGCCTTCGGCCCGGATCACACCATAGTGGGGCAGGGGGGCAACGCCATACAGGGGGATATTCATGGGCTGAATTATCATGCTCGCCTGATGAAACCTGGGGCTGTAGGGCTGTGCGTCGATTTCTAACCGTGCTGGGCGTTCTGGCCGCCTTGCTGGGTGGCGCAGCGCTGTGGTGGCTGAACCACGACCTGCAACCCGGCGCGCAGGCGCTTGAGTTGGCGATCGACCCCGGCACCCCACCGCGCGGCGTGGCGCAGGCCGTGAAGGATGCAGGGGCCAAAGTCAATCCGCGCTTGTTGTACGGCTGGTTCCGCTTGTCGGGGCAGTCGCGCCAGATTCGTGCTGGCAATTACGAGATTGAGCCGGGCAGCACGCCGCGCAGCCTGTTGCGCAAACTGGTGCGTGGGGAGGAGTCGCTGCGCACCGTGACCTTGGTCGAGGGTTGGACTTTCCGTCAAGTGCGCGCCGCGCTACAAAAAGAAGAGCTACTCAGGCCCGACACACAAGGGCTGGCGCCCGAAAAGATCATGGAAGCCCTGGACCTGCCCGGGGTGCCGGCTGAGGGCCGGTTTTACCCGGACACCTACAGCTACGCCCGTGGCAGCAGCGACTTGGCGCTGCTCAAGCGGGCCCTGCACGCCATGGATCGCAAACTGGACGCGGCCTGGCAGCGCCGCGTGCCCAACTCAGCGCTGCGCACGCCGCAGGACCTGCTGGTACTGGCCAGCATCATCGAAAAAGAGACCGGCCGCGCCAGCGACCGGCCGATGATCAGCGGCGTTTTCAACAACCGGCTGCGCATTGGCATGCCGCTGCAAACGGACCCAACCGTGATTTACGGCATGGGCGAGGCTTTTGACGGCAATTTGCGCCGGCGCGACCTGCGTGCCGACACGCCCTGGAACACCTACACCCGCCGCGGCCTGCCGCCCACGCCGATTGCCATGCCGGGCTGGGGCTCGCTGCAGGCGGCGGTGCAGCCCGCCAGCACACCGGCCCTGTACTTTGTGGCGCGCGGTGACGGCAGCAGCGCCTTCAGCGCCAGCCTGGAAGAGCACAATCGGGCAGTCAACCAATACCAGCGCAAGCAGTAATCGACGCAGCGGCACACCATGACGGCAGGGCAGGGCATCTTCATCAGTTTCGAGGGCATCGACGGCGCGGGCAAGTCCAGCCATGTTGACACCCTGGCACAGGCCCTGCGCGACCAGGGCCGCACCGTGACGCTGACGCGGGAGCCAGGCGGCACGGCGCTGGCAGAAAAACTGCGTGCGCTGGTGCTGAACGACGCGATGGACGCCATGACCGAGGCACTGCTGGTGTTTGCGGCCCGGCGCGACCACCTGCGGGTGTGCATCGAACCCGCGCTGGCCCGGGGTGACGTGGTGCTGTGCGACCGTTTCACCGACGCCACCTTTGCCTACCAGGGCGGCGGACGCAGTTTCGATCTCGCCATGCTCTCTTATTTAGAGCATCGTGTTCAAGCAGCACAGGGCTTGGCCGGTGATTTGGTCCGAAACCCGGATCTGACCCTGTGGTTCGACTTGGCGCCCGAGGTGGCGGCCGAGCGGCTGGCCCAGGCGCGCACGCCCGACCGCTTTGAGGCCCAGCCGGTCACGTTTTTTCGGCGCGTGGTGCAAGGCTATGCCCAGCGCATGGCTGCTGACCCAGGCCGCTTTGCCCGGGTGGAGGCCAACCAGCCGCGCGAAGCGGTCTGGCAGGCGGTGCGGCAGGTGGTGCAGGCCCGGGGCTGGCTGGCATGAGCGAGACGCTGGCCCCCTGGATTGGGGCGCAGACGACGCAGTTGCTGGCGCAGCGCGGCCATGCCTGGCTGCTGGCCGGCCCGTCCGGTCTGGGCCAGTACGAGCTGGCGCTTTCCCTGGTGCAGGCCTGGTTGTGTGACCGCCCCACCGCACACGGCGCCTGCGGCCAGTGCCCCAGCTGCCACGGCGTCACAGTGCGCACCCAGCCCGACCTGTGCGTGCTGATGCCCGAAACCGCCATGCTGGGCTTGGGCTGGCCTCTGAGCGAGAAAGCGCAGTCCGATCTGGACAGCGGCAAACGCAAGCCCAGCAAGGAAATTCGCGTCGACGACATGCGCGATGCCATCGAATTCAGCCAGCGCACCAGTGGCCGAGGCCGTGGCAAGGCGGTGCTGGTGTACCCGGCCGAGCGCATGAACCACGTTACCGCCAATGCCCTCCTCAAAACCCTGGAAGAGCCGCCCGGCGACGTCAAGTTTGTGCTGGCCACGGGCGCCGCGCACCAGCTCTTGCCCACTGTGCGCAGCCGCTGCCTGTGGCACGCCATGGCCTGGCCCGACACAGCTGCGGCAACCGACTGGCTGCAAGGGCAGGGCGTACCGGCAGCACAGGCGGCGGTGCTGCTACGGGTGGCTGGTGGCCGCCCCCAGGATGCCCTGCAGTTTTTTCAGGAGGGACGCGACGCCAAACTGTGGCAGGCCCTGCCGGGCGCCGTGGTGCGGGGTGATGTGGCGGTGTTCAAAGACTGGGCGCCAGCCCAGGTGGTGGACGCCCTGCACAAACTCTGCCACGACTTGCTGGCCGTGCTGTGTGGCGCCAGCCCGCGGTTTTTTGAGGCGGCGCAATTGCCCAAGGCGCGCTCTCTGCGAGCCTTGACCGGCTGGTCGCGCGCACTCACCGAAGCCAGGCGCACGGTGGAGCACCCCTACAACGCCGGTTTGATGCTGGAAGCGCTGGTGAGTGAGGCGCGGATCGCCCTCAACGCCGGTACCCAAGGCCATCCGTCCTGAGCCCCTCCCGACTGAACCGTCCGCCATGTTCACCGATTCCCATTGCCACCTGAGTTTTCCCGAGTTGCAGGCGCAGCTGCCTGCCATTCGGCAGGCCATGGCCGAGGCCCGGGTGGATCGCGCCCTGTGCATTTGCACCACCTTGGAGGAGTTTGCCGAGGTGCATGCCCTGGCCCTGGCCTACGACAACTTTTGGGCCAGCGCCGGTGTGCACCCCGACAACGAGGGCGTGGCCGAACCCACCCTGGCCGACCTGCTGCGCCTGGGCGCGCTGCCGCGCGTGGTGGCCATTGGCGAAACCGGGCTGGATTACTACCGCCTCAACGGCCGCAGCGTGGCCGACATGGCCTGGCAGCGTGAACGCTTTAGGGTGCACATTGCGGCGGCACGGCAATTGGCCAAGCCGCTGGTGATCCACACCCGCAGCGCCTCGGCCGACACCCTGGCTTTGCTGCGCGAGGCGGGTGAGGACGGTTCGGCCGGCAGTGCAGGCGGTGTGTTTCATTGTTTTACCGAGACCGCCGAGGTGGCACGCGCTGCACTGGACCTGGGCTTTTACATCTCCTTCTCGGGCATCGTTACCTTCAAAAACGCGCAGGATCTGCGCGATGTGGCCGCATTTGTGCCGCTGGACCGACTTTTGATCGAGACCGACAGCCCCTACCTGGCGCCTGTGCCCTACCGTGGCAAGACCAACACCCCGGCCTACGTGCCCTGGGTGGCAGCGCAGTTGGCGGCGGTTCGGCAATGCCCGGTGGAACTGATTGCCGAGCACAGCAGCCGAAACTTCGAGGTGCTGTTCAAGGGGGTAATGGCGTGACGCATTGGCGCCCCTGTTTATTCATGCGATACCTTAGGTATACGTCATACCTCATTGTTTTTATTGGATTTAATCTGAGTCATGCCGGCTCCTACGACGACTACTTCCGGGCCATCCGGACGGATGATGAAGCCACCGTGCAGGCCCTTTTGCAGCGTGGTTTTGACGTCAACACCATCAACCCGGCCGGCGAGCATGGCCTGCTGCTGGCGCTGCGGGGTCCCTCACTGAAGGCGGCACGGGTGCTCCTGGCCTGGCCTAAGTTGCAGGCCGAGAGCCGCTCCAGCGCTGACGAAAGCCCCCTCATGCTGGCCGCACTGCACGGCCTACTGCCCGAGTGCGCGCAACTGATTGCGCTGGGCGCCGATGTCAACAAGCCGGGCTGGGCCCCACTGCATTACGCCGCCACCCGTGGCCACGTGGCCGTGATGGCCCTGCTGCTGGATCACTACGCTTACATCGACGCAGCGTCACCCAACGGCACCACACCGCTGATGATGGCCGCCCATTACGGCACCCCCTCGGCCGTGAAACTGCTGCTTGAGGCCGACGCCGACCCGCTGCTGAAGAACCAGCTGGGCCTGACGGCGATGGACTTCGCCCAGCGGGCCAACCAGCTCGATTCGGCCGCCATCCTCAGCGCCTTCATCCGGGGGCGACAGCCCAAAGGTGTCTGGTAGGCGCGACACCTAATATTAATACCCGGATTTTAATTTGCAATTAAGATATTTATACGGGTAAAATTAAGCATTACATTCACTTTTTGAGGTGCTTAACATGCCCAACGAGCCATTGAAGCTCACTACCGCCTTTGAAGACCACCGAGTCTTGTTGTCCGGTCCACTGGTGGAAGTTGCGCTGGCAGTCAAAGCGGCGCTTGACGGTGGCTCGTCGGCGAGCTTCCTGGTTTTTGACGACGAGACGGGCGCTGTGATCGATCTTGACTTGCGTGGCGCGAATCATGATGTGGTTGAGCGTCTCTCGCAACCGCCGCGTCAATCAACCGGGCGTTTTTCAACGCGCTTGACCACGCCCTCAGAAACTGCGCTTGATGAAACCAACGAGCCGCGCGGGCGCGGGCGGCCGAAATTAGGTGTCGTCGCACGCGAGGTCACTTTGCTGCCAAGGCAATGGGATTGGCTGACTACGCAGTCGGGTGGCGTTTCAGCCACGCTCAGACGGCTGGTGGACGAAGCCAGGCGTTCGGGCCTATCGCGTGAACAACGGCGCGCGATGCAGGCCGCAGCCTATCAGTTCATGACGGCCATCGCGGGAGACCTGCCTGGTTACGAAGAAGGCATACGCGCACTGTTCGCCGGCGATGGCCCCAGACTCGAGCAGTGCATCGCAGCGTGGCCCGCAGACATCAAGTCGCACGCGATGCGCCTGGCTTTTGGTCAGCCAATCAGTGCATTGGCATAACTCATTTTGTTTTATACGATGTATATTATGTTAATAAATAGATTGGCCGTCGTGACGATAGCATTTGGCAAGGCGGCCGCGATCAGCCGTTGCGTCCAAAGCTGAAGGCTAGCCCCAGTACAGCATCGCGTCCCGGCCCTCCACCAGCAACTGGGCCTTGGCACCCACCGGCAGCATGACCTTGGTCGGCACGTGGCCGAAAGGCAAATTGGTCAAGACCGGGACTTTAAGCTGGCAGCGCAACCAGTCCACCACCGTCGCCAGCTTGTAGCCGCGGTCATGCGGCACCAGCTTGTACTCAGTGAACTGGCCCAGGATGATGGCGCGTTGCCGTGCCAGCACGCCAGCGTGTAGCAGCTGGGTCAGCATGCGTTCGATACGGTAGGGGTGTTCGGCCACGTCTTCCAGGAACAGCAGGCCGCCTTTGATTTTCGGAAAATAAGGGGTGCCGAGTAGCGAGGTCAGCACCGCCAGATTGCCGCCCCACAGCGTGGACTTCTTGAGCGTGTAATTCTCGCTGACGGCGGGTTGACGCCAGCCCGCGCCCTCCCCCTGGCCGCTCAGCAGATCGTCAAAGCAGGCGGCCATGATCTCGTCGGGTTGGGCCGGAGGCGCCATGCCAAAGGCCTCGCCCAACGACGGGCCGGCCCAGGTGACGCCGCCCGTGCGCGCCAGCACGGCATTCTGGAAGGCGGTGAAGTCACTCAGGCCCACAAACAGCATGCCTTTGTCAATGGCCCGCGCCACTTGCTTGTAATGGATGCCGTCCAGCAAACGGGTCAGGCCATAACCGCCACGCGACACCAGGGCCACATCGGCGCCGCTGGCCGCAGCCCGGTGAATGGCCGCCAGACGGGTCGCATCGTCTCCGGCAAAACGCAAGTGGCTGGCCAGCGCCGCCTCGTCCACCTCCACCCGATGCCCCATGGCCGTCAAACGTTTGACACCGCGCCGAAATGCCGCCTTGTCCCGCACTGCGCCCGAGGGCGAATAAATATAGATGTGTTTGCTCATAAATTGGGGTCAGATTCCAATTAAAACGTTAAATGGCAGGACCAAACAGGTCCACGGCCGCCTGCGCAATCGGTGCGCCGTGCTCTTGCACAAAATGGCCGGCCTGCGTCAACAGTATCGGTGGCGGGCAGTGGCGAATGTCGCTTTGCAGGGCCGTCATGACCGGCAGGCCCAGCACCGGGTCTTGCGTGCCGACGGCCATCAGGGTCTGACCAGCCCACTGTTCGCGCCAAAAGTCGCGCGCCTGACGCGACACGGCAGCGCCGTCCGAATCTGCAAACTCGGGGACGAGGGCCGGAAATGCGCGCAGCGCGGCCCGGTAGCCGCGATCCGGAAACGGGGCGTTGTAGGCGGCGCATTCGGCTGCATTGAGATGCGGGTTGCCGCGCCCCAGGAGCCGGCCCACGTCAAACTCGGGCTTGTCGGCGCACATGGCGCGCCAGGCCAGAAAGCCGGCCGACAGTGGCGCGTCGCCCGTGGCCAGCAGGGTGTTCATCACGAGCAAGCCCTGGTAGCGCGTCGGCTGGGCCATGGGCAGCGTCAGGCCGAGAATGCCACCCCAATCCTGCACCACCAACACCACCCTTTGCAGATCCAGGCGCTCGACGAGTTCGAGCAGCACCTGGCGGTGCCAAGCGAAGCTGTGCAGACTGTCTTTTTTGGGCTTGTCGCTCTTGCCAAAACCGATCAGGTCAGGCGCCACCACCCGAGCCCCAGCTTGCAAAAATACCGGAATCATCTTGCGGTACAGGTAGCTCCAGGTTGGGTTGCCGTGCAGGCACAGGTAAGTCACTGGCGCGTCGGGTGGCCCCTCGTCAAGGTAGTGAAGGCGTAGCCCGGCCAGGGCCGGCAGGTCGCTCAGGTAATGCGGGGCCCAGGGGTAATCGGGCAGATGCTCGAAAGCCTCGGGCGGCGTGCGCAGCGCGTCCTCGCGCAAGGGGTGATGGGCCATGCGTACCTCCAGGCGTCGCGCTTTGAAAAAGTCCTGCAGCAGCGCGGCGCACTCGGCGGCGCGCACGCCACCCTCAACCGCCGTCTGATGGTTAAGCCTCGGCTCTGCCAGCAGGTCGATCACCGAGCCAGCAGCGCCCGTCTTGGGGTCGGTTGTGCCGAACACCACTCGCTTGAGCCGGGCGTGCAATATGGCGCCGACGCACATGGCGCAGGGCTCCAGGGTCACAAATAACTCGCAGTCATCGAGCCGGTAATTGCCCAGCGCCTTGGCAGCTTGGCGCAGGGCCACCATCTCGGCGTGGGCAGTCGGGTCGTGCTGGCCCAGGGGCGCGTTGCCGCCCTCCCCGACCACGCGGCCTTGGTGCACCACCACCGCCCCCACCGGCACCTCGCCCGCCGCTGCGGCCAGACGCGCCTGGGCCAGCGCCAGACCCATGAAGGCGGCGTCAGACATTCGGCTCTTGCGACGCCGCCACCATGCCCAGCCGCTCCATCCACCGGGCCAGCGCACGCTCGTGGTCATTGCCGGCAGCATACAGAGCATGCAGTTTGGCATGCGACTCGGGCCGGTGCTGGTTGAGCTTGAGCTTGCACGCCAGCTGCGTCACCCGCAACTCGAAGGCGACGATGCCGGCCAGCATTGTCCCGGTGTAACCCTCATCCAGGCTGCGCCATTGGTCCGCGTAGCTGGGTTCGTGGTCTGCAATCAGGTACTTGAGCAGGGCGTCCTTGTCCTGCGGCAAGTCCACCAGCGTGGCTTCCACCTCGCAGTGCACGGCCAGGTAGTTCCAGCTGGGCACGCGGGTCAGGTCCGGGTAGATCTTGGGTGTCAGGTAGGCGTGGGGCCCGAAAAACGTGACAAGGGCCTTGGGCCGGGCTTGCAGATAACGCCAGTGTGCGTTGCCACGGGCCACGTGGCCGAGCAGCCGCCAGGGCTGCCCATGGTCCTGCAGGTGCAGGGGCAGGTGGCTGACAAAGGGGAAGCCCTCGTCGTCCACGCTGATCAGACTGGCCAGCGGGTAGGCCCGGATCAGGTCGGCAGCTTGCGTCGTGTCGACGCCCTTGAATTGGGTGGGCAGGTACATAAAGGCTCCACAGCGGATGTTGGCTATTTTGGCAGGTACTGTCGGCCTGCAACGCGTCAGAACACCGCGTGGTCCCCGCGCTCGGCCGCCACTTTGCCGCTGGCCAGATCGGCATAAAAATCAAACAGGGTGTCAGTGCCGGTGGACGGCGTGGCGTCGGCGTCATAGCGACCGGTTTGCGGGTTGAGCACCAGCATGGACTCGGTGGCGTAATAGCGGCCAATACGGGCCAACTCGGCCTTGGCGGCCAGCGTGGGGATCAGGCGGCCCAAGCTGCCCAGCACCGCGATGATGACATCCAGAAGGGCCACCGGCACATGGCTGAACTTGGGCGGGCGGTCCAGCAAGGCGAACAACTTGTCACCCTGTTCGCGTGATGTGATGGCCGGACCCGGGCCACCAATCGGCAAGATGCGGTTTTGCCGGTCTGGCAGATCCAGGCAATCGGCCAGGTAGGCACCCAGGTCCCGGTCGCTGATGGGCTTGCAGGCCGTCAGTCGCCCATTACCGAACAGCAGAAAAGGCTTGCCACGCCTGACCCGCTCAATCTGCCCCGACAGCGATTTGAAAAATGCGGTGGGCCGCACGATCGAGTAGGTCAGGCCGGATTCGATCAGCTTCTTCTCGAACGCCAGCTTGGCCTGCTGAAAAGCCAGCAGCGGTTTTTGCACACAAATGGCCGAGAGCAACACCACCTGCCTCACACCCGCTGCCCGGGCCGCGTTCAAGGCGTGCACATGGGCCTGGTGGTCAATGGCCCAGGCATCTTTGGGCGCACCGGTGCGGGAGGCCAGACAGGACACCAGGGCATCAAAATATTCACCTTGAAAGCCATCGCGTGCCAGTGAGGCGGGGTCGGTGACCATGCCAAAGCGCACGGTGGCGCCCGCCAGCAGTTGCAGGCTGTCCTCTTGGGCCAGTGAGGCACCGACGCCCGCCCTTGGCCGCACCAAGCACACCACCTCATGGCCTCGCTGGAGCAGCACGCGCACGGTGGCCTGGCCGATGGTGCCGGTGGCGCCGAGCACGAACACGCGTCGGCGTGGCGCGGCTGTGGCGCTGAGGGTTGGGTTGGTGTTGGGCGTGAGGCGCACGGTGATGGAGAATTCGTGTCAGCCGCGCAGGTTCTTGGCCCGTCGGCAGGCCTCGGAGCAGTATTTCACTTCAGCCCAGTTCTTCGCCCAGCTGCGGCGCCAGCTCATGGGGCGGCCGCAAACCTCACAGGGCTTGCTCGGCAAGGCGGCCTTGTTGCCCCGAAAGGTGGTTCTCTGAGTCACCATGATGGGGCTAGCCGTCCGCTTCGTCGCGGCCTGCACGCGCTCATTCGTCCGAGCTGCCGTTAAACAACGTCTTGGCCTTGTCGTAGGCCAGCTGGCCCGCTGCCGTACCAATCAATTGTCCGGCGGTGTTGTCATCCTTGAAATGAATGCCGCCATACAGGCGCGACATGCCCGCTTCATTCACCGCATCGCTGAATTTCTTGAAGGCGACGACCGTCGGCACTGCTGGCACGCCCCGCTCCACCCGTCCAAAATTGGCGGGGATGGTCGTTTGGTAGTTGAACTTGTCGCTGCCCGTGATCAGTTGCAGCACGGTGGCCGACGCCGACGAAAACGAGGAATGACCCGACACATAACCCGGGAAAGCCGGGGTTGGGTTGCTGCCCGGGTTGTAGGGCATCCACTTTTCGCCCTGAATGGCCTCCACCGGTCGGCCTGGGCCGCCCCAAGCGACGATCGATTGCCCCTGCTTGTAGAAGCGCACCGCCGTGATCGGGCGGACCCCTTCAAATTTTCGTTTCAGGTGCCATGCCACGATGCCTGCGTCGAAAGAGGCGTTGTGCATGGCGAAGAACATCTTGGCATCTTTGCCAATGCTGTTGTTGTCTCGCTCAGACACAAATTGGGCAAACAAGCCCCAATGCCCCGGCGGAAACTCTGACGCTGGGCCATCAGCCCAGTATTCCACGATCAGTTTGCGCTCTGCCGTCAGATCTTGGCTGTATTTCAGAATCAGATCGACATTGGCTTTGTAGCGCAGGGGGTTGTCCCGTTGAATAGACGGCAAGGCTTTCAGTCCTGGCAGGTGATCCAACTGATCCGCTGACGTCAGGGCAAAGGGTTTCACCCGCTCCCAGTGGGGGGCAATAAAGGTTTGCAGCGTGCCCATGTCGTTGTAAAGCGGTTGCCATTTGTATTCATCATTGACGACCAGTGGCGCGCACGACAACCATTGGGGTGTGCAAAAAGGCAATGGCGAGTTTTGCGGCACATAGCCCGTGTAGTCTTTGTAGGCACCCGGCGCCAGGTCGCCATATTGGTTGGAGCCGTCATGGCGGCGGCTGGCAATGACCGCCAGCGCCACGCTGTTGCCCAGGCCAGCCGGTGTGCTGATGTCGGTCGACTGGTTGTCCGGGTTGTAGCCCATGGTCGCCAAGGCAGCCCGCAGGCGCGATTCGCCTAATGGAAAAAGGTTGCGCAGGCAGCCGTAGGCCGCGTAGCTGATGGCTTCTTTGCGGTTGGCCTCATTGCGTTGCGCAGCAGGTCGGCGCAGAGTGTCACCCACCACAGCCCCCAGGGCTTTATCGCTGTAGGAGGCCCAAGCGTCATAGATACAGGTGTGGGCAATGGCCAGCGACCGGGCAACGACCGGAGGACCTTGCTTGGCCAGGCGAACCTCGGCGAGTGCGACTTTATTCCAGTCTGAGACCACAGAGGCGCTCGCTGCCAACGGCAGAAATAACAGAGCCCCAGTCAGGGTCGAAAGGAATTTGGCAATGTGGCGCATCAGAGGAGCGCTTTGGCGACGGCTGTGCAGCATAGGGCCTCCAAAGTAACAAAACGCAACGGTGTCACCTTGAGATTACCAGTTATCTGGCGCCTTGTGACCAATTCCACCCCGAAAGACGCCAAATCACTCCCACTCAATAGTGGCTCGTACAAAAAACCCATATAAATCAACAACTTGTAATTCAAAATGTAGAGTTGTGTAACTTTTGCGTAACATTTTGAATACTTAAAGGTTCTTAATTATTTTTGTAGGTGTTAGCATACATAGAAAAAAATGTAGTTGTTACACAATGTGTAAGATGTTTAGTAATTAAATTATTTAAATAAAATTATAAGAAAAATAGCACAAGTCACAACAAAAATGTATCTCAAAATTTTGTTATTACTATCAGTAAAGTCAGATGGCAACTTTATGTCGTTAGTAATATCCAAAGGCTGACTAATCATTGCTGGTTTATTTGAATCATCAACTGTCATTGATTTTTCTGATTTCAAAACTATTTTTTGACTTTCTTCACTATCTTTATTCTTCTTATAGTTGAATGTAAAATTGTAGTAATCTATATCAAGAATATGATTTTTTATAAAATCACAATCCCAACTCATTCTGTGATCAAAAGTAGAAGTAGTTTTGAGAAAGTCGTGATTCTTTATTAACAAGAAAACTGAGTCTAATGAAAGACTATTTGATAAGCTATTTTCAAATTCCAAAAATTGCTGTTCATTAAGATCGATTGAGATAGTAAGATGACCTGACTTTGTACTTTTATTATCATCAATCTCAATATAACTTTTTAAGTCTTCTTTGCTTTTGTTAACTTGTAAAGCATATGTTACAGGTTTTCTTTTACCTTTGCTATGTCCAACTGTATCTTTGTTTTTTTCATAAAATTCATCATTTGCCAATATAAGCCTAGTTCCGATGTCAACAACCAAAGAAGAAGTAAAAACAACAGAAACATCGAACCTAGACTTACCATCTTTAAAAGAAGAAGAATCATCGAAAACTGATTTTCTACTACTGAACGACTTCGATACATTACCTACATCAAAATTAAGATACATTGATGTGTAGTACTTTTTAACAGGCGTTGTTGTCATAATGTATCAAGCAATTCAACAGCAACACTCATACCAGCAGGCTCATAACCTTTATCTATAGCTATCAAAAGAAGATCAGCCTTTTTTGAATCTTCTTCATCAAGCATTTGATATACTTCATTCATCCTTTCCTTTGATTTATTACTTAGATCTATTTCATCTCCTAAAGAGTAATGAAAAGCACACAAATAAAAGAAATAAGACCTAAAGTAATTTTGTTCTATAAAATCACCAATTTGATATGCGATACCTAAATTAAAATAGTTTTGAGTTCCACCTTCCAGTAAAGTACCTTTTTGAAGTAGATCAAAACTCTTCTTAATATCTATATCTAATCCTAAACCTTTCCAATAACATTCAGCCAGTCTCAATAGACTAACGCCATTATTCAGATTCGCATATTTTTCCCAAATTCTAGTACAAGTTTCATAGTCATTATTATCATACGCTTCATTGGCTTGTTGAAGAATAGACTCGTTAACTATAAATTGCCCTTCTCTTAATCTTGGTTTGAATCCTGAAATTTTAAATAAAAATTCTTCAATTTTTTTCATTTACAACCTCATCTGAATTAATTTTACCGTCTTTATTTTTCCATTTTTTCCACAACAAAAATGCCATCAAAATTTGACCAGTAAACTCACCAGCAAGTTCATACTGATTGTAAGCGACTTTATCGTTTAATAGAGCCAACTTATAGATAACCAAAAATATTAGCATTGAATAGCTTTGGATTTGAGTATCTTCTAAATAAAATATCTTCAAAAAGACTTCTATTTTTCCTAAAGCTAAGCTGTTCAATTTCTTCTAAATCAAATGTCTTTATACTTTTAATCATAGGATCAAAAGCATTTATAGCTTGAGTTCTAGAATGTATCAAACAATCATATAAAACCTTCCTTAAATCTTCTCTCTCTTTTTCTTCTTTATTATCATCTTCACAAAACTTCATTTCCCATATTTGAGCAAATATATTAAAGAGTGAATTTAATGGATTAGATGACTCACTTACATCTTCAGCAGACAACTTCATAATTG
The DNA here is from genome assembly GCA_037134215.1 of Betaproteobacteria bacterium. Taxonomy (GTDB): domain Bacteria; phylum Pseudomonadota; class Gammaproteobacteria; order Burkholderiales; family Burkholderiaceae_C; genus Rhodoferax. Next base: position 17,184 of record JBAXMQ010000064.1, read on the forward strand.
TCTCTAAATTCAATATACCAAATTCAAGAGTTTCAACAAGCTCTTTACGCTCTACTTTAGCTACTTCTAGAGCACAACCTAGCATTATTTCACCTATCAAATTATCCTCAAATAGGTATCTATAAGTGAAGAGTTGATTTGAGTTACAAGCGTACTTAATAACATCTGTGTAGTACTCATTCAATTCTAAATCTGGATGCTTCCAACCTGTAAAAGGAAAACCAAGTGAATCTATTAGCAAAGCTAAAGAAGCAACAGATTCAGAAGCCTTACTTGGCCAAATGCTGATTTGTTTTTTCTTAAAGAAACCAAACATAATTTTCCTTTACATTACTCAAAGAGTTTCTAACAAATCAACAGCAACACTCATACCAGCTGGCTCAAAACCCATACTTACAGCCTTTACCAATGAATCTGCTTTATTTCTATCATCATTTGAAAGCTCTTTGTATATCTCTTTGTACCTGATGCCGTGTTGAGCATCCACCCTCAGTGCCGGTGCAGGGGAAAGCCG
>JBAXMQ010000065.1:0-17205 GCA_037134215.1 Betaproteobacteria bacterium
TTCATGGCATTCATGAGTGCCTACGGTAGCCGCAGAGACGTGCTGCGCGGCATAGGGTCCGGGCTTTTGTTCACAGGTTTGGCGGGGTTGGCGCGCGCGGCCGGGGATGCACCAGTGGCGCCGAGCGCAGCGGCGAGTGCTGCGCCCTTGGGCACAGAACCAGCTCAGGAGATCTTTTTGTCGCGCAAGATCCACACGATGGCCAGTGCTCAGCCTGCCGCACAGGCCATTGCGGTGCGCAACGGTCGCATCATGGCCATTGGCTCGAAAGATGCCGTCATGGGGCTCAAAGGCAACGCCACCAAGGTGATCGACTTCGGCGATCTGACGGTGCTGCCCGGCTTTGTCGACCCGCACATGCACTCCAATTTCTGCGGTCTGCGGCCCTGGCTTGATGTGGGCCCTTTCACCACCAAGAATATGGAAGAGGCCCTGGCGAAAATCGCCAAGGCGGCGAGCCAGGTGGGTCCTGGCGGATGGGTGCAGGGCAAAATGCTGGACCCGTCGCTCATGCCCGGCAGGCCGCTCACCCGCCAAGACCTGGACCGGGTGTCGCCCAATGTGCCGGTGTTCGTGCTGGAGTCCAACGGCCATGTGGCCTATGTCAACTCAAAAGCCATGGCCTTGGCCAAGGTCACCAAAGACACACCCGATCCCCCCCAGGCCCGCTTCGGGCGTGATGGAAATGGCGAGTTGAGCGGCAGGCTGGATGAACCGCCGGCCTACTTACCCTTTGTGGCGATCATGCCCAAGCCCAGCGCAGATGAGTTTGTCGGTTATCTGCGCGCGGACTTCGACGATGCCGCTGCGCGCGGCTGTACGGCGCTGCATGACTGCGGCATTGGCGGGCTGTACGCGGAAGGCGACCTGACCCTCATTGACGCGGCGATGAAGACCGACCCTGGCGTGCGTTATGCCGGCATGCTCGTGTCCACGCACATGCAGAAGTGGCGTGAGATGGGCCTGCGTCCGGGCCAGCGTTCGGCACGGTTCACACTGAACGGGATCAAGGCCTGGTCCGACGGGTCCAACCAGGGTGGGACGGGCTACCAGCGCGAGCCCTACCTGGGCGGCAGCAACCGTGGTGCCCTCAATTACCAGCCCGAAGAGATTGAAAAGGTGATTCGCGATGCGCACGATGATGGCTGGCAGCTCGGCATTCATGCCAATGGCGACGCTGCGATCGACGTGACACTGGACGCCTTCGAGCGCGCAACAGGCAGCAGCGGGGGCCATCGGCTGCGCCATCGGATCGAACATTGCAGCATCTTGCACGATGAGCAGATTGCCAGAATGAAAAGGCTTGGCATTTCGCCCTCATTTCTCATCGGGCACGTCCACTTCTGGGGTCGGGCCTTCCGGGACCGTTTGCTTGGACCCGTCCGCGCGGATCGCTTGGACCCTTGCCATTCAGCGCTCAAGGCGGGACTGCGCATATCGCTGCACTCGGACTACAACGTGACGCCCATTGACCCGCTCAGGTGTGTGCAAAACGCGGTGGTGAGGGACATGCGCGAGGGCGGCGGCGTATTGAACCCGGCTGAACGCATCACCGCCTTGCAGGGCCTGCGGGCGGTGACCATCGACGCTGCCTGGCAGTGCCATCTTGACCACCTGTGCGGCAGCCTGGAGCCGGGTAAAGCGGCGGATCTGGTCGTGCTCGAAAAAGACCCGCTGACGGTGGCAGCCGATGAGATTCAGTCCATCAAGATTCACTCGACGTGGCTGGACGGCACCAGACGGTTTTCGGCGTGAATTGACCCCCGTACGACGCCCAGGATCAGGACTTGGTCGCTGACGCCGCGGGCGGCCACACCAGGCTGAGCGGCTTGGCCAGTATCTGCCTGACGATCGCCGACCCCAAGGGGTAGACGTGGTCATAGCGTACGCCCTGCGCTCTGAGCGCAACCCACAATGCCAGTGTGAAGCTGACACTCAGGTTCACCAAGCCGATGAGGGCTACGCCCAGTGCACTCGTCAGCAGCAGCGGGTAGGACACCTCAAAGCCTGAGCCGGCCAGCGCATAGGCGAAGTTGGCAGCCCCGAAGGCGATGTGCCGGATGTCGATGTCAGCGCCAAACAAAAGGCCCAGCAGCGCGGTACAACCCAGCATGAATCCGAAGAAAAAATTTCCTGCAAGGGCGCCCAGGTTCTCGTTCAAGTAGCTCTCAACGCGTCCGGCACCGGCGGCGCCCACCCATGCATTGAGCCAGCTGGCACGTCCGACGCGTTCCGGTAAGTGGTGGTGGGCTGCTGCATTGTCGAAGTAACCAGAAATCAGCCCGGCAAAAAACAGCCAGACACCCGCGATGGCGGCATGGACAAAGGTGGAAATCGCCAAGGGGTTCAGGTCATGCAGCAAGTGCTCGGTCTTTGATGGACTGATGAAAGGTGCGCCAAACAGGGCGTTCAGAGCAGCACCGATCAGCAGCGCGCAGGGGAAGGCAAGAAGCACGTTGCCGCAGATGGCGGCGAACTGACTCCGCAAGATGTTGATCACCAGCGCTGCCAGTTTGTCCACATCCTGCAGCCCGCCCGCGCTGTCGTTGATTTTGGCCGCAATGGACGACGCGGTCATCGCGGGTTGCTTGGTCGCTATCGTGAAGTGAAGCACATGCACAAGCATGAACCCCAGGGCGTAATTGAGGCTGTAAACCAAGGCGGCTGGCAGGGGTGCGAGTTCAAGTTTCGATGCAAATATCTTGAACAATGCCAGCAGACTGATGATGACACCCGCGCCTGCAGCGGAACGCAGCATCAGAAAGTAGCCTGGCCGGTCCTCCGTGATGTAGTGCTCCCCGGTCTGACCGGCATTCTGAGTGATCCTCAGCGCCAGGGTGCCCGTCAGCCTTGACCAATATTGGCCCAGGCTGTTGCGTTCGCTGTCGCCACGGATGCCTTCATGCAAAAATTGGGTCCAGACATCGAGCAGGTCAGCCGACGGGGCCGCCGAAAAACGCACGGACGCCATCTGCACCAACAGTTCGATTCGGTCGATGTTCTGTGACAGGCGAACCAGCAGATAACTCAGATCAAGACTGGTGCCCCTCATCATCGCGCCGTCACTGACCCGGCGGACTGCCTCGCGACACTGAAGGAGGCGCGACATCAGAAGGCGTTCGTCGGCGACCCCTCGGCTGGCGTCCCTCAAGGCGGTTTCGCAACTGGCAATGTAGTGGTGTATCGCCACGCCCAGGGCCAAGAACGGCGAGTCGCTGTCCTCCAGGCGGGGATCTCTTCTGACAAAGTCAGGGCGCAGGCCCATGGCACAGATGCGATGGCCTACGACAAGAATGCCTCGCAACAGCTCACCTGTCGCCCTGGTGCTGGAGACGCTGCCCCAGGCCCGATCGAGCTCGAGAACTTCCCAGAACCGCCTAGATGTTTCAGGCGACAAAGTCGCCAGCCAAAGGTGATCGTCGGGCTTGCAGAAAATAATCTGCACCACATCGCGCAGGTATCTGGCATCCACGGCGTCGGGCAGCACCTTGCTCACGACGATGCGCCACAACTCGCTGAAGAAGCCGGCGTCGGGAAGCATGCCGCTGCTGGCAAACAATGACACCAGCTTTCGCTGGTCCATCAGATCGAGCAAGTTCTTGCGAAGTGCGTCGCGGTAGCTCGGCGACTGCTCGAGCAACTGCACCAATGCGCTTTGGGCGATCATCGCGAAAGCCCTGTCGCGCCGGTCTGGCGGGCGGATGGTGGCTGCAAGATCGGCGAGCAGCGTCACCGGGTCTTCATGGCCGACCACGCAGCGATCGAGGACCGCACGCATCGGCGATGGGGTGCTTGTATTCATTCGATGTGGCCCCGAGGCTGTTCAGCCCTTGCTGGCGATCAACCCGGTCCAGAGCTCGTCCAGGTTGTCGATGCCCCAGGTTTCGGGCAATTCACGGCCCACGATGCGTTCGATGTTGCCGGGGCGCGAGAGGTCGATGATCTGCGGCACGATGTAGAGCTTGAAGACGGTTGAGAAAAACACTTTGATCCGCGGTGTCAGGGCTGAGCTGGGGTGCTGCTCCAGCACCACCGCCAAGCGCCCAGAGTTCAACTTCACCAGGGAGCCGGTCGGGTAAATGCCAATGCTCCTGACAAAGCCCTCGAAAATACGTGTGTCAAACTGCCCGGCCTTGGCCCAGCCCGCCATGCTGTGGATGGCCTGGGATGGCTCCCAACCCGCCTTGTAGGGCCGGTTGGAGGTGATGGCGTCGTACACGTCGCAGATGGCGCCCATGCGCGCCATCAGGCTGATCTGCTCGCCCGCCAGCGCCTCGGGATAGCCATTCCCGCGGATGGTTTCATGGTGGTGCAGTGCCACGTCGCGCGACGCCTCGCCGCTGGCGCCGCTCGCGCCCGCGAGCATCTCAAAGCCGTCTCGCGGGTGCCTCTTGACGATCTCAAACTCCTCGGGCGTGAGCTTGCCCGGCTTGTTCAGAATGTCCAACGGAATCTTGGCCTTGCCCACATCGTGCACCAGGCCGGCCATGCCGGCCACGCGCAGTTCGTCGTCGGCCAGCCCCAGGCGCTGGCCCAACGCCACCATCAGTGCGCACACCGTGACCGAGTGCAGGTAGGTGTAGTCGTCCATGTGCTTGAGGCGGGACAGGCTGGTCAGGACGCCCGGGTTGCGCAACACAGACTCCGAAATGTCACTCACCAGCGGCGCCAGATGCGCCGTGCTGATGGCATGGCCAAGCCGGGCCTGCTCGTACAGCGCCTTGATCTCCAGCTTGGCGTAGTTTTTGATCTCGCTCGCCTTCTCCACCGCCCGCTCCAGGCTCAGCGCCGGCAAGGGCGGCGGTTTGGCTGCTGGCGGCTGCTCGGGTTCGGGCGTGCTGGCTGCCGGCGGCGGGCGCAGCTCAGGGGCTGGCGACACGTCGTCGCCCAGAGCCACGTCAATCCAGACGTGCGTGACGGAGCTGTTGCGCAGCCGGTCAAGTTCGGCGTCGCTGCGGATCAGGAATTTGGACTTCCAGTAAGGGTGATTGAGCCAGGCGGTTCCTGCCAACTCATGTAAAAACATGCCGACACGAACGTCGCTCACAGGAATTTTCTTGCGCATGCCTTCATTGTACGAAGCGGCCTCGGCGTCCCTCGCTGCGCGAGAATGCAGTGCGCGAGAATGCAGCACCCGTCGCACCCAAGAAAGGAAACCCCATGTCTCTCCCCTCCAAAGTCGCCATCGTCACCGGGGCCGGCTCCGGCGTCGGCAAAGCCGCTGCGCTGGCGCTGCTGGGCGCCGGTTACCGGGTGGTGCTGGCCGGCCGCCGGCTCGAACCGCTGCAGCAGGCGCTGGCCGAATCCGCCGCGCCGGGCCATGGGCTGGCGGTGTCGGCCGATGTGTCTGATGAGGCTTCGGTGGCGCAATTGTTTGCCACCACCGTGGCCACCTATGGCCGGCTGGACGTGCTGTTCAACAACGCCGGCGTCAGTGCCCCCGGCATCCCGCTGGAGGACCTGACGGTTGAGCAATGGAAAACCGTGGTGGACATCAACCTGACCGGCATGTTCTTGTGCATCCGGCAGGCGTTCCGGGTCATGAAGGCGCAATCGCCCATGGGCGGGCGCATCATCAACAACGGCTCGATCTCAGCCACCACACCCCGCCCCAACTCGATCGCCTACACCTCGACCAAGCACGGCGTCAGCGGCCTGACCAAGACCGCCTCGCTCGATGGACGCAAGTACAACATCGCGGTTGGCCAGATTGACATCGGCAATGCCGCCACGGAGATGGCGGCGCGCATGGCCACCGGCATTATGCAAGCCCATGGGCAAGTCGCCATCGAGCCCCTCATGGATGTGACCATCGTGGGTCAGTCGGTGCTGTACATGGCCAGCCTGCCGCTGGAGGCCAATGTGATGTTCCACACCGTGATGGCCACCAAGATGCCGTTTGCCGGGCGCGGCTGAGGCCAGTTCGCACGTCTGGGCAGCGGGTCACATCGCTTCCAAAGCCTTCACCTTACGCGGCCGACCACCTAGTCGTCCATTGGCACGTGCTGCGGCCGCTTTCTCGGGCGTTACGGTACTTCCACCCACTTTACCCATAGCCTGTGCCATCCACTGGCGTGATCCAAGAAACCCTTGGAGCAACGCTGGCAGGTACAAGTCAGCATCCAATTGCGGGAAGTACAAGCCCAGACCCGATGGTGATATTTCAATGTCTGCCAGTTGCGCTGGCCGTGCGGTTTCAAGTCCTTGAGCATCGTGTGGTTTGAAGCCAATTTCCAGCCCCGTGCTTAGCACAATGACGACGCGCCCCACACGACGGTCATAACGCGCCGTTACAGCTTTTGGAGTGCCCGCCAAAAGCGCCTGGCCGCGCGCATTTGCAGCCTGGACATCGGCGGCCACCAACGAGGTGTCTTTAATAGCCATGAATAGCACTCCACTGCAAATACAACTCAGCCAGTCGTTGGTCTAACTCTGCTGCAATCATCGACAAATCACGCTTAGAAAAACCAAAGTTTTCACGCAAATCAGAAGGCCCATTTGGGGCATTCAGCCGGAAAACCGCCTCGCAGTCCTTTCCCATGACGTGAACATGCGCGGGTCTGTGGTCATTGGGATAGATGACAACACGCAAACCATGCAATCGATGAACTGTGGGCATGGTACCAAAAACCAAAACGCTTGGGTTATTTTTCCATATTGCAAGTGGACATTCATAGCGCCGCGCATATGCACACCGGCATTGCTCAGCCAGCCGCGCGCGCCACGCCCAGCAGTTGGTCAAGCAGGTCCGGCTGCGCCAGCAGGTCTTGCGCACTGCCGCTGTGCACCACCCGTCCCTGGTCCAGCACCAGGGCCCGGTGGGAGATGGCCAGAATGGCTTGCGGGTGCTGCTCCACGATGATGGCGCTCAGGCCTTCCTCGCGGGTGATGCGGGCGATGGCGCGCAGCAGCTCCTCGACGATGATGGGTGCCAGCCCCTCCAGCGGTTCGTCCAGCAGCAGCAGACGCGGGTTCAACACCAGGGCCCGGCCCACCGCCAGCATCTGCTGCTCGCCGCCCGACAACTGATTACCCAGGTTGGTCTTGCGCTCGGCCAGCCGAGGGAACATCGCATACACCCGCTGCGGCGTCCAAGGCGCCGAGCTGCTGCCGACGCGCGCCGGCCGTGCCACCGCCGTCAGGTTTTCATGCACGGTGAGCGACTTGAAGATATTGCGCTCCTGCGGCACCCAGCCAATGCCGGCCGCAGCGCGTTGGTGCGACGGCAGGGCGTGCAGCGCCACGCGTCCGGCGCCGCTGCCCAGCCAAAGGCTGCCGGCGTGCTGCTGCGTGGCGCCAGCCAGGGTGTTGATCAGGGTGGTCTTGCCGGTGCCATTGCGTCCGAGCAGGGCCAGCGTTTCACCCTGCGGCACCTCGAACGACACCCCACTGAGCACCACCGCCTCGCCGTAGCCGGCGCTGAGTTGTTCTACCCTGAGCAAATCAGTCATGGCTGTGCCCCAGGTACACGGCTTTCACACGCGGGTCGCTGGCGATGGCCTGCGGGCTGCCCTCGGTCAGCACCGCGCCGTTGACCATGACTGTCATGCGTTTGGCAAAGCTGAACACCAGGTCCATGTCATGCTCGATCAGCAGCACGGACACATCGGCCGGCAAGGCAGCCACGGTTTGCAACAACTCCTCGCGTTCACCAGCTGGCACCCCGGCCACCGGTTCGTCGAGCAGCAGCACCCGGGGCTCGCAGGCCAGGGCAATGGCGATCTCCAGCAAGCGGCGCTTGCCATAGGGCAGCCGTCGCGTTTCCTGGTTCATCACCTCACTCAGGCGAAACTGCGCCAGCAACTGCTCACAGCGCTCGGCCACTGCGCTTTGGCGGCCCAGTGGCTGCCACCAGCGGCCACCCAGTCCCCGCTGTTGTGACACGGTCAGCGCCAGGGTTTGCAGCGGTGTCAGGCTGTCAAACAGCTGGTTGATCTGGAACGTGCGCACCATGCCGCGTTGCACGCGTTGGTGCGGCGCGAGTTGCGTGATGTCCTGGCCATCCAGGCTGATGCGGCCCGCAGTGGGCTGCAACACGCCCGTCATCAGGTTGATCAGTGTGGTTTTGCCGGCACCATTGGGACCGATCAGCGCGTGGCGGGCGCCGCGTTCCAAGCTGAGGCTGACCTGGTTGGTGGCGGTGATGCCGCCAAAGCGCATCACCAGGTTCTCGGCCTGCAGCACCGGGACACTGTTCATGAGCGGGCCCCGCCAAACCAGGTCCAGGGCCGCAGCAGCCGCTCGCGCCCGACCAGCATCAGCACCACCAGGAACAGGCCCATCCAGAACAGCCAGTATTGCGGCGTCACGGCCGACAGCAGGTCCTGCATCACCTTGAAGACGATGGCGCCCAAAATGCCGCCATAAAGCCAGCCGGTGCCGCCGATCACCAGCAGCAGCATCACATCGGCCGAGCGGTCAAAAGCAAACAGTTCCAGCGAGGCAAAGCCACTGGTTTGCGCCAGCAGGGCGCCGGCCGCGCCAGCCACCCCGGCGGCGATGGTGTACACCGTGGCCAGCCGGGCCGACACGGGGATGCCGATGGCCATGGCGCGCAGCCGGTTGTCACGCACCGCCATCAGCGTGGCGCCAAAGGGTGACTGCACCAGCCGCCGAGCCAGAACAAAAAACACCAGGCACACGCACAGCGAATACCAGGCCGCCACCCGGCCGGCCAAATCGAACTCAAAACGGCCCAGCAGCGGGCCCATGACCACGCCCTGCAGGCCGTCTGCGCCGCCGGTCAGCCAGTCGAGTTTGTTGGCCAACTCCATCAAAATCAGGCCGACCCCCAGCGTCACCATCAGGCGCGTCAGGTCGCTGCCGCGCTGGATGGTGAAGCTGCACAGCAGGCCCAGCAGCGTGGCCACCGCCATGCCAGCGAGCAGCCCCAGCAGCGGGTCGGGCGTGACCCATTTCGCCAACAGCGCCGCGGTGTAGGCGCCAATGCCAAAAAATGCCGCATGACCGAGCGACACGATGCCTGTGTAGCCCAGGATCAGGTCGAGCGACAGCGCAAACAGGGCGACGATGGCAATCTCGTTGATGATCAGCGCGTGGCTGGACAGCCACCAGGGCGAGGCCAGCGCCAGCAGCCACAGCGCGTATTCCCAGGGCTTCCAGCGCCCACTGGCCAGCAAGGAGGCTTGTACTGGTGTCACGCTTTGCCGCCTTGGCGCACAAACAGACCTTGCGGGCGCCAGATCAGGATGGCGATCATCAGGCTGTAAACGATGAATGCCCCCAGCTTGGGGATGTAGTACTTGCCCGCCACGTCGGCAAGGCCCAGCAGAAGGGCCGCCAGCAGCGGCCCGGTGATGCTGGTGGTGCCGCCCACCGCCACCACGATCAGGAAGTAAATCATGTACTTAAGGGGAAAGCTCGGGTCCAGCCCCAGCACCTCGGCACCCAAGGCGCCGCCCAGGCCGGCCAGGCCGGAGCCGACGGCGAAGGTGCCCAAAAACACCCAGTTCACATTGATGCCCAGCCCAGCGGCCACGCGCTGGTCGTCCACAGCAGCGCGCAGCCGGCTGCCAAAGCGGGTGCGGGCCAGCACGAACTGCAGACCCAGGGTGAGAGCGGCGCAGACCGCGATGATGAACAGGCGGTAGTGGCCCATGCCCAGCATCCAAGCGCCCTCACCGATTTCGGTGCGACCCTTGAGCCACGCCGGCAACTGCACGATCTGCTGGGTCGAGCCCACCAGGTAGTTGGCACTGGCCACGGCCATGAAGGTCAGGCCAATGGAAAAAAGCACCTGGTCCAGGTGCGGCCGCTTGTAGAGCGGCCGGTACAGTGTGCGCTCCAGCAGGCCGCCCAGCAGCGCTGCACCCAGAAAGGCCAGCGGCAGGCAGACCAGAAAGGGCACACCCTGCCGCTGCATCAGCAGCACCGTGATGTAGCCCCCAAGCATGGCAAAAGCGCCATGGGCCAGGTTGATGAAGTTCATCAGGCCCATGGTCACCGCCAAGCCGACGGCCAGGATGAACAGCAGCATGCCGTAAGCAATGCCGTCAAACAGGATGGTCAGCATGGGGCTGGGGCAGCGTGGCCTGCAGGCCGACGATCAGCGGCTCTTGCCGGGGTCTTTCACGTCCTTGATCACATCGAACTCGACGTTGTAGAGCTCGCCGTTTTGCTTTTGCACCTTGCGCAGGTAAATGTTCTGCACCACGTCGCGGGTTTGCGCGTCAATGAACATCGGGCCGCGCGGGCTCTCGAAGATCTGGCCCTTCATGGCTGCCAGCAAGGCATCGCCGTCGCCCTTGCCCTTGGTGGCACGCAGTGCCTCGTAGATCACGCGCATGCCGTCGTAGCCACCCACCGCCATGAAGTTGGGGCGCAGGCCCTTGTTGGCCTTGGTGAAGGCCTCGACAAACTTCTTGTTCAGCGCCGAGGGGTGGGCGGTGGAGTAGTGGTGCGAGGTGACCACGCCCAGGGCGCCATCGCCCATGTCATTGAGCTGATCGTCATCGGTCACGTCACCCGTGCCAATGAGCTTGATGCCGGCCTTGTCCATGCCGCGCTCCAGAAACTGCTTCATTACCGCAGCACCCGCGCCAGACGGCACAAACACAAACAGCGCGTCGGGCTTGAGGTCGCGCACCTTTTGCAGGAAAGGGGCGAAATCCGGGTTGCGCATGGGCACCCGCAGGGACTCGGTGATCTGGCCGCCGTTGAACAGCAGGCGCTCGGAGAAGAATTTTTCGGCGTCCAGACCCGGGCCGTAATCACTGACCAGGGTCACCACTTTCTTGATGCCGTTTTTGGGAGCCCAGTCAGCCAGCGCCACCGAGGCCTGCGGCAGGGTGAAGCTGGTGCGCACAATGTAAGGCGAGGCCAAGGTAATGCTGCTGGTGGCAGCGGCCATCACGACCTGGGGTGTCTTGGATTGGGTGGCGATGGGTGCGGTGGCCAGGGCGGAGGGGGTGATGCCAAAGCCGGCCAGCACATTGACCTTGTCGTTGACCACCAGCTCCTGCGCCAGGCGCTTGGTGACATCAGGGATGCTGGTGTCGTCTTTGACGATCAGCTCGATCTTGCGCCCAGCCACGGTGTCGCCGTTTTGCGCCATGTAAAGCCGTGCCGCCGCCTCGATCTGGCGGCCGGTGGTGGCTTGCTGACCGGTCATGGGCAGGATCAGGCCGATTTTGAACTTGGCCTCTTCGGCTGCGGCGTAGCTGGCCAGCAGGGCGCTTGCCGCCAATGCGGTGGCATGGAGGAATTGTCTTTTGTGCATCGAGTGTCTCCTGGTGGGAAAGTCAGTGGGAACGAAAACGGGGGGCGCGCAGGCGGGCCAGTCTAGCGCAGGACGTGCACGCTCGCATGTCTCAGGCCTCGGCCCGGTAGGCACAGTCGAGGGTGATGCTGCCCAGCACCCGCGACACGCACACGCAAATGCGCTGATTTTGCTGGTGCTCGTGAGCGCTAAAAAAGACATCGCGGTGGTCGATCACGCCGTCGAGCGCCAGCACATCCAGCGCGCACAGGCCACATTCGCCACGCCGGCAATTGGACAGTGCGCTGACTCCGGCCAGCTCAAGGACGTCCAGCAGGCTCTCGTTAGCAGCAACGGTGATGTCAATGCCCTGGCGTGGGACTTTCAGCCCAAAGGGCTGCGACGCCAGGTGACCGCTGCTGCCAAAGGTCTCAAAGCGCAGGTCGTGCGCAGGTCGGCCGGCACTGGCCCAGGCCTGGCGCGCAGCGTCGAGCATTGGCGCAGGGCCACACACATACAGTTGCCCCCCGGCCGGCAGTGCCTCGATCTCGCCAGCAAAGTCAATGCGCTCGCCGCGCTCGTCCACCACTTGGCACAGCCGATCGCCCAGCGCCGTGCGCAGCACGTCGCCATAGGCCAGCTCACTCAAGGTACGGGCGCCTTGCACCAGACGCACCGGTGCGCCACGTTCGGCAAGGGTTTGTGCCATCCACACGAGAGGCGTGATGCCGATGCCACCCGCCAGCAGCAGGTAGGCGGGTGCCGTCAGGCTCAGTGGGAAAAAATTGTGCGGCGCACTGATGCGCAGCAGGTCACCCGGAGCGAGCCGCCACATCGCCAGCGAGCCGCCTCGCCCCAATGGCAGTTCCTTGACTGCGATGCGGTAGACGCCAGCCTCGGGCTGGCCAACCAGCGAGTAGGAGCGGGTCTGTGCTTGGCCGTTGATCAGCAGCTCCACCTGCAGGTGGCTGCCCACAGCGTAGCGCAGGCTGGGGCTGCTGGTTGCCAGGGTGAACTCTCGCACGCTGGGCGTGAGCTCACGGGTGGCTTGGACCACGGCCTCGGTCCAGATGATGGCGCTGCTCATCAGCGCTGCTTTCGAATCAAGCGCACGCCCGGCAGCTGGTCCAGCCGAGGGCTTTGCACCACCTCGCGCAGGTTGCGCTGGGCCAGCCGCGAGTGCTCGCGCATGATGGCTTCGGCACGGGAGCCTTCGCGTTGCACGATGGCGTCCAGCACCTGGCGGTGCTGATCCTGCGCCACCACCAGCATGTCGCGCGCGGCGGTGGAATTGGCCTGGGCCACCACAAAGCCAGAGGGCGAGGCAAAGGGCAGGCTCATCACGCGCTCCAGTTGCCGCGCGATCACGCTGCTGCCTGACATCTCGGACAGCAGGGCGTGGAATTGTTCGTTCAGGGCCACGTAGCGCGAAAAAGCCTGGTCGTTTAGCGTAGGGGCCTCTAAAAATTCGTCAATGGCGTCCAGGCAGGCGCGCGCCTCGGCCAGCACCACGGGGGCTGCGCCACGTTCCGCCGTCAGCCGGGCCGACAGACCCTCCAGCGTGCCACGCAGCTCGATCGCTTCCGACACATCGCGCTCGCTGAAAGTCTTGATGGCGTAGCCGCCGGACGGCAGTGCCTCCAGCAGGCCTTCTTGCTCAAGCCGCATCAGCGCCGCACGCACCGGCGTGCGCGAGGCGCCCAGGCGTTGCACCACCGCCAGCTCGGTGATGCGGCTGCCACCGGCCAGCTCGCCAGACAGGATCAATTCACGCAGCTGCAGCAGCGCCCGCACCTGCACGCTGTCAGTCGCAGCTTGAACCGGCCTTTGGCCCGCCAGCCCTTTGGCAGCATCATTGTTTGCTATGGATGGTGTAGCGTTGGCCATGCTGTCGGGCTTCAGGCGGCGGCGCGAATCGGCACCACGGTGCGGGTGGGCTGTTCCAGCGCCACCAGGCCGTCAATCAGCCGCCGAGCCCAAACCGCGCCGGCGTCAATGTTGAGGTTGTAGAACGCGCGTTCGGGCCGCTCCACCATGGCGCGCTGCTGCGCCTCCAAAATCAGCTCGTCCTCGCGGAAGATCTTGGCGACACCCTCGCGCAGCTGGTGCGACAGGCGCTGCTCACCCAAACGGTAATTGCGGGCAAACGCCCAAAAATAGTGGCAGCTGCCGTCGGTTTCGGGGGTGATGGTGTTGAGCACCATGCCGTTCACGCCCATGGTCCGGTCGCTCAGGCGGGCGTCGCCCGTGTTGCCGCCGGGCGGTATGGCGCCCGTGCCGGCCTCGGCCACGCCGACATCGATGTTGACGGTGCAGGGCGCCTCAAAGCGGATGATTTGCCAGCGATCGACCGGGCCCTGATAGCCCCGCGCCTGGCGAATCTGCCCGGCCCAAAAGGGCGGTGCGTCGATGTTGGACATCCAGCGCGTCACGGTGGCCGTGCGGTCGCCATGGGTGGCGACAAAAGGCGCTTCGGCCACGGCCTGCTGGCCAATGCTGGAGCCGTGGACAAAGGTCTCGTGCGTCAGGTCCATCAGGTTGTCGATGACCAGCCGGTAATCGCACTGCACAGTGATCAGCTTGCCGTCGCCGGCCCAGGCCGGGTCGTCGTTCCAGTGCATGTCGGGCACCTTGGCTGGGTCGGCCAGGGCCGGATCGCCAGGCCAGATCCAGACAAAACGGTGTTTCTCCACCACCGGGTAGCTGCGCACGCAGGCCGAGGGGTTGATCGTCTCCTGGCTGGGCATGTGGGTGCAGTGCCCTTGGGCGTTGTACACCAGGCCGTGGTAGCCGCAGGTCACCTCGTCGCCGTGCAGGCGGCCCATGGAGAGCGGCAGCAGCCGGTGCCAGCAGGCGTCTTCGAGCACGGCCACGCTGCCATCGGTCTTGCGGAACAGCACCACCTTTTGTTTGCAGATGGTGCGTGCCAGCAGCTGCTGCACCACCTCCACATCGTAGGCGGCGGCGTACCAGGCATTCAGGGGGAAAGACGTCGAACTGGCCATATTGAATCCCGATTGTATACATCGGGGGAAAAATTCGGTCTGATTCGGCCTGAAAATGCCAGAATTCTGTTCAAAGCGTCCAGACGGTATCCATTAAGATGGCGGCTGAGCGCAACAAGCTGCGCCCCCTCCCCACCCTGACCGGAGACACCCATGAGCCTCACCCTACCCGCCCACTATGACCATGTGGGCAGCTTTCTGCGCCCACTGGCATTGCTCGAAGCCCGCGAGCAACACGCCAAGGGCCACATCAACGCGGCCGCCTTGCGGGCGGTGGAAGACCAGGCCATCGCCGACATCGTCAAGTTCCAGCAAGACGTGGGCCTGAAAAGCATCACCGACGGCGAGTTTCGCCGCACCTATTTCCACATCGACTTTCTGCAGCAGCTCGGCGGCGTCAAAACCGACATCCCGATGACGATCCAAAAGCCCGACGGTACGCTGGAGCTGGCCCCGCCGGTGATGCGGGTGGTGGACAAGGTGCGCCATGTCCGGGACATCCAGCTGGCCGACTTTCAGTACCTGAAAAGCCAGGTGACGGCTGGCCTCACGCCCAAAGTGACCATTCCTTCGCCCACCATGCTGCACTTTCGGGGTGGCCGCGCCGGCATCAGCCGCGAGCACTACCCCGAGCTCGACCCCGCTTTTTATGACGATGTGGCGCAGGCCTATGGTGACGAGTTGCGCAGCCTGGCTGCGGCCGGTTGCACCTACGTGCAGCTCGACGACACCAACCTGGCCTACCTGTGCGACGACAAAATGCGCGAAGCCGCACGCCAGCGGGGCGACGACCCGAATGAGCTGCCGCACCGCTACGCCGCCTTCATCAACAAGGTGGTGGCGCAAAAGCCGGCCGGCATGCTGCTGGCCATGCACCTGTGCCGCGGCAACTTCAAGAGCACGCACGCCGCCAGCGGCAACTACGAGCCGGTGGCGGAGGCCTTGCTGAGCGAGATGAACCTCGACGCCTACTTCATGGAGTACGACGATGACCGCAGCGGGGACTTCAAACCGCTGCGCTTTCTGCCCAAAGGCAAAACCGTGGTGCTGGGCCTGGTCACCACCAAGTTCGACCAAATGGAGAGCAAGGACGATCTCAAACGCCGGATTGACGAAGCCGCGCGCTACGCCCCGCTGGCGCAGCTGGCGCTGTCACCGCAGTGCGGTTTTTCCAGCACTGTGCATGGCAACAACATCGCGGTGGAAGCCCAGCGCAACAAGCTGCGGCTGGTGGTGGAGACGGCACGCGAGGTCTGGGGCGACTGAGCGCCCGCGCCCAATCGTGGTGCAAGCGCCGGCCAGGCCACCTCAGCCTACGACCCGGGCCAGCTCAAACAGCAGTTGGGTGCCCAAGTTCTCCAGCGCCTGCCAGCGTCCGCTTTGCATGAACACCTCAAAATCGCCCACCAGATTGAGCCGTAGGGCGGGGGGGAGCGGGTGTTCAGCGCTGGCGTGGGCCAGCAGGTCCATGTCCAGCAGGTACTGGTAACTCATTCGGTCGCCCTCGGCCCGAGGCGTGGGGTCGAGGTGGCGCATCGTTTTTTCATTGAACACCCAGTAGTGGGGAATGAACACCGTGCCCAGGTGTTTCAAGTCCGGCCCGACCAGCCAGCCCGAGCGCAGGGTGTAGCGCTGGGGTTTGGCCAGGCAAAGCGTCATGGTGTTGTCAAAGCATTGGTTGGCACGCGCCGCCAGCTGCTTCAGCGGGCTGACCCTGACCAGCGTGCACCCCGGACGCACCCCGCAAAAGCGCGCAATCGCCTGCACCATCGTCTTTAACATAATCTGCCAGTCAAAACCCTGGTTGTTTTTATAGTCAGCGGGTCGACGGCCTAAATAAAGCCCTGGCTTTATTATAGAAAGTCTGCCGCAATCGCGTGCTTTTGGCGAACAGCGCCGCCATCAGGTGAACCGCCAACACTGTGGCGCGGATGCGCAGGTCTTAAGCCGGGTCATGCGGGTAGGCTCAGGCCAAGCGTTGGAGCTGGAACACGGGCCGACGCGCCCCCACAGTCAGACCGCGAGCATTGAGCAGGGCAGGCGCACGCCAAGCCGCCAGCGCGGCCCGCTGTCCCTCGTCCAGCCAACCCAGCTGGTCCATCACCTCGACACTGGCCGCAAACAGCGCAGGCTTGTTGCCGTCAATCACCTTGATGGCAAAGGCCTCGCCCCGGCTGGTGCTGCCCACCACCTGCACGCCATCCGCGCCCACCTTGCTGACCCAGTCGCCCCGGCCGGTCTGCATGAAGGCCAGGTCATTGCGGCCGGTGCCCGAGACCAGCTCGGGGTGCGTCGTCATGGCCGCGCTCAGGGCGGCAAAGCTCTGGCCAAACTCAGGATCACGCGCGCCGCTGGCCAGCCGGGCGTAGCCGTAGGCCAGTTTGGCCAGGGGCAGGGCGTAATTGGGCGCCGAGCAGCCATCCAGCCCCATCTTGAAGTCGTTGGCATCCATGCCCACCGCGCGCGCGACATCGCGCCGAATGGCCGCTTGCAGTGGGTGGCCTGGGTCGGTGTAGTCGTCCAGGGTCAGGCCGTGCTGCACGCAATAGGCCAAAAAACCGGCGTGCTTGCCGCTGCAGTTGTTGTGCCGCTCGTCAAACTGCAGCCCGGCTGGCGGCGCCTGATCCAGCAGGGTGAACAGCCCCGGCACATGGCAGCCGCAGCGCAAGGCTTTGTAGGTGAGGCCGGCCTGTGCCAGCATGGTTTGGGTCTGGGCCACGTGCATGTCTTCGCCGTTGTGGCTGGCGCACAGCATGGCCAGTTGCTGCGGACCAAAGCCGAATTGGGCCGCGCCACCGGCCTCCATGAAAGGCAATGCCTGCAGTGCCTTGAGGGTAGAGCGCGAAAAAGTCAGCCAATGCGGGTCGCCGGCTTGCGCCAGCAACTGGCCGCGCACATTGACCACGGCCACCGCACCCAGGTGCAGGCACTCGGGCGTGCCGCCACGGCTGAGTTCGATCAAAGGGACAAGGTTCACGGCGG
>JBAXMQ010000066.1:0-17120 GCA_037134215.1 Betaproteobacteria bacterium
ACGACCCCCACCATGTCAAGGTGGTGCTCTAACCAGCTGAGCTACGCGCCTAAAGAATCTACCACGAGCGTAAGTATAGCAGCAATCCTCTCTGGAAATGCCGGCCTCTGCCTCTGGGGACACCTGGTCGGTGAACGATAATTAATGTGAACGGCAATCAATTTTTTTATTTCTCACGGAGCAAGACATGGACATCGCGGGCAAGGTATTCATCGTGACGGGTGGCGCGTCTGGTTTGGGCGAGGGCACGGCCCGCGCTCTGGCCAGCCATGGGGGTTGGGTCGTTATCGCCGATATGCAGGTTGAAAAGGGGGAGGCCGTGGCTGCGGAGATCGGTGGCGCTTTTGTGCGTTGCGACGTCAGCAGCGAGACTGATGGCCAGGCCGTGGTTGCCAAGGCAGTGTCGCTGGGCAAGCTGATGGGGCTGGTGAATTGCGCTGGTATTGCACCGGCAGAAAAAACAGTCGGTAAAAACGGCGCGCACAGCTTGGCTGTCTTCAGCAAGTGCATCACCGTCAACCTGGTGGGCAGCTTTAACATGATCCGACTGGTCGCGGATGCCATGTGCAAAAATGAGCCCGAACCCACCGGCGAGCGTGGTGCCATCATCTCCACCGCTTCGGTGGCTGCCTACGACGGGCAGATTGGTCAAGCCGCCTACAGCGCCTCCAAAGGCGGCATTGTGGGGATGACCTTACCCATCGCCCGAGACCTCGCCCGTAACGGCATCCGCAACATGACCATTGCGCCAGGGATTTTTGGCACGCCCATGATGTTCGGCATGCCCAAAGAGGTCCAAGATTCTCTTGCGGCCAGCGTGCCCTTCCCGTCCAGACTGGGTACACCGCAGGATTACGCCAAACTGGCGCTGCACATCTTTGAGAATGACATGCTCAACGGCGAAGTGATTCGGCTTGACGGCGCCATCAGGCTGGCGCCGAAGTAACACCACCCCGCCAAGCACTGTCTAGTGCGGCCACCAAACCCCGACGTCCAGACATTCCATGATGAAAATGCTCACCCTGCTGCTGGCGACTGCAAGTGTGCTGGCCGGCTGCGCCAGCCAGTCAACGTTCCAGTACACCGTGCCACTGCAACCCGAGGGCGCATCCGGCATCTCGGAGAAACCTGGCTGGACGACTCGCCGCTTTGCAGTGGCCGCGGCCAATCCGCTGGCCACCGATGCGGGCTACCAGGTGTTGCGAGCCGGTGGCAGCGCGACAGATGCGGCCATCGCTGTCCAAATGGTGTTGTCGTTGGTAGAGCCGCAAAGCAGCGGCATCGGCGGCGGCGCCTTCCTGATGCACTTTGATGGCAAGACCGTGGCGGCATTCGACGGGCGGGAGACGGCACCTGCAGCGGCCGATGAGTCCCTGTTTTTGGGCCAGGACGGCAAGCCTATTGGTTTTTACGACGCGGTCGTTGGCGGTCGCTCGGTCGGCACGCCCGGAACCGTGCGCATGCTTGAAATGGCCCATCGCGAGCAAGGCCTACTGCCATGGGCCAAGTTGTTCGAGCCCGCCATCGCCTTGGCCGAAGAAGGCTTTCGGGTGAGCCCGCGTCTGAACGCGCTGCTCAAGGCGGAAACCCACCTCAAAAAAGACCCTGTTGCAGCCGCTTACTTCTACCAAGCCGACGGTACGCCGCACGAGGTGGGGCATGTGCTCCGCAATCCAGCGTTTGCAGCCGTCTTGCGCAAGATCGCAGCCTCTGGCTCGAAGGCACTGCTGGAGGGGGATGTGGCACGGGCCATCGTCGCCAAGGTCAGCCAGCATCCGAGCAACCCGGGCCAACTCAGCCTGGCCGACCTGGCCAACTACAAGGCTATCAAGCGGCCTGCGATCTGCCATGACTATGTCGCGCCGCAGCGGACCTATGTGATCTGCGGGTTCCCCCCACCGAGTTCCGGCGCCATTGCGGTCGGGCAGATTCTGGGCATCCTCAGCCACACGCAGGCAAGCACCCTGGCGCTTGAGCAAGGTTTACCGTCAGCACAATGGTTGCACCTGTACACCGAAGCTTCGCGCCTTGCTTTTGCGGACCGGGCTCAATACCTGGGCGACCCGGATTTCGTCGCGCCGCCAGCGGGCAACTGGATGAGTCTGCTGAACCCGGCCTACCTGGGGCAGCGGGCCGCGCTGATCGGTCAGGCTCCAGAGGCTGTGAGCATGAAAGTCGCCAAGCCCGGTACCCCTGGGCCCCTGACCACGAGTTGGGCCCCGATGCCCGAGCAAGCGGAATACGGCACCTCTCATATTTCGATCGTCGATGGCCGAGGCCATGCGGTGGCGATGACGACCACCATCGAAGACGCCTTCGGTGCGCGCCAGATGGTGAACGCCACACCAGGTCTCAGCGGCGGCTTTTTGCTGAACAACGAATTGACTGATTTCAGTTTTTCACCACGTGACGCCGCCGGTAACCTGGTCGCTAACCGGGTAGAGCCTGGCAAACGGCCGCGCTCGTCAATGGCGCCCACCCTGGTGTTTGACAAGGCCTCTGGCCAGTTGGTGATGAGCAGCGGTAGCCCGGGCGGTGCGCTGATCATCCACTTTGCTGCAAAAACCTTGTACGGCGTGCTCAATTGGGGGCTGTCGCCGCAGGATGCCATCAACCTGCCGAATTTCGCCTCACTGAATGGACCGACCGTTCTTGAAGAAAAAAGGTTCCCGCCCGGCACCGTCGAAGCCCTGCGCGCCAGGGGGCATGAAGTGCGTGAGACGACCTTAACCAGCGGCCTGCAGGCGATCGTACGCGGACAAGCGCCGGCCTTGCCGCTGCTCTACGGCGGTGCCGACCCCAGGCGTGAAGGCGTGGTGATGGGCGACTGAGCGGTTCGGGCCACAATCAGACCTGTGGCGATTCCGCAATCATTCATACAGGAACTTCTGGCGCGCGCCGATGTGGTCGACATCGTGGGGCGCTATGTCCAACTCAAGAAGGGGGGCGCCAACTTCATGGGCCTGTGCCCCTTCCACGGCGAAAAGTCACCCTCTTTCTCGGTGAGTCCTGCCAAGCAGTTCTACCATTGCTTCGGCTGCGGCAAAAATGGCAATGCCATCAGTTTCCTGATGGACCATGCCGGGATGAGTTTTGTGGAATCCGTCAAGGATCTGGCACAGCAGTACGGCATGCAGGTGCCTGACGACGAAATCAGTCCGCAGGAGCGGCTCAAGGCCGCTGAGCAACGCGAAAAACAAAGCACTCTCACCACGGTGCTCGAAAAAGCTGGCGAGGCCTACCGCAAGCAGCTCAAGGCATCGGCCCAAGCGGTGGCCTACCTGAAAGGTCGAGGTTTGTCAGGCAACATCGCGCGTCAGTTTGGCCTGGGGTACGCGCCGCCCGGATGGCGAACGCTGGCGGGTGTGTTTCCGAACTATGACGACCCCATGCTGGTGGAAAGTGGCATGGTCATTCTGCAGGCGGAGGACGGTGCTGACGAGAAACGGTATGACCGATTCCGTGACCGCATCATGTTCCCGATCCGCAATATCAAGGGCGAATGCATCGGCTTTGGCGGTCGGGTACTTGGTGACGAAAAGCCCAAATACCTCAATTCGCCCGAGACCCCTGTCTTCAGCAAAGGGCGCGAGTTGTATGGGCTGTTCGAGGCTCGCCAAGCCTTGCGGGAAACCGGCTACGCCCTGGTAACCGAAGGCTATATGGACGTCGTGGCGCTGGCCCAGTTGGGTTTCCCGAACGCAGTCGCCACGCTGGGCACAGCCTGCACGCCAGATCACATCCGCAAGTTGTTCCGGTTTACCGACACAGTGGTGTTCAGCTTTGACGGTGATAGCGCCGGGCAGCGCGCGGCGCGCAAGGCGCTGGACGCCGCCCTGCCTTTTGCCACCGATGAACGCAGCGTCAAGTTTCTCTTTCTGCCGGCCGAGCACGATCCGGACAGTTTCATACGGACCTTGGGCCAGGAGGCCTTCGCGCGTCAGGTCAGCGAAGCAACGCCGCTGAGCCGCTTTCTGGTTGAAGCCGCCCGTGACGGCTGTGACATGGCAAGCGCCGAAGGCCGCGCCCTGCTGGCCAGCCGGGCCAAACCACTGTGGCTGCAATTGCCCGACGGCGCCCTCAAACGCCAATTGCTTGGCGAGATCGCCGATCTGGTGCAACTCGACGGGCGTGAACTCACAGAACTTTGGTTGCCGGGGGCCGCCAAGCAGCGTGGCAGCGACACAGAGAGCTACAAAAAAAATAGCAAGAACGCCATATATTCCGGGGCCCAGAGGCCATTTAAGCCAAAATCTGGCGCGCTATCAGGACGCGTTCGCGGACGTGCGCTACCGACCAGTCGGGCCGACCATGCTGTGCGGCTGCTGATGACCGACATGGTCGCCCTGCAGTCACTGTCGGCGGAAGAACATGCCATGTTGTGTGACTTGCCACCGCCGCATGGCGCCGTGTTTGTCTGGCTCGAAGGGCAGTTGCAGGAACACGGCGCACAGCCATGGGCGGCGCTACGTGAAGCGCTACGCGGCACCGAACTGGAGGCGCTGGCCGATCGGCTGATGGATCAGGATGCGCTGGGCGCGCCGGAAAGCGCTGGCGACGCCAGCGACGAACTCCGGCGTCTGCTGGACCGGATGTTGATAGAGCGTCTGAAATCCGAGGAAACCCAAATGATTCAGGCGGCCCAGACTGACCCCTCCGCCCTGATGAGGTACCGGGACATCCAACTGCGGCGACGCCAACTTGAGTCCACCCTTGACCCGGCAGAAAGGCCCTGAACCGGTCGATGGCGACATCGGCACGACAGTTTGGTTTCAAAAAGGTATAATCCAAAACTCACGCCTAGTGCGACAGCGATTCCTCCGGACCCCGCCAACCGATGACACAGCTCACGAACGGCCAAACCACCGCATGGACCGCACGCCAAATGTTCGCCCCTCCAGCTTGACGTGAATCCACCTGCCGCTGTCGGGCCAGTTTTACGGTCCCAGGCGCGGTGCACCAGACCTGCCATCATCGTCCGTACTGAAGTCCAGAGGTTGTTCAATGCCCGCACAAAAGCCTAAGTCTCCTGTCGAAGCTGCTTCGGCCAAGCCGAAATCCGTTGTCCAGGCCACCAAGAAGCCTGAGACCGCAACCAAGGCGGTGACGACCAAAGCGACCGGCAAAGCGGCCCTGGTCAAAGCCGACAACAAGGCCAATACGTCCGTGGCGGCGCCCGGGACCAACCATGAGCCGCAGAAAAAACCGACTCGAACCACCAAAACGGCTGTCACGGCCAGTGACGCCAACGACGCAGACGCGCTGAAAAAAGGCAAAAAGGCCAAGGAATTGCCCCTGCCCGATGTCGCCGAGGAACTGGATATGGCCGACATCGAAGCCGATCTGGTCGGCGAGCCAGCTGCTGCTGGTGAAAAGGTCAAGCCGCTGCGCATGAAGATCAGCAAGGCCAAAGAGCGGGCTTTGATGAAGGAGTTCGGGCTTGATGAGGCGGTTTTGTCTGAAGAAGACATGGCCAAACGCCGACTGCGACTGAAGGCACTGATCACCATGGGCAAGACCCGTGGCTACCTGACACATGGCGAGATTTCTGACCACCTGCCCGACAAGCTCGTGGATGCTGAAACCATGGAGGTGGTGATTACCATGTTGAACGACATGGGCGTCGCTGTCTATGAGCAGACCCCGGATGCAGAAACCCTGCTGCTGAACAACAACGTCTCAACTGCCGCCACGGTTGAAGAAGCGGAAGAAGAAGCCGAAGCGGCCCTGTCCACCGTGGACAGCGAGTTCGGCCGCACCACCGACCCGGTTCGCATGTACATGCGCGAGATGGGCACGGTCGAGTTGCTGACGCGCGAAGGTGAGATTGAGATCGCCAAGCGCATCGAAGGCGGTTTGATGGCGATGATGGAGGCCATATCAGCCTCCCCCGCCACCATCGCCGAAATCTTGCGCCTGGGCGAGGAAATCCGCGAGAACAAGGTCGTCATCACCACCGTGGTGGATGGGTTCTCCAACCCGAACGAAGCGGACGATTACGTTGCCGAAGAGGATTTCGACGAATTCGATGCTGCAGACGACGACGATGGCAAGGGCGGCTCCAAGGCGCTCACCAAAAAACTGGAAGAGCTCAAGCGGGAAGCACTGACCCGGTTTGACAGGTTGCGAGACCTGTTTGAAAAAGTGCACAAGGTCTACGACAAGGAAGGCTATGGCACGCCGGCTTACATCAAGGCGCAACGCGCCCTGTCCGACGAGCTGATGTCGATCCGCTTCACGGCCAAGACCATCGAAAAATTGTGCGACATGGTGCGCGCCCAGGTCGATGACATCCGCAAAAAAGAGCGAGAACTGCGCCGCATCATTGTCGACAAGTGCGGCTACCCCCAGGAACACTTCATTGCCGAGTTCAGCGGCCGTGACAAGCACCACAACAAGGTAGCCAGCCAGTTGCTCAACCTCAAGTGGATCGAGAAGCAGGCCGCCGTCGGCAAGCCTTGGAGTGGGATCATGGCCCGCAACATCCCGCCAGTGCAGGATTTGCAGCAAAAGCTCATCGACCTCCAGGCCCGTGTGGTGGTACCGCTGGATCAGTTGAAAGACATCAACAAGCGCATGAACGAAGGCGAGTCATCCTCGCGTGCTGCCAAGAAGGAGATGATCGAGGCCAATCTGCGCCTGGTCATTTCGATTGCCAAAAAATACACCAACCGCGGCCTGCAGTTTCTGGATCTGATCCAGGAAGGCAACATTGGCCTGATGAAGGCGGTGGACAAGTTCGAATACCGTCGCGGCTACAAATTTTCGACCTACGCCACCTGGTGGATCCGGCAAGCCATCACCCGCTCCATCGCTGATCAGGCGCGCACCATCCGGATTCCAGTGCACATGATCGAAACCATCAACAAGATGAACCGGATCAGCCGACAACACCTGCAGGAGTTTGGCTTCGAGCCCGATGCCAGCGTGCTGGCGGCCAGGATGGAAATTCCCGAGGACAAAATCCGCAAGATCATGAAGATCGCCAAAGAGCCGATTTCGATGGAGACACCGATTGGTGACGACGACGACTCGCACCTGGGCGACTTCATCGAGGACAGCGCCAACACGGCACCCATGGAGGCGGCGATGCAGGCCGGCCTGCGCGATGTCGTGAAAGACATCCTGGACAGCCTGACCCCGCGTGAGGCCAAAGTACTGCGGATGCGTTTCGGCATCGAAATGACCAGCGACCACACCCTGGAAGAGGTGGGCAAGCAGTTTGATGTGACGCGTGAGCGGATTCGCCAGATCGAAGCCAAGGCGCTGCGCAAGCTCAAGCACCCCAGCCGTTCGGACAAGTTGCGCAGCTTTACCGACAACTTGTAAGTCAAATTCAAGCCCAGCCCCTGCTGGGCTTGAATAGTTCGCTATAGTTTTTGAAGGTAAAGCTCACGCAGTCGCTGCTGGTGCGAAGCGTCGAGGCCGAGCTGGTTTTGCAGGTAGCGCGGCACTCCGCCAAACTCGGTGTCCACTGTATGAAATGCAGCTTCCAGGAACCCCTCTTGCACCCGCCAAAGAATGTTCAAAACGTCCTGGGATAAGGTGATGGTCGGGCGTGCCGGCATCTGGTAGTGCGTGTTGGTCAGCAGATAGTCCTCCATGACCACATCCCGGGACACGCCCAGGGCCGACAGAATGAGGGCGGCTGCAAAGCCGGTCCGGTCCTTACCCGCCGTGCAGTGAAACACCAGGGGGCTGTCATTGGCCAGCAAGTGGGCAAACATGTCAGCAAATCGCGCAGAGTTCGCAACCACAAAATCGCGGTAGGTTTGCTTCATCAGGTCAACGGTCAGCGCCGGGGTCACCGTCGCACCCGCATCCAGCAGTGCCTTCATCCCTTGGACGACCGTCGGCTCGATCGCGAGCGAATGGACGGTGGCCTCGGGCAAGCTGCAGACCAGTTCGGCGCGCTCTGCAACACCGCGAAAGTCGCATACCCGCTGCAGGCGCAAGCCCGCCAGCACGGCCCTGTCCTCGTCGGTCAGGGTGGCAAGATGATCGGAGCGGAACAGACGACGCCAGCGAACGATGTGGCCATCCTGCGTGGCATAGCCACCCAAATCACGAAAATTGGTGGCGCCGGCCAGTGGCAAATGCCGGGACGGCGTTGAAGAGGGGCTTGGCGTTGCGTTGACGGTACTCATCCGATGACGATAGCACGAAGGGCACCGGTGCCATCAAAACGACTCTGTATCCACCTCGCCACTTGCCTGTGCCCCATAGCGTGCGCCGTGCACGGTTTGTTGGTTGATCAAGCCCTCCAGTCGCGCCATCGCCGACGCATCCAGCAAGACCTGGCTGGCACCGAGGTCATCGAGCAGGTGCGCGGGGCTGGTTGTGCCCGGTATCGGGATGATGTGGGCCGCTTTGTGCAACAACCAGGCCAGCGCCAGTTGGGCCGGGGTGCAGCCCAACTCTTTCGCCAAGGCCACATAGGCCGGCAGCAGGCTTAGGTTGGCCGCATAGTTGGCCGGCTCAAAGCGCGGCATGCTTCGGCGGATGTCTTTCGCATCGAGCACGGCAGGGTCCAGCGGCATGTTGCATAAAAAGCCGCGCGCCACCGGGCTGAAAGCCACAAAAGCCGTACCCAGCTCGCGGCAGGTTTCTAGCACCGCGATTTCGGGATTGCGCGTCCAGAGCGAGTACTCGGTCTGCAATGCGGCAATGGGGTGCACGGCGTGGGCCCGGCGCAACGTGGCTGCCGACACTTCAGACAAGCCCAGCGCACGCACCTTGCCCGCCTGCACCAACTCAGCCATGGCGCCCACGCTGTCTTCGATGGGCACCGATTTGTCCCAGCGGTGCAGGTAGTACAGGTCAATCACATCGGTCTGCAGGCGGCGCAGGCTGTCTTCGCAGTTGCGTCGCAGCGCTTCTGGTCGGCCATTAATCACCCGTTTGATGCCGTCGGCAAACTGCACGCCGGCCATGCCACCCTTGCTGGCCAGGGTAATTTTCTGGCGGTGTGGTTTGAGTACCCGGCCAACCAGCGTCTCGTTACTGCCAAAACCATACAGGGCGGCCGTGTCAAACAGCGTGACGCCAGCATCCAGCGCAGCCAGTAACACGCGTTCGCCCTGCTCGGGCGAAATCGGCGTGCCATAAGCATGGCTCAGGTTCATGCAGCCCAAACCAATGGCGCTGACGTTAAAGGGGCCGACCTGTCTTTGTTGCATAGGTGGATGATATCTTCAGAGTTTTGGGGCCTGACTGTGGCCTTAGCGCCGTGGTCGCTCTTGCACCCACTTTGGGAGTGGCAAGGCCCGGTGCAACACATCCTCACGCAGCCACAGCGTGCTGCGTCGCGCTCGCTGTGCCACGGTAGCCAAGGGCAGTTGCTGGTAGTCGTCGTTGAAGACCTCATAGCTGTAGTCACCTCGGTAACCCAGCCGGTCTAGCCGCAGCAGCAGGTCGGCCAACTCGCTGCTGTGCACCCCCTCCCCAGGAAACACCCGAAAAGTGCGCGCCGTAGCCATTCGCTCTTCAAAACTCGGTGTGTCTTGCCACATGAAGTCTGACAGCTGCACCAAGAAGATACGCGCCGGGTCTAGCATATCGATACTGTCCAGCGGGGTCTTGGCGGCAAACACATGAAACGAGTCCAGCCCCAGCCCAAGGTTGGGGCAGTCTGCCATGCACACCAGGTCCCAGGAGGTGGTGAACTCATTCACGGTGCGACCCCAGGACAGGGCCTCATAGGCCACCTTGATGCCCAGCGGCACGGCCAGCATGGCGAGTTTGCGCAGGTCACGGGCGATGGCGTCCAGGTCTTGCGTGGCGTGGCGGGAGGTGGACGAGCAGGCCAGCAAAACCTCGCTGCCAAGGGCTGCGCACATCTCCAGCATCGACTTGGCAATGTCCACCTTGTAGCCGTGCAAGTGCCCAGACAGGCCCTCAAAGTCCCGCAGCACCTGGAAGCCTGTAGGCCGCAAACCACTGGCGCGCACGGCCGCTACAGCAGCTGGCACGCCGCCCGGGTGGCCCACGATGTCGCGTGCACTCAGCATGACTTGGCTAAACCCGGCGTCGGCCATAGCGGCCAACTTGGCCTCCAAGGGGCCGGCCAAGGTGATGGTGTCCATCCCGAATCCGTCAAGCATGCCCATGGCTGGCCTTTCAGCGGGATTGGTGAACCAGTTCAAACGACACCGAGCCGAGCGCGCTGCGCGTCAAAGCGCCGCGATCTTCGGGGTGCAACTGGCTGGACTCGACAAACTCGACGCCACGTATTTTGAGCAGGGCCACCACTGCGGCCACGTCGGGCACGCCCAAGCCGATCCGCTGCAGTGCTTCAGGCGCACCGTCGTCGTCCATGCCAGGGTCTGGCTCCACCAGTTGCCACAGAAACCCTCCGCAGGGGCTGCGCATCAGGTGGCCTTTGGGCAGAATGCCGAAACGCTGCTGGTCGGGTATGGCAGAGAAGTCAAACATATGCTCCAAATAAGCCATCCAGTCGGCGCTACGGCCAGCGCCGATGTACTGCACCAGACCAAAGTAGCGCATGCCGGCCAAGGCCGACGGCGCTGGGTCAACGGCCGGGATCGGTACAAAATCAATGTCGTAAATCGAAAAATCTTGCCACCGGTCGACAAAGTAAAAACGGCTTGCGCCCGCGCCGCGAATGGCAGGAATGTGCAACTCCATGGCCTGCGCGTGGCTGGGGGCGTCCCAGGCGCCGAGCTCAAGGCAACGGGCATGGGCTTTGCCAGCATCACGCACGCGCAGCGCCACTGCAGTGATCACCGGTTGCCCACCGACCGTGGCGCTGACGCGAGCATCGTCCGCTTGGGCATTGAGGATCAGGTTCATGCCGCCTTGGCGGTAGAGTGTGACCTCACGCGAGCGATGGCGGGCCACCGGCCGAAATCCCATGTTTTCCAGCACCTGCCCCAGCGCCTGGGGCCTGCTGCAGGCGTACTCGACGAACTCGATGCCGTCGATGCCCAGCCGATTGGGCATCTCGGGCACCGATTCACGGTCTGGCGCAGACACATTCAGGGGCGTGCCGGTCATGGTGGATCTCCTTCGTAGCGCAATTGAGCCAGCGACCGCAGGGTCTCGGGGGTGGTACTGGGTAAACCAAAAAATTCAAGGTAGGCCGGGATTTGCTGAAACAGCATGTCGGACCCTACCTGCACCGTGCAGCCACGCGCCTGGGCCGCCCGCAAAAAAGAGGTCATCTCGGTTTTCATGACCACTTCACCGACAAAAGTGCCCGGCGCGATACGCGACACCTCCGTGGGCATGGCATCGTCCTCATTCATACCCAATGGAGAGGCGTTGACCACCAGGTCAAATCCATGCGGGTCGTTGGCCGCGGTGGCGACCTGCAGGGCCGGGTAATGGCGTCTCAGCCGCTCGGCCAAGCCCTGCGCTGCCGCCGCCTGGACGTCGAACAGCGACAGTCTGGCCACGCCAGCCGCAGCCAATGAGGCGGCAATCGCCGACCCCACGCCCCCGCTGCCCACCACCAGCGCTGATGCGCCCTGCAAGATCAGCCCCTTGCGCATCACACCCCGCACAAAGCCCTCACCATCAAACATATCGCCCTGCAACTGACCAGCCGGACCCAATCGCACCGCGTTGCAGGCGCCAGCGATGGCTGCCATCGGCAGCAGCTCGTCCACCAGGCTGGTGGTCGGCACCTTGTGCGGCATAGTGATCAGGGCGCCGCGGATGTTGCTCAGCTTGAAGACGGCGCGCAGGAAGACCGGGAAGTCATCAGCCTTGCAACCCATGGGCACCACCAGTGCATTGATGCCCTGCTGTTCAAAGTAGGGGTTGTAGATCATCGGCGCCTTGAAGGCGTGCGTCGGAAATCCAATATGGGCAATGACTTCGGTTTGGCCGTTGATGCGCATGAGGAAGCCAGGGTGCGAGAAATTTACTTGGTGGACTTGGCCGCCGATACGGCGGCACGCAGCGCCAACAGGTAACTGTCAACGCCGAAGCCACAGATCTGGCCTTTGACGATCTCAGCAAACACCGAGACGTGGCGGAATACTTCGCGCGCGTGGATGTTGGACATGTGCAGTTCGACAATCGGGCAGGTCAGGATGGCCAGCGCGTCGCGGATGCCGTAGCTGTAATGCGTCCAGGCACCGGCGTTGATCAGCACAGCGTCCACCCCATCAGCGTAGCCCTTGTGAATGCGCTCGCACATGGCACCTTCGCTGTTGGTCTGAAAGGCGTCAATGGTGGCGCCCAGCTCTTTACCCAGGCTGGCCAGAGAGGCATTGATCTCGTCGAGCGTGACGGTGCCGTACTGGGCCGGATCACGCTTGCCGAACATGTTGTGGTTGATGCCGTGCAGCATGAGAATTTTCATGAGGGTTCCTTGGAGGTTGGCCGAATAGTGAAAAGTGAGCGCAGGAGACGCCAGGACAAGGTCAGGCGCTCGGAAGCTTAACCGTCTGGCCGCTACGCGCGGCTTCGACAATGGCTTCGGTGATGCGCAGGTTGAGCAACCCATCCTGGGCGCTGACCAGCGGCTCGGCTTCGCCGCGCACGACCCGAACGAAGTGCGCCATCTGCAGCTTGAGCGGGTCATCGCGCACCATGCCCACCACGCCAACGTCAAACTCTTTCCACCACGAACGGTCTTGCGGCCGGGGATAAGTTTTCAACCGCATGGTCGGCACCGAAAGGCTGCCGTTGGTACCGGTGATGACGTAGCAGTCTTCGTCGTCATAGCTGGGGTAAGCCTTGTTCTCTTGGCTGGTTTGCTCCCAGCTGCGGGCACACGCCGCAGTGTCTGACAGCAAGAACGTACCCAGCACGCCGCTGGCAAAACGCAGGTTGATGGCCACCGTGTCTTCCACCGCAAAGCCGCGCGTGGCGCTCGAGGCAAAGGCCTGCACGGCAACAATATCGCCGCACAACATGCGCAGGTTGTGCACCTCGTGAATCATGTTCAGCAGGATCGGGCCGGCACCAAGCTCGCGGCGCCAAGGCGCATCGGCGAAATAGTGATCGGGCTTGAGAAAGGTCGCGCTGCCCATCACAGCCACCAGCTGACCGAGCTGTCCCGAGGCCACGACCTCACGTGCCTTGGCCATGATCGGGCTGTGCGCGCGATGGTGACCTATCAGCACCCGTGCGCCAGTCTCTTGGACGCGCTGCACCAGCTTCACGCCTTCTGCCACCGTGGTGGCGATCGGCTTTTCCAGCAGGATCGGCAGCTTCACGTCTATGCATTGCAGGGCCTGCGGCACATGCAAGGCATTGGGGGTTGCCAGGATCAAAGCGTCGGGTCTGTCCCTGGCGAGTAATTCTTCCAGGCTCTGGTAGAGCGGAACGCCGGCCCCGGCTGCCACAGCGACAGCTGCCGGCGAGGGGTCGACAAGCCCCGACAACATGACACGCTCACTGGCCCGGGCCACGGCCATATGGGCCTGGCCGATGTTGCCTGCGCCAACAATGGCGATGCGTGTCTTGGTCATGGGTCATCCGCAATGGGCCAGCCCAGCCCGCATGGACAGGGCCGACCCGGTGCGCTTTACTTGCGCAGCTTGGCGAGCTCAGCCATCATTTCATTGACTGTGGCTTCACCCACGCTGGCCGAGTACTTGGCAATGACCGGCTTCATCTTGTCGCGCAGCTTGGTCATTTCGGCGGCTGGCAGCTCGGTGACTTGCATGCCGGCTTTCTTCAGGTCAGCCAGGTTGCCGCTGGCGGCGTCACGGGCTACTTTGCGCTGGGTCTGGGTCGCTTCTGTGGCAGCGTCGTTGATGATTTTTTTCTCGGCAGCGTTCAGGGTGTCCCAGAACTTCTTGCTGACGATGATCGACTGCGGGTTGTACACATGGTTGGTCAGCGTGAGGTGCTTTTGCACTTCAGCAAACTTATTGGCCAAAATCACATTCAGCGGGTTTTCCTGTCCGTCAATGGCTTTGGATTCCATCGCACCGTAGACCTCGCCGAAAGCCATCGGTGTCGGGTTAGCGTCCAGTGCCTTGACCCAGTCCAGGTTAATTGGGTTGGGGATGACGCGAATCTTCAGGCCGGCCAGGTCTTCCACCTTGTTGATGGCACGCTTGGAATTGGTCATGTTGCGAAAGCCGAGCTCCCAGTAGGCAATGCCCACAATGCCTTTTTCCTGCAGCTTGTCGTGCATCTTCTTGCCGAAGGGACCGTCCACCACGGCATCAGCTTCCGCGGCGTTGGCAAACAGGAAGGGGAAGTCGTACAGCGCGAATTCCTTGACCTGGCTGGCCAAAATACCGGAGTTCAGCGAAACCATTTCAATGGTGCCGCCTTGCAGGGCAGACACATTGGGTGCGTCGCCGCCCAAAACGCCAGCGGGGAACAGGTTAACCTTGATCTTGCCGCCGGACTTGGCGGTAACGATCTCAGCAAACTTTTCCATGCCGACCATGATCGGGTGACCCTTCGGGTTTTGCGTGGCGAACTTGATGGTGTGTTCGCGCACGTCCTGCGCAGTGGCCAAGCCTAAAGCGGCCACAGCGGCAGCGGCCACCAGCGTTTTGATCATCAGACGTTTCATGTTGTCTCCTGGACATTTGTCAAAGTACGCGAACAAAAAAAGAAGCAGGACATGGCGTACAGAACACACCCTGCAAGTAAAAAACCGATCTCAGTAAAACCAGCGTGCCGGCACCATCACCAGCTGCGGGAACAGCACCATCAAAAACATCACGGCGAACTGCGCCAGCATGAATGGCATCACGCCGCGGGTGACCACATCCATGCTGACCTTGCCGACGCCCGCCACGGTGTTGAGCACAGTGCCCACCGGCGGCGTGATCAGGCCGATGGCATTGTTGATGATGAACAGCACACCGAAGTAGACCGGGTCAATGCCGGCCGCTTTGACCAGGGGCATGAGCACCGGCGTCAGAATCAGGATGGTCGGCGTCATGTCCATGGCGGTGCCCACCACCATCACCAGCAGCATGATGGCAAACATCAAGAGTCGCGGGCTGTCCAGCAGTGGCTGCAGCAAGCTGATGACTTCGGCCGGCAACTGCGCCACTGTGATCAGCCAGGCCGACACCATGGCGGCGGCCACCAAAAACATGATCACGGCCGTGGTTTTGGAGGCGGCCAAAAACAAGCCGTACAGATCACTGAACTTGAGCTCGCGGTACACCAGCGTCGAAATCCCGATGGCGTAAACGGCTGCCACCACAGCCGCTTCTGTGGGCGTGAACACGCCGAACTTCAGGCCCACCACAACGATCACAGGCATCACCAGCGCAAAAGTGGCGTCCTTGAAGGCGCGCCACACTTCGGGCCCTGTCTTACGGGCCGGCACGGCAACCTGTTCTTTGCGAGCCACCCACCACCAGGTGACCCACAAACCCCCGCCCAGCATGATGCCGGGCGCAATGCCGGCCATGAAGAGCTTGGAAATAGAGACATTGGCGGCCACGCCAAAAATGACAAAGCCGATGCTGGGCGGAATGATGGGCGCAATGATGCTGGCCGAAGCCAGCAGACCGGCCGATCGGCCCTTGTCATGGCCGGCCGCCACCATCATGGGCAGCAGCAAAGCTGACAAGGCCGCTGCATCAGCCACGGCAGAGCCCGACAGCGCCGCCATGATCACGGCCGCCACAATCGCCACATAGCCCAGCCCACCCTTGATGTGACCCACCAGCGTCAGCGCAAAATTAACAATGCGCCGCGACAGGCCGCCGGCGTTCATCACCTCACCCGCAAGCATGAAAAACGGCACCGCCAGCAGGGGAAAACTGTCCGCGCCGTTGATGACGTTTTGCGCCAGGATCTGCGGGTCGAACAGGCTCAGGTGCCACATCAAGGCGGCGCCACACAAGAGCAGTGAAAAAGCAATCGGAATGCCCAGCGCCATGGCGCCGAGCAACGAACCCAGAAAAATGGCAATGGTCATGGTGTTCCTTGTGGTGGCGCTCAGGCCGAGCGCGTGTCGCTGTGCGACTGCTCTTCGCTTTCGCGGATACCGACCAGCTGGTCATCGCTCATTTGCCCGGTGATCAACCGCCAAAAGTCAGCCAGCAAAATCACCGCGCCCGAGACGGCGAACACCAAGCCGCACGCATAAAAAATAGCCATTGACACTTCCATGGCCGCGCTGGTGGTGGACCAGTTGATCTTGACTTGGTCCAACGCGCCCTTGAAGAGCAGCCAGCACACAAAGAGCATCAAAAGGTGACCCAGACCCAGGCAGATTTTTTTGCCCCCCACCGACAGACGGGACACCAGAATGTCAGTGCCCAGGTGAGCGCGTTCGTGCAGGGCCACGACACCGCCCAGAAAGGTCAGCCAGACAAACAACCAGCGCGACAGCTCTTCAGACACCGCTATCCCCGAGTTCAGGGCGTATCGCAGCACCACATTCGTGAAGACGAGCACGACCATCACCGCCAAACTGGCGGCCATCAGCCTGGACAGCATCTGGCAGTACCTTGCAATGAGTTTCTCGAACATGGCGGTTTCCTGACCTGGGGTGCAGCCTGTAATGTACAAACTAGTTAGTTTTTAAAAATCAGTGGAAACCCTTGGGGTTTCCGTTTCGCTGGCAGCCCGCGCTTGCAACTGCGCCAGCGTCGGTGTTCCGGTGACGCCGCCAAAGACCTCGCACTTCATGGCCGCCGCCAGGTTGGCCCACTGAACTATTTCAGGCACGGGCAAACCCTTGACCAGGCCCCAAGCAAAAGCGCCATGCCAGACATCGCCTGCGCCCAGTGTGTCCACGGCCTTGACAACTGGCGCCGATACCTTCGACACAAGACCCGATTCACGTGTCCATACCCAAGCACCCTGCGGCCCCAACGTCACACCAACCACCTCGGCGGTGTTTTGCCGAGCCACTTCAAGCAGTGCCGCCTCTGGTCTCATGCCAGGCGCCACGATGCAGAGCGCCGACTCAGAAAACAGCACATGCGAGGCCAGGGGAATCATGTCGATCAGGTCCTGTGCCGGCGCAGTGTCCGCATCCAGAATGCCAGGCACGCCACACTGGCGCGCCTGCCTGAGCGCCGCAGCTGCGCCCTCGCGCCATCGCATGTCCACCAGCACTGCGCCCGCATCAGCCACTTTGTCCAGCGGCAACCAGGACGCATCCGGGGGAATCTTGGCGTCAAAGAACGGCACCAGAGTGCGCTCGCCCTGCA
>JBAXMQ010000067.1:0-17055 GCA_037134215.1 Betaproteobacteria bacterium
GGCGCTTGGTCGGTAGACACCGGCGCACTCGCCGCCACCAGCGGCACCTGGGACCCTGCAGTTGGCTTCACCACCGATGGCCTGAAAAACATCACCGTCTCTGTCTCTGCTGCCAGCGGCAACAGCGCGTCTATCAGCAGCAGCGTCACCATCGACACTGCCGCCCCCACCGTGCTGGTCACCAGCGTGTTTGGTGACGCCGTGGGCGCATCGGGCAACGGCACCTTTGACGGAACCGAGCGTGGTTTTGACACCACCAACTACACCCTCAACAGCACCGTCACCCCGCTGCCCGTCATCAGCGGCACCACCACCGCTGAAAACGGCCAGACCGTCACCGTCACCCTGGCTGGCAAGAGCTACACCGCCACCGCCGCTTCGGGTGCATGGTCGGTCAGCGTGCCCTCGGCCGACGCCGTGCTGCTCAACCACGGCAACACCTACGCCATCACTGCCAGCGTGAGCGACAAAGCCGGCAACGCTGCCACACCAGACACCAATAACGGCGTGTTGGTGAATATCGCGCCGCCCGACGTGCCCACCGTGGTCAGCCAGACCACCCTCGGCACCACGCCCACCATCACCGGTGTGGCGCAAAAGCTCAACGGGGCCAACACCGTCAACTTGGCGGCTGGTGATGCGCTCACCGTCGTCCTCAAAGACGCAGCAGGCACCGCCACCCTGGGCACCTACACACTCACCGTGGGCGGCACCAGCAGTCCCGCAGGCCTGAGCTACAGCACCAGCTCCGGCGCTTGGAGCCTGGCCGTGCCAGCCAGTGTGTTGCCCACGGGCGCCGCCACCTACAACGTGGACGTCTCCACCACCGCCGCGGGCCTAACACGCAGCGACATCAGCAGCGGCGAGTTGGTGATTGCCGCGCGCCCCACCATCACCAGCATCCCCGAAGGCCCCACCCTCAACATGACCGAGGCCGCCAGCTCGGGCGGCACACCGGTGAACGTCGGCTTGACAGGCACCGGCGCTGTGGCCGGGCAGGTCATCACCGTCACCTGGGGTGGCCAGACCTACACGCAAGTGCTGACCGCAGCCGACATTGCCGCCAACACCGTGGCCGTGATCGTGCCTACCTCGGTCATTCAAGCGGAAACTCCGGCCAACACCAGCGAAACCATCGCGGTCACTGCGTCGTTGGGCAACGGAGTGACCAGCACCTCGACCAACGTGGCCATCAATTTTGTGACGCCCACTGCGCCGACCATCAACAACGTGGCTTGGGCGGCTACGGGAGCGGGCAACACCAGCACAATCCTTGGCATCCCAGAAGCGCAGTACGACCGTCAATTCACAGGCTTCACAACCTACACTGGCGGCGCGCTGCAGGTTGACAACCAGCTGTACTACAGCGAAGCCGTCGCCAGTGGCAACAGCGGCACCATCATGCGGGTGCAGTTGCCAACAGCCGGCGTGACCGGTGCCACCAACCCTGCCTTGGCAGGCGACACCCTGACCGTGACTTGGGGCACCCAAACCCTGACCGGCTACACCCTGCTGGCCGCTGACATCACGGCCAAATATGTGGACATCACCGTGCCCTTCAGCGCCATCAGCGCCCAGCTTTACGGCACCGTGCCTGTCACAGCGGTGGTCACCAGCGCGGCCAGCGGTAACAGCTCGCCAGCGGCTTCGGTCAACGTCACTTGGGCTTACGACTTGCCCGTAGACAGCCTGGCCAGCCTGAGCGCCGGTATTGCCATCAACGGCCGCACAGCCAGCAGCCAGTCGGGGTATCAAGTCCAAACCAACGGCGTGGTGAATGTGGGCGACGTCAACGGAGACGGTTATGACGACTTCACCCTGGTTGAAAACGTCGGCGGTGCCAAATATGTGGTCTACGGCCGTGCCGGCCTGACAGCGGTGGAGTTGTCGACCTTGACCACCGTCGGCAGCACTAACGGCTTCATCATCAGTGGTGGCACCTTCTACAACACCACCGCGGGCGACTACAACGGCGACGGCTTGAACGACATCCTTGTTCAAAACGCCACCACTGGCACCTATGTGGTGCTGGGCAGCACAGCCAGCCCAGGTGCCATCAACGTGACCAGCATGGCGGCCAGCCAAGGTTTCAAAATCACGTCCAACTACAACGTGGTGGCGCCGACTTTCATCGGTGACGTCAACGGTGACGGTCTTGACGACATGATCGTGAACTTTGAGGTGGGGGCCAGTGGCGTCTATGGCAATTTTGTGTTGTACGGCAGCACCAACACCTCGGACCTGACCCTGCCCACCGGGCAAACCGGTACCTTCAGCAACGGCTTCTTCATCAATACGGGCAATACCAGCTTGGTGTCAGGCGGCCGCACGTACGCCAAGAGCGGTGACTTCAACGGTGACGGCTACAGCGACTTTGTGCTCAACACCTACAACGCCACCAACTCAGCTGCGGCGGTGCCGGAGTACGTGTTCTTTGGTGGTTCCAACTTGACGGGCATCACCTCCAGCAGCATGAGCGTGGCAGGCACTGGCCGTGGCTTTGCCATCAGCGGTTTGACGGGCAATAACCAAGCTTTCTACAGCACAACCACCGGCGACATCAACGGCGACGGCATGGACGATATGATCTTCAACGATTTTGCGACAAATGCCTATGTGCTGTTTGGCAAGACCAGCGATGCGCCCGTTCAAATCTCAAATTTGGCGGCAGGCGTGGGCGGTTTTGTGATCAATGGCGAACTGCAAGACGTCGATGTGGTCGGCGACTTCAATGGCGATGGCCTGGCCGACATGGTGGTGACGCAGAACGCTGGACAAGTCAACGGCAGCAACTTCGGCACGTCTTACCTGATTTACGGCCGCACCGCGACCAGCGCCATCACGCTCAGTAACGTGGCTCCTTCTGAGGGCTTCCGCATCAATGGACCGAGCAACGTTGGTGCTAACTTTGGCCAGTCGGTCAGCGCAGGTGGCGACATCAACGGCGACGGCTTTGCCGACCTCATCATCACGGCCCCGGCAGATGATCCGACTGCACCGACCCGTACTGATGCAGGCATCACCCGTGTGATTTTTGGCGGTACCACTGCCTTGAATTCCATGACCTTCCAAACCCCCAACGGCGACGCCATCGGCACTTCCAGCGCGGACACCTTGACCGGCACCAGCGGTGCCAACCAGATCGTGGCCGGTGACGGCAATGACACGCTGGTGGGCGCGGGCGGTGCAGACGTGCTGTACGGCGGCCGGGGTGACGACACCCTCATCATCAACGCCAGCAACATCAGCGCTCTGGCAACCAACAGCGGAAACGCCGCGCAAGCCATTGCCCGCATCGACGGCGGCAGCGGCACCGACACGCTGGAGATCACCGCGTCCTTGGACCTGAACACGATCAGGCCAGCCGCCATTCAGAGCGTTGAGCGCATCAACCTGAGTGCCAGCGGCATCTCGCTCAAGATGGGCCTGCTCGACGTGTTGGGCTTGTCCGAGAAAAACAACCCCTTCAACACCGCCACCGGCTGGACGACCACCAGCACCGGCGGCGCGACCAACTGGGATGCCGTGAACAACGGCGCGCAAGTGGTGGTAGACGGCACTGCCAGCAACGACCTGTACTTGAGTGGTACTTGGCAAAGCATCGGCACGGTGCAAAACACCGTGGGCGGCGTGACCAAGACCTACAAGGTGCTGAGCGACCTGACCAAGGCCGAAGCACAAGTGCTGGTGGACAGCAACGTCAAGGTGCACCTGGCCCCGACCATCGTGACCACGGCTAATGAATTGCCCAACACACTGAACATGACCGAGGCCACCGATGGCACGCTGATCAAGCTGAGCCTGACCGACACCGATGCGGCCAGCGGCAACACCATCACGCTCAACTGGGGCGGGCAGACCATCAGCGTGACGCTGACGGCCACAGACATCAGCAACGGGTATGTGAACGTGCCTGTGGACTACAGCAAGCTGATCGCCGAAACACCGAGCGGCACCAGCGAAGCGGTGGTGGCCTCGGTCACGCTGCTCAGCGGCAGCACGGTGGTGGCGCAGTCGGGTGCGCAAGCCGTTGATGTGAACTTCATCTTGCCGACGACGCCGATCATTGACAGCGCGGTGTGGTCAACAACCAACACCACCAGCTCGATCACCGGTATTCCCGAGGCCTATTACGACGTGCAAACGGCCACGATGCCTGCGACGGTACCGACCTATGTGGACAACACCTTGTGGTATTCCGAAACTACATCGACCGGTAATCTGGGTACCGTGTTGCGAGTGCAGCTACCCACACTGGCCGCGAGCGCAGCTGTGCCTACGGTGGCTGGTGATACGGTGACTGTATTCTGGGGTAACCAAACTCTGGCGAGTATTACGTTAACCCCGACCAACATCAGCAACCAATACCTAGATGTGACAGTGTCTCAGGCCCAACTGGAGAGCCAGGCTTTTGGCAATGTGACGGTGAGTGCCGAGGTTACCAGCGCGGCCAGCGGTAATACGTCGCTGACATCGTCTTTGGTGGTGAAATGGAACTATGACTTGCCACTGGCTCAGTTGGCCAGTCTGAGTCAGGGCTTTCAGATTGAAGGCAACGCGAGCGGCGGCAAGCTCGGTCTTTCGAATGAAAACCAAGGCGCGCAAAACGTCGGCGACGTGAACGGTGATGGCTTTGATGACATCGAGTTGACGGACCTCAGCGGCACGCGATACGTCGTCTATGGTGGCAATCGCCTGGGGGCGGTGAACGTGTCGCAGATGACCGCGGCAGGCAACAGCTTTGGTTTCATCATCACAGGCTCGGGCGTCTTGCAGCCCACCCGTGGCGGCGACATCAACGGCGATGGCTTGAGCGATTTGTTGATTGGCAATGGCGCCAACAGCTACATCGTGTTTGGTAAAACCACGAGCATCGGTCAGGTGGCGCTGGCTTCGCTGGGTACCAATGGCTTTGCCTTAACCTCGGGCAACAGTATCAACGAACCGAGCGTGGTGGGTGACGTCAACGGGGACGGCTATGAAGACATGCTGTTCAACAACAGCAACAACTTCACCAACTACCTGGTGTTTGGCGGTACCAACTTCACACGGGGTGGCAGCGTGGCCTTGCCTACGGGGACATCGGGCACTTTGGTAACCGGCACCGGCAGCGGTACGAGCTATGTGAGCATCACCAACGGCGGGTCATACAACTCGGGTGGGATCCTGCCCACCTTGCATGGTGACTTCAACGGCGACGGCTACAGCGACTTTGCGCTGGCTCAAGTGCCGACAACAGGCACTGGCACTGGACCGGTGTATGTGTACTACGGCAGCTCCAGCGTGGCGGCCTGGAACAGCGGCACACTTACGTCGCCCACCAACGGCCGGGGCTTTGTGATCAGCGGCTTGACGGGGCTGAACTCGGTCAAGTTCAGCACCACCAACGCGGGGGATATCAACGGCGACGGCTTGGACGACATTGCCTTCAGCGACGGTATTACCCGTGCTTTTGTGATGTTTGGCAAGACCAACAGCACGTCGGTGAATGTGACCGATCTGGCAGCGGGTAATGGCGGTTTCATTATCAATGACACGCTCACCAACAACGCCAACTCGGTGGTGACAGACACCGATGTGATTGGCGACTTCAACGGTGACGGTCTGGCTGACTTTGTGGTGAGTAACACCAATATGGCGATTGGTGGCACGGTGGTGGGTGGCGCGTATCTTATCTATGGTCGCACTGCCACTACGGCATTGACGCTGGATTCATTGACAGCTCTACAGGGCTTCCGCATCGACGGTTATTCGTCAACCGCTGGTATGTTGCTGGGTCGTACAGCCAGTGCTGCTGGCGACGTCAACGGCGACGGCTTGGCTGACTTGGTGATGACTACTTACCAAGGTGAGACGGTGGGTACTTTGACATCAGCCGGTATCACTCGTGTGATTTACGGCGGTGTGGACAAGCTGGAAAGCATGACCTTCCAGTCTGCTAATGGCGATGCGATTGGTACTACCGGTGTAGATACACTTACCGGTACCAGCGGCAACAATCAGTTGGTGGCCGGTGATGGTAACGACACGCTGATCGGTAACGGTGGCGCTGACGTGCTGTACGCTGGTCGTGGTAATGACACCATCGTGGTCAATGCTGATAACGTCGCGAAGATGAGTCTGAGTGGTACATCGCAGGCGATTGAACGCATTGATGGCGGTAGTGGTATCGATATCTTTAAGTTGGATGGTGCGGGCATCACGCTGGATTTAAGTAATGTCAGAGGCCCAGCGATTCAGAATATCGAGAAGATCGATTTGACTGGTAGTGGCGACAATACCTTGAAATTGACCCTTCAGGACATGCTGCAAAGTTTTGATAACTCGAACGTGTTCAACAGCAGCAACACCACCAGCGGCTTGACCGCCACGGTGAGCAAGAACCAGCTGATGGTCGATGGCAACACGGGTGACAAACTTCACCTGACGGATCTGGCCAACTGGACGGTGGCGGGCACCGATGCGGTGGCCAACGGCCAGACCTACAAGGTCTACAACCACAACACCTCTGCAGCGCAGCTGCTGGTGGATGCCGACATCAGCGTGTCGAGCACGGTCTCGCCGCTGGTGCTCGATCTTGACGGCAACGGCGTGCAGACGCTGTCGATGGCTGCCGGCGTGCGTTTTGACCTTGACGCGGACGGGCTGGCCGACCAGGTCGGCTGGGTGGCCCATACCGACGCCCTGCTGGCGCGTGACCTCACCGGCGACGGGCGCATTGACAGCGGTCTGGAGTTGTTCGGCAACGCCACCCGCCTGCCTAATGGCGCTACGGCAAAAAATGGCTTCGAGGCCTTGGCCGCACTCGACAGCAACGGCGACGGGCGCGTCGACGCGCTGGACGCCGCCTATGCGCAACTGCTGGTCTGGCAAGACCTCAACAGCGATGGCCTGTCCGACGCGGGCGAGCTGCGCAGCCTGGCACAGGCAGGCGTTCAGTCGATCGACCTGGCCTATCGCAGCGACCAGACCAGCTGGCAGCAGGGCAACCTGATCGGCGAGCGCAGCAGCTTCACCTGGGCCGACGGCCGCGAAGCCGAGGTGGCCGACGTCTGGCTGCAGACGGTGCCGGGCAGCACCACCGCGGGCGCGTCGGCGCTTCGCCTGGATGACTTGCTGTCCGGCCCGCTGCCGAACCCGCCGAAACTCGCAGCGACCACGGCCGGCCCGCAGGCCAGCACCTCCGTGCTGACCCTGGCCGATTTGCTGGGCGCCAACGCGGGTCAGGACCCGGCTCTGTGGGCTGACGCGGCCCAACAAGTCGACTGGCGGCTGCTGGTGGGGAGGCCAGGAGAGACCGATCAGCTGCACGCGGCCGTGCACGCCTGAGCGCGGTGCAGGCCCTCCGATCGATGGCAAAGCGATGACTCAGCCCGATGAACCGCCAGCCGCAGCGCAGGACAACTTGCCAGTCGGGCTGATCAATCAGGGTTATCAGCGGCGGCTGCAGGGCGATCTGCAAGGCGCGATCGCGATGTACCGGCAGGCGGCGGCCTTGCCCCAGGCGCCGGCAGCGGCACACTTCAACCTGGGCAATGCGCTGCTGGACAGTGGCGATGCGCCGGCCGCCCAGTTGCCATTGCGCCAGGCGCTGGCGTTGGACCCTGCCATGTCGGCGGCAGCGATGCAGCTGGCGCGCTGCGCCGTGCAACTGGGCGAGCCGCAGCAGGCGCGTGCACAGTTCAACGCACTCCTGCTGGCGGAACCCGAGAACTTCAGCGCCTGGCTCGAGCTAGGCCATGTCTGCCGTCAGCAGGGCGACCGCGACGCAATGTTCGATGCCTACCGGCGGGCCACTGTCTCGGCCCCTCAACGCTGGGAAGGGCATCTGGCGCTGGCCCTTGCGCTGGAGGAAACCGGTCAGCATGATCTTGGCGCGGTCGCGTACCACCGCGCGGTGCTGGCCGCCGGCGCGCAATCAGCACCGGCCACGCAGCAGCAGCCAGCGCCCAGGCGCGCTCGCGACGCTGTGCCTGAGGTGCACTGGCGCGTGGCGAAGTTCAGGCTGGAGCGCAGCGATGCCGGGCGAGCGCTGGAGGCAATGCGCCAAGCGCTGATGGCCAGCCGTTTGGCCCAACCGGGCGAGCCGCCCGATGTGGATCTGCAAGCCCAGATGCAGATTGACCTGGGTGAGATCCTGATCCGCCTGGGCATGACCGAGCTAGCCCACCGTGCCTTTGAGCGCGCCAGCGCAGCCACCACCGAGCCCACGCTGGTGCGTCTGGCCGAGACCTCGTTTCGCTTCAACCTGTGGCAGGAGGCCCAGGCGGTGCTGCGGCGCAACGTGGCGCTGCATCCGCAAAGCGCGATGGCGCACTGGAACCTGGCCCACTCCTATGCCGAGAGTTGGCAACTCGACGACGCGGTGGCCGAACTTGCCGCGGCCGAGGCCATCGCGCCACAGCCTGGGGCCAAGAGCATGCGGGCGTCGGTGGCCGGGCGCATTGGCGATGCCGACACGGCGATGCGGCTCTACACCGAGCTGGCCGAGGGGGAAGGGCCACAGTCCAAGATGCGCTCCAGCGCGGCAATGAGCGCGCTCTACAGCGACCAGCTTGACGCGCAGCAAGTGGCAGACCTGCACCGGCGGCTGTTTGCGCCCCTGGGCGAGGGCGCTCGCCTGGCTTCGAGCTTTGACAACAACCGCGATCCCGACCGCCAGCTG
The DNA here is from genome assembly GCA_037134215.1 of Betaproteobacteria bacterium. GTDB lineage: Bacteria > Pseudomonadota > Gammaproteobacteria > Burkholderiales > Burkholderiaceae_C > Rhodoferax. Next base: position 8,666 of record JBAXMQ010000067.1, read on the forward strand.
AAAATCGGGATCATGACGGCCGACTTCCATCACCAACACCCGGTCAATATCTTCATGCAGCCGATCTTGCGCCGGCTGCAGGGCCAGGCGTTTGACCTGACGGTCTATTTCACTGGGGTTACGCACGATGAGCAGACGGCTCTGGCACGCCAACGCGTAGCGAACTGGGTGGCTTGCAGCCAATGGAGCGACCAGCGCCTTGCCCAGCAGGTTGAACGCGATGGCATCGACATCTTGCTCGACCTGGCCGGTCATACCAGCTTGAATCGCATGAGCCTGTTCGCGCAGCGAGCAGCGCCCGTGCAGGCCAGTTACTTGGGCTACCCCGGCTCCACCGGGGTGCCCAACATGGACTGGATCCTGGCCGACCCCGTGGTGGCACCGCCGGGCAGCGAAAGCCTGTTTTCCGAGCGCGTGCTGCGATTGCCGCATACGGTGTTCTGTTTCCACCCCGAGGCCGACTACCCTTTGCCTGCCCCCGCTGCTGACACCGAGCGCGCACTGACGTTTGGTTCTTTCAACAATGTGCCTAAGCTGACGCCGCGTACGGTGCGCCTGTGGGCGCGGGTGCTGCGGGCCGTACCGGGTTCCCGGTTGTTGCTGAAGGCGCCGACTTTCAAGGACGCTGGCGCGGTGCGCGTTTTTACCGAGCGCTTCGCCGCTGAAGGCATTGCCGCTGACAGGTTGATTTTTCGCGGTCCGGTGGGTTTAGCCGACATGATGGCTGAGTACGCCGACGTGGACATTGCACTCGATCCGGTGCCCTACAACGGTGGCACCACGACGCTGCAAGCGATGTGGATGGGTGTGCCCGTGGTGGTGCGGGCCGGCCACAGTTTCGTTTCACGCATGGGCGCAAGCTTCATGACCGCGGCCGGTCTGCCTGACTGGGTGGCCGCAGACGACGAAGCCTATGTGGCGATCGCCGAGCGCATGGCCACTGACCGGCAGGCGCTGCGCTTGCTCAAAAAGGGTCTGCGCCAGCGCCTTCAGGCCGCACCGGCCTGGGATATCGAACGCCACGCCAAAGCCTTTGGGGCCGCTTTGCGGACGATGTGGCGGGCACGTTGCCAGCCAGACTGAGAAAGCCCACCCACGCATGGACATTCCAACGCTGTACCTGCTGGCGAGCATGATACTGGTCACCATGCCGCTGGCCTTGTGGGGCGTTGTAGGGTCCAAGCAGCGTAGGCGGCATCACGTTCTATTCTGGTGCGCGGGCGGCGTTGTGTTTGGCTTGGGCGTGGGCCTGATAGGACTGCGGTCGACACTGCCCGCACCTATGACGATTTCCCTGGCCTTTGCACTCGTCGACTGCGGTTTGCTACTGAGATGGCAGTCGCTGCGCACCATCCTCAACCGACCGCGAGTCTCCTGGTTCACACTGATCGGACTGGCGTTGGCTTGCTTTCTGGCGCTCGAATGGTCGCGATCAACGGGCGTCATCGCGTGGCCGCTGGTCGCTTATCCGATCCAACTGGTTCTGGCCTGTTTAATGATGTGGGATTGCGCTCGGATCGCCCGGGAGCAAAACAGCATGGCAGCTGGTTGGATGTTGGCCAGTTACCTGCTTCCCAGCGCATCGATCGCTATCCAGCTGGTGATTTTTCTCACCAGTCGGGAAATGCCAATTGCAGTTTACCCCGCGCAAACGACGCCAGTCACCGGGGTGACGATGGTTTTTTTGGCCGTCATAAGTAATTTCGCCTTCCTGGGCATTTTGTTGGAGCGCAGGGCCAGGCAGCAGGCTGAGGAGATCAAGCGGGCCGAACGCGAGGCGGTGCTGCGTGAGTTCTCAGACCGCTTGTCCCGGCAGGACCGCCTGCGCAGTCTGGGCGCGTTGGCCGGTGCGCTTGCGCATGAATTGACGCAGCCTCTGACGGCGATCCTCTCGAACGCCGAATTGGCCGAGGCTAGCCTACAAAGAGGCGGGCAAAACGCGGAGGAGCAGGCTGAGCAGCAGACCGAGCTGGTGCAAGGGATATTGCGCAGCGCCATACGGGGCACGGCGATCGTCCAGCGCATTCGGCAACGACTGCAGCTGGTGGAGCCTGTCTTGGGCAGGGTCGACTTGTTCTGGATAAGCGCTGACGTGATCGACCTGATGGCACCGCTTATCGAGGCCCATCAAGTGGTGCTGGTCCGACCGATGCCGGATACGCCATTGCTGGTTTCTGGTGACTCGATCGAGCTCTCGCAAGTGTTGGTCATTGTGCTGACCAATGCCATCGAAGCCAGCGAGGCGTCGGCGTCGCGGCCGATCGAGATCACGCTGCAGGTCAACGCCGGCCGTGCGCAATGGTCGGTGCGTGACTATGGTCATGGGTTCTCAAGTGAGGCGCTGACAAGTGCCAGTGAAGCGCTTTTCACCACCAAGCCTGGCGGCCTGGGTCTGGGGCTGGAGATTGCAACAACGATCGTCCGTCAACATCACGGCGCCTTGACTCTGGCCAACGCGCCAGGGGGTGGCGCGATCGTGGTGATAGACCTGCCGTTGGCTCTTCCCTCCAACCCTTCCGGCGACTGAATCGATGAAACCACAAACCAACGTAATACCTGCCGCAGGGCGGCCTTCCCGTCCTGGCACGCCACGGCGCGTCGTGACCGTGGAAGACGAGATCGCCGCCGCGCGATACGCACGTGGCTGCGTGGTCTTGATCGACGATGACGCCGAGGTGCTGGCGGCGCTGGCGGCGCGCTTGCGGTTTGAGGGTTATGCGGTCGAAACCTTTGCGTCGGCACGCCACTACTTGGCGGCGCTGGGCGCCCCGGTGCCGTCATTCCCGGGGCCGCGCTGCGTCCTGTGCGACCTGCGGATGCCGGAGATGGACGGACTTGCATTGCAGCGCCACCTACAGGGACGTGACGTGCCCCCTTTGGTGCTGATGAGCGGGCAGAGCCTAGCCCAGGACGTGGTCAGCGCATTCCATGGGGGCGCAGTGGACTTTCTGATCAAACCGTTTGACGCCACCGAATTGCTGGCGGCGGTGGCGAAGGCTCTCAGCACAGACGCGGCGCAACGCACTGCCGCGCAACAGCGGCTTGACGCCGCAGCCCTGGTGTCTTCGCTGACGGACAGGGAGCTGAAAGTGATCCAACTGGTGGTCAAGGGCCAGACTAACCCTCAGATCATGGCGGCTATGAATATCGCGCTGCGCACCGTTAAATTGCACCGGCAGCGGGCGATGGAGAAGCTGAGGTTGGACAGCGTGGCAGCCTTAGGGCGGTTTGCGCAGGATGTGGGGTGGTGAGGCTGATGACTGCTTCTTTGCGGCGCGCCGGCGGGCTTGTTGTGCTGTTGCTGGGGGCACTGCTCGCCTGCAGCGGGGCAGCGGCGCAGTCGCTGGTTGACGTGATCCGCCAGGCGCTGGCGGGGTACCCACTGGTCCAGTCAGCGCGGGCCAATGCGCAGGGCGCACAAGCCGAGTTGGACCGTGCCGAAGCGGCCCGCTGGCCGGTGGTGGGTCTGGGCGCTACAGCGTTGCAGCAGGATCAGGCCCCGCATCCGCTGGTGGCCACACCCCAGGTGACCTACACCGTGTACGCGGGTGGGGCTATCGTCGCTGGCATCGAGCGCGCGCAGGCAGGGCTGCGAGGCGCCAATAGCAAGACCGACGCAACGCTTGACGAGGTGGCGCTACAGGCAGCCGAGGCCTACCTTGGCTGGGGCCGCGCGCTCCAACTCTTGCGCCTGGCCAGCAACAACCTGGGCGCCCATGAAAGAATCCTTGACGACATCCGCGCGATTGTTGAAGTTGACCCCGGGCGCCGGGTTGACCAGCGCCAGGCTGAGCTGCGCGTCAGCGCTGCGCGGCTGATCGTTTCGCAACGGCAGGTTGAGCTGGTGCAGGCGCGCAACCGCCTAGCCCGTTTTGCTGCGAATGCGATGAGCGCCGAACCGCAGGGCCTTGATGTTGAGCTTGGCGGGCGCCCTGGTGGGATAGAGACCGCCATGGCAGCCGCTACTGACGGCCACCCGGTGTTGGCGCAAGCGGTGGCGGCGGTGGATGTGGCCAGCGCCGCTGTGCTTGTGGCGCGGGCCCAGACGAGGCCCAAGGTTGACCTGAGCTTGGTCTATCAAGTCAACCCTTATACGCTGCAGCCCGGAATCCTGACCCAATTGAGCGCCACTATGCCGGTTTTCAACGGCGGCGCCGGGGCTGCGGGTATAGAGTCTGCGCAGGCTCAGTACCGGGCCGCGAACCTTGCGCTGGAGGAACAGCGTCTGGCACTGCGCGAACGCATCGCATCGGCCTGGGCTGAGTGGGACTCGGCGCTTCAGCGCGAAGCCCTGAACCAGGGCCAGGCTCAAGCCGGCGATGAACTCGTTTCCAGTTACCGCGAGCAGTTCCAACTGGCGCGGCGCTCGTTGCTCGACCTGCTCAATGTCCAGAGCGAAGCGCACAACTACGCCACGGCGGCGGTACAGACCCAATTCGACCGCCGCGTGGCCCGCTACCGACTGGCTGCCGCCACGGGTGAGTTGGCATTGGCGGCCCGGTAGTTCATCAGGGATCACCATGTCACCCACGTTTGACGCATTGCCGTCACCAAATGGCGAGGCCGCCGTCGTCACCTTGGACCCGTTGCTGTCTTGCCTGGCCTTGGTGGCTACTCGCTTGGAACAGCCAGTGCATCTGGCCAGCCTTCGCGCCGGTTTTCGCACCGACGAGCAAGGCCGCATTCCACCAGACGCTTACCCCGATCTGGCTCGCCGCCACGGCCTGGTGGCGGCCTGGTCACGCATGGCGCTGGGCAAACTGCCCAGCTATAGCCTGCCGGTGCTTTTGCCTTGTCAGGATGGGCGGGCCTTCGTGGTGCTTGGGTTTGGCGTCGACCAGCAACGGGGCCAGGCGAGGGTGCTGGCGCCCGACACTGGCCCGCAGGAGCTGTGGCTGGCGGTGTCAGACTTGGAGGCGGTGTCTACTGGTGAGGTGCTGATTGTCAAGCGCCCCGCGCCACGTGCCGACCAGACCTTGGTGCCCTTGCGGGGCGCAGCCTTCAGCTGGTTCTGGGGTACCTTGTGGCGGTTCAGGCATTTTTATGCCGAATCGATGGTGGCCACGGTGATTGCGAACGTGCTGACCCTGGCCAGCGTTTTTTTCACGATGAATGTTTATGACCGGGTGGTGCCGACCCAGGCCTATACCTCGCTGTGGACACTGGCCATTGGCACCGCAATCGCTGCGCTGCTGGAGTTTGCCATGCGCTGGCTCAAGGCCAGGCTGGTCGACCTGGGTGGCAAGAAGGCAGATCTGGCGATTAACGCCACACTGTTGCGTGAGATTATGGCGATCAGGCTGGAGCACCGGCCGCAGTCGGTCGGTATCTTTGCCAGCTCGATGCGCGACTTCGAGTCGCTGCGTGATTTTTTCTCGTCAGCGTCCTTTGTGTTGCTGACCGATCTGCCTTTTCTGCTGATGTTTATAGGTTTGATCTTCATCGTGGCGGGGCCGCTGGGCTGGGTGCCAACGGTGGCTGTGCCCATGGTGCTGGCGGTGGCACTGCTGTCGCAACCGGCGTTGATGCGGGCGATGCGGGAGAACATGAAGGAGTCTGGCGACCGACAGAGCGTGCTGGTGGAATCAGTGCTGAATCTGGAGGCGCTCAAGGCGCATAACGCCGAGGCCTATTTGCAGCGCCGCTGGGAGCTGGCCAATGAGGCGGGTGCAGACTCTTACAAGAAGATCCGCAGCCTGAGCAACTTGATTCTCGGCTTTACGACCAGCCTGCAGCAATTGGTGTCTGTGGCCATGGTGGTGGCTGGTGTCTACCTGATTCATGCCAACCAACTCACGCTGGGCGGGCTGATCGCCGCGACCATCCTGGCCGGGCGCGCGATCGCCCCTCTGGGCAGCATCATGAGCCTGGCTGCCCGTTATCAGCAGGCGGCCACCGCACTGCAGACGCTGGACGGGCTGATGAAGCGACCGCGTGATCGCGATGAGGGGCGCAGCTACCTCGCCGCCGAGCGCCCATCAATTGCTGCGGGAGGCAACCCGCTGGAGCTTGACGAGCTTGAGTTTTCCTACCCCGGCGAGCACCGCATTCCTGTGCTGCGGCGCTTGTCGCTGCGGCTGGCGTCAGGATCAACCATGGCGCTGCTGGGCCGGGTAGGCAGCGGCAAGTCTACGCTGCTTCGGGTGGCCGCCGGCTTGTATCTGTCCCAGTCCGGTCAGGTGCGGGTTGGCGGTATTGAGCTGCAGCAGATCGACCCGGCCAGCCAGCGCAGCCGCATTGGCTGGGTCGGTCAGGACCCGATGCTGTTCATGGGCACGCTGCGCGAGAACCTGGTGTTGGCCGACAGTTGGATACCGGACAGTCGCCTCATCGAGGTGCTCAAGCGGCTTGACCTTTACCCGTTGGTGGCAGCACACCCGCGCGGGCTCGATATGCCCTTGACGGAAACCGGCGGTGGGCTATCGGGCGGTCAGCGGCAACTGCTAAGCATCGCCAGGATGATGCTGCGAGACCCCGAACTCGTCTTCATGGATGAGCCCACTTCGCACATGGACCAGAACACAGAAACACGCGTGATTGCAGAGCTAAAGGCCTGGCTGGTCGGCCGCACCACGTTGCTGGCCACTCACAGACCACAGCTGCTGGAACTGGCTGATACGGTGGGCGTGATCGAGGCTGGCCAGTGTCTGGCACAGGGCCCCAAAGCCGAGATGATCGAGAGGCTGTCGAGAGGCGTCAGCGTTGAACGCCGAGGAGCAAAGGCATGAGCCGTACGGGTGAAATTAACCCTGTGGGCTACGGCGTGGTCAGTGCCGAGGACGATGAGCGGCGCACGAGCCGCTGGCTGCTGCTGCTGACGGCGGCGGCGCTTGGTGTGGGCTTGGCCTGGGCGGCATGGTTTGAGCTGGACGAAGTGACGCGTGCCCAGGGCCGAGTGTTCCCGGCCAGCCGGGAGCAGGTGGTGCAAAGCCTGGACTCGGGCGTGCTGCGCGAGATGCTGGTGCGCGAAGGCGACACGGTCCAGCAGGGGCAGGTGCTGCTGCGCATCGATGATGCTCGTGTTGGGCCGGTTTACCGGGAGGCTCAGGCCAAAGAGGTGGCGCTGAGCGCGACCGAGGCCAGGCTGCGCGCCGAGGCCGATGGCACGCCACTGCGCTTTCCCCCCGAGGTGAGCCGGCAACCGTTGATCGAGCAGCGTGAACGCAATGCCTACCAGGTCCGCAAGGCGGCCCTGGATGAGCAACTCGTGGCCATTCGAAATTCCAATAGCGCGACTGCCAACTCGATCAAGGCCTTGCAGGCTTCAATGGAGGCGACTCAACGCGAGATGGAGATGACCCAGCCGCTGGTCAAGAAGGGCGTTATCTCTGAGGTTGAGCTGCTGCGACTGCAACGCCAGATGGCCGATCTGAATCGCCAACAAGCCGATCTGGAGCGGCAGCAGGCAGACCTGCAGGGCCAGATGGTGGAGCGGCGCAACCGTTACCTGACCGATGCCAACAACGAGCTGGTGCGGGTGTCGTCGGAACTGTCGCAGACGCGCGAGAACGCTGCTGCGCGGCAGGATAGCTTGAACCGCACCGTGATCCGTTCGCCGATGAAAGGGGTTGTGAAAAACGTGCAGCTGACCACCTTGGGCGGCGTGATCCAGCCTGGCCAGAGCCTGCTGGAGATTGTGCCGACACAGGATGAAATGCTGGTGGAGGCCTACGTGAAGCCTGCAGAGGTGGCCTTTCTGAAGGTCGGTCAGGTGGCCACCGTTAAGCTCACGGCCTATGACTTCAACAAGTTTGGCGGTCTGACAGGCACGCTGGAGCACTTGAGCCCTGATACGCTGAAGGACGAGCGAAACCGGCGCCAGGGTAGCCTGCCAGAGCTGGAGGAGGGCTATTACCGCATTCTGGTGCGCATCCGCCCCGGCGATCAGGTGCGCAACGGCATGAAGCTCGAACCTCTGCCCGGCATGACGGCGATGGTCGAAATCAGAACCGGGAGCAAGACGGTGCTCGAGTACCTTTTCAGACCGCTGCAAAGCGTGACTCAGGCCTTGCGGGAGCGCTGAGCTGCAAGACTTCATTTTTCGCCTGGGCTGTTGCGCACGGTGACCATGAAGCCGCCACCGTCTGCGGTATCTACATGGCCAAAATGTTTATAAAATTCCTTCACCGGAACCAGTGAAGTTTTCGAAATCAATGGTTTGGACAGGAATAGCTGGCACCCCATGAGATTCCCAGATTAAACCCTTACGGCATATAGAGATCCAGCTACTTTTTTGATAGCGGGTTTTTTTAAGGTGCGGCGCCAGTGCAGGGCGTACTGACGCCTGATGTACAACGACGGCAAAGGTGATCCACATGCAATGGCTCCGATTCGTGTACCAAGGTTCAACCGGATTTGGCGTGCTGGAGGGCGATCGGGTGCGCTGTTAC
>JBAXMQ010000068.1:0-17018 GCA_037134215.1 Betaproteobacteria bacterium
TGCATGTCAAGGCAGACCTGGTACGCCGCCAGATCGATCGGGTCAAAACCGCTGATGAACAGCGACCGCAGGACGGGCGCCAGTGTCGGCGACTGCACCGTCTCCATCAGCGCAGCCCGAAGAATTTCGAGTTCGGCGTCGCTGGTCTCTAACGAGGTGATCAGCGGCAGGCCGGGGTAGGGGTCGCTTTCACCGACCACGCAAAGCCCGTGGCAGACGACAGGCAGGTCAGCCTGAAAGCCAGCCAGGCTCACGCAGTCAACGGCGGCCAGGTCGGCCAGGCCGTCGCGCACCATCTCCAGCGACTGGCGATGGCCACCCGAAGCCACAGTTTGGGCGAAGAATTGGCCGGCCGGGGCCAGCGGGGCCACCATGGCGCGCAGGCTGTTGTAGCCAGACTGAGAGTCGGTGCTGTTGTAGGCCAGTGTGCGACCCCGAAAGTCGGCCAGTGCCCGGCCGCCATCGTCGGCGCGGGCCATCAACTGGCTGCGGCACCCCTGGTTGTTGCTGCCGCGTACCTGGTAGCGGAAGGTGCCGACCAGCCGTACCTGGCCCGCCAAGCGCGTCACCAGCGGGTAGCCGCACGTCTGGCTGAGCAGCAGGCCGGGGTCGAGCCAATGCTGAGCCAGGTCGGTCGGCCAGCTCAAACTTGGCGGCAGCCGCGTCAGGCCCCGGGCCGCCAGTTGCTGCCGCAGGTGGTCCCACAAGGCGGCGACTTGGCCGGGCGCCGAGAGGTACATGGGCAAGGACGCCGCGGCCGCCTTGGCAGTGGCGACGGGCGCAGGGTTCAAGGATCCAGGCCTGGGTGTATGGGTGAGTCCACCGGCGTCAAGGCATGGTGCCACAGCAGGCCGGCATAGCCCGTCAGGTGAAAGCCGCCGTTGCGCTGCAAGTAGCCTGCCCGGTCAGCCCGGAAAGCGGCTGGAATGCGGTACCAGGCCAAGCCGGGATGGGCGTGGTGGACGGCGTGGTAATTGTTGTTGAGGTAGAGCAGACGCCAGGGCCAGGCCGCCTCATTGATCACGATCCGGTGTGCCGGCAGGCCAGCCGGCCGGTGCTCATAGAACGAGCGCAGCATGGCCAGCCCCAGTGCCGGGTAGGCTATGCCCAGCAGGTAGTGCACCGGCGCGATGCCGGCCACCGTCTGCACCAGCCAGAGCAGCAGCGCCAGCAGCAGCAGATGGACGAGCCAGGCCTGCGCATGGGTGGTGTCGCGCCGCCACAGCGCTTTGGGCAGCTGTACCCAGACCGCCCAGATTGCCAGCAAGGGCCCGAGCAGCAGGCGGCCAACCGCGGTTCGCAGCACCCACTGCTGCAGGCGCCAGGCCGGCCCGGCTTGCCGGTAGGCCTCGGCGGTGACGTAATTGCCCTCTGGGTCAACGCCGGGCCGGGTCAGCTGCGCGTCGCGGTGATGGCTCAGGTGACTGTCACGGTAGATGGCAAATGGGTACCAGACGCTGATCGGAAACAACCCGAATAACTGGTTCAGTCGTGGACTGCGCGTGGGGTGGCCGTGCAGCAACTCGTGCTGCAGACTCAAATGCCAGGTGGCCACCAGTACCAGCCCGAGCTGGCCCAGCCCGGCGGGCAGTGCGTGGTAGGCGACAAGCAGGGCCAGCCAAGAGCCGTGGATGGCAAGGATCAGCAACCAGGTGGGCCACTCGATGCTGGCGGGTCGCAGGGTTGCTGGGGTCGTCTGGGCCATTGGACTCACAATGAATAAAAAAACATGGTCGGGTGGGTGGGAACTTCGACAATTTTATGAACAAACCCAGCTTGCCGCCGCGTCCAGCAGTCGGAGCGGCATCTCGGTTGCACTCTGTTCACCCGCCCCAAGCGTGGCCTGCAGCTGACCGATCCTTCAAAACAATCGCTGAGCCCAAGCTTCTAAGGGAATGTCTGGATGTCACGAGGGCCCATTATTCCGTTAAGATGAAACGGGAGCGCACCCTATGTTGCCCCGAATTACCTGCCGACAGTGTCCAACCCAGATGCAGCGGCAGAATTTTTGTGTAGCGATCTTGAAGGAGTTTTAGATACATGGACCACAACGACATCCAAACCGAATCGGGACTCATCCTGGATCGGCGCCAACTCATCTCCGGCGCTACGGCGCTGGGCCTGTCCACTGCCTTTGGCGTCAGCCCGGCCATGGCGCAAAGTAAACCCAAAAAGGGCGGCACACTGCGCTTGGGGCTCGAAGGCGGCTCGGCCTCTGACAGCCTTGACCCCCGCACCTATGCTGACTCCATCCCGATTTCCACCAGCCTGATGCTGTGGAACAACCTGGTTGAAGTGGCTGACAACGGCAACGCCACAGGCGAGCTCTTTGAAAACTGGGAGGTCAAACCCGGCGGCGCCGACTGGACCTTCAACATTCGCAAGGGCATCACCTTCACCTCGGGCAAGACGCTTGACGCCGATGACGTGATCTATTCGCTCAACCTGCACCGCGGCGAGACCAAGTCACCGGCCAAGGCACTGCTGGCTGACATCACCGACATCAAAAAGACGTCGGCGACGCAGATCCAGATCACCATGAGCAAGGGCAACATCGACCTGCCGTACAACCTTTGCGACTACCACATCATCGTGGTGCCGAACGGGTTTACCGACTGGAGCAAGCCGGACGGCACCGGCGCCTACACCCTGGAAGAGTTCAACCCCGGCGTGCGCCACGTGTTCAAACGCAAGGCAGGCGACTACTGGAAACCCAACCGCGGTAATTTCGACCGTGTCGAAATTCGCTACATCGGCGATTCGGCTGCGCGCACCCAGGCCCTCGTGACCGGTCAGGTGGACATCATCAACCGTGTTGACCCCAAGACGGCTGCATTGTTGGCCAAAAACAAGGCCCTCAAAGTGGCACGGACGCCAGGCATGGGCAACCGCTTCGCCTTTGTGGCGCACACCGACAAAGATCCTTACACCAATAAAGATCTGATGCTGGCTCTGAAGTACGGTATCGACCGTCAAAAGATCGTCCAGAACGTGTTTTCTGGCTACGCGACCGTGGGCAACGACCACACCGTTGGGCCGCGCATGAAGTACTACGATACCAAGCAGAAGCAGATCGCTTATGACCCTGACAAGGCCAAGTTCCACTTCAAGAAGGCCAACATAAGCGCGCCCATTGAGTTGCAAGTGTCCGAAGGCGCCTTCTCGGGTGCAACCGATTCAGGCCAGGTGTTCCAAGAGTCGGCTGCCAAAGCCGGCATCAAAATGGATCTCAAGCGCGTCTCCGGTGATGGCTACTGGGACAACGTGTGGCTCAAGGTGCCGTTCTGCGCGGTCTACTGGGGCAACCGTCCGACCATCGACAACCAACTCACCAGCACCTTTGGTGGCGGTTTGAAGAACACCTGGAACGACACTCATTTCGTCAACGCCGACTTTGACAAGCTGTTGACCGATGCCCGCGTTGAGCTCGACCAAACCAAGCGCGCAGCCATGTACGCCAAGTGCCAGGAACTCATCAGCCAGAATTCGGGCATGGTTTGTTTTGCGGTTCAAGACTACCTGGACGCACACACGACCAAACTGATGGGTTTGACCCCATCGGGCCGGTTCGACATGGCAGACGGTCGTATTGCCGAAAAGGGCTGGTTCGCCTGATCGACTGAAGCCGGACGTCAGCGGGCTTGCCCGCCGACGTCAGACTTGAAACTGCTTGGCGCGCTTTTTGCATCGCTGGTGACAGCGTTTAAAAAAGCGCGCTTTTTCTTGGGAATTGCTGCCGATGACGCGATTGATAGTAAACCGGCTACTGCTAGGGGTTTTGACCCTGCTGGCAGTTTCTGTGCTGATCTTCATCTGCACGCAGATCCTGCCCGGAGACGTCGCTTCTGCGGTTTTGGGACAGGGCGCAACGCCCGAAGCCCTGATCGTCTTCCGCAAAGAGCTCGGATTTGATGTACCGCCCCACCTGCGGTATTGGAATTGGTTGGTCGCGGCCCTGCAAGGCGACCTGGGCGTGGCCCTGACCAACAAACGCGTGATCGTCGATGAAATCATGCCGCGCCTGGGCAACACACTGTTCCTGGCGGGCTATGCGGCGCTGATTGCCATCCCCCTGGCCGTGGGCCTTGGTGTTTTTTCTGCGATCAACGAAGGCAAGTTGTCGGACAAGTTATCGAATATCCTGACGCTGATCGCCATATCTTTGCCCGAATTTTTCATCGCCTACCTTCTGATCATTGCCATGGCGGTGAATGTGGACTGGTTTCCCTCGCTGTCCACCGTCGTCAAAGGCATGCCGCTGACCGAACGCCTGTACCAGTCCACCTTGCCGGCCATCACGCTGACCCTGCTGGTGGCAGCCCATATGCTGCGCATGACCCGAAGCTCTGTGTTGTCGGTCATGTCCACGCCGTATATTGAAATGGCGTTTCTGAAAGGCGCCAAGCGTCGGCGCGTGATCATTCGGCACGCCTTGCCCAATGCGGCGGCGCCCATCATCACGGTGGTGGCACTGAACATGGCCTACTTGGTGGTGGGTGTGGTGGTCATTGAAGCCGTGTTTGTGTACCCGGGGCTTGGTCAGTTGATGGTGGACGCGGTGTCCAAGCGCGACGTGCCGGTGATCCAGGCCTGCGGCCTGGTTTTCGCCACGGTGTTCGTGGTGCTCAACACCTTGGCGGACATCCTGGTGATCCTGGTCAACCCGCGGTTGCGCAACAAGTCATAAAACTCGGCAGGAAAGAGGAGCAACGAGTGAAAGTGTTTGGACAAAAGCCCACGCCTTCAGCCTGGTTTGGCCTGGTGGTGATGACGATCTTTATCGTCGTGGTGATCTTCACGCCTTGGCTGGCGCCGTATCAGGAGTCCGCCAATGTCGGTGGCACTTGGGATGAGCCATCGGCCACCTCCTGGCTGGGCGCCGATCAGATTGGCCGGGACATGCTCACCCGGATCATGTACGGCTCACGCATGACCATCGCCGTGGCACTGGCCATTACCTCGCTGTCGTTTTTCATCGGAATTGTGCTGGGCTTCATCAGCGCCGTGGTGGGCGGTTGGGTTGACATTTTCTTTACGCGCTTGGTCGATGTGATGCTGTCCATCCCCAGTCTGATTTTCGCGCTCATTATTCTGGGCGTGTTCGGCTCCAGTATTCCGGTGCTCATCCTCACCATCGCCGTGATTGACTCCACCCGGGTGTTCCGTCTGGCGCGGGCCCTGGGCATGAACCTGTCGGTGATGGAGTATGTGGAGGCCGCTCGTCTGCGCGGCGAAGGCCTCTGGTGGGTGATCAGCCGAGAGATATTGCCCAATGCCCGGGCGCCTCTGGTGTCCGAATTTGGGCTGCGCTTTTGCTTTAATTTTCTGTTCATTGCGGGCCTGTCGTTTCTGGGGCTGGGCATCCAGCCGCCCTACGCCGACCTGGGCGGCATGGTGAGAGAAAACGCCGCCGCGATCAACTTTGGCATGATGGCTCCGATCTATCCGGCCGTGACCATTGCCTTGCTGGCCGTGTCGGTCAATTTGGTAGTGGACTGGATGTTGTCGATTGACGCCCGTCCCTCCGGCGCTCAGGCCGAACTTTGAAGGAGCAGGTGCCCGGTATGGCCGACGAGATCATTCTGCAAATCAAGGACCTGCGGCTGGAAAGCGTCGCTGGCACCGTCATCATCGATAACGTCGACCTCAGTCTCAAGCAGGGCGAGGTGCTGGGGCTGATCGGCGAAAGCGGTGCCGGCAAGTCCACCATCGGTCTGGCCGGCATGTGTTACGCGCGAGCTGGTGTGCACATTGCCGGCGGTGAGGTGGTCTTGGGCGGTGTCAATGTCCGAGCACTGGACGCGGAAGGCCGGCGCGACGTGCGCGGCAAGCGCATTGCCTACATCGCGCAGTCGGCCGCCGCCGCATTCAATCCGGCACACACTCTGATGGACCAGGTGTGTGAAGCGCCACTGATCCATCGGCTGATGACACGGGCTGAAGCCGAGGATTGGGCACGCAAGCTGTTCACGTCACTGGACCTTCCGGACCCGGAACATTTCGGCAACCGCTACCCGCATCAGGTCTCCGGCGGTCAACTTCAGCGGGCCATGGCAGCCATGGCCATGTCATGCCGTCCTGATGTGCTGGTGCTCGACGAACCAACCACTGCGCTGGACGTGACGACCCAGATTGAGGTGCTGATCCTGCTGAAGTCGCTGATTCGCGAGTACCGCACTGCGGCTTTGTATATCACCCATGATCTGGCGGTGGTGGCACAGGTTGCCGACCGCATCAAGGTGCTGCGTCATGGCAAAGAGGTCGAAGAGGGGCTGACCGACCAGATCCTGCACCATGCCCGACAGGACTACACGGCCCGCCTGGTGGCCGTGCGTGGCGCTGCGGCCAGTGAGCGGGCAACCAAGGAAACGGTCAAGCCTGAAACCGTTCTCTTGATCAAAGATTGCCATGCCTTTTATGGTGATTTCCATGTGGTCAAGGGTGTGTCCCTGGATGTTCAACGTGGCGAAACCGTGGCGGTTGTCGGTGAGTCGGGTTCTGGCAAGTCCACCCTGGCGCGGATCGTGACCGGTTTGTTGCCACCCCGCAGTGGCGAGATCGTGTTCCAGGGCCAGCCCCTGCCGCCAAGCCTGCGCGAGCGGAGCAAGGAACTCAAGCGTCGCGTCCAGTTGGTGTACCAGATCCCCGATGTCGCCATCAACCCCCGGCAAACCTTGCTGGACATCATCGGGCGCCCGGTCCAGTTTTATTTTGGATCGTCACGCCAGGACGTGCTGGAGCGGGTCAAGGCTCTGCTGGCTTTGGTGGAGCTGCCAGTTGATTTCCTGCAGCGCCGGCCCGGGCAATTGTCCGGTGGTCAAAAGCAGCGGGTGTGCATCGCCAGGGCGCTGGCCGCCAAGCCGGATCTGATCATTCTCGATGAGCCCACATCAGCGCTCGATCCCCTGGTGGCTGAGGAAATCCTGAAGCTGTTGCGGCGCCTGCAGGCCGAGCTGGGTCTGTCCTATGTGCTGATCACCCATGACCTGGACGTGGTCCACCGCATCGCCCACCGCACGGCTGTCATGCTCAAGGGTGAGTTCGTGGCCTTTGACCGGACCGAAACCATCTTTGACGGCCCCTATCACCCCTACACCGAGAAGTTGATCAACGCCGTTCCCGTGATGCGCAGTGATTGGCTCGACGGTTTGCTGGCCCTGCGTGCCCAAGCTGCGGCTGTGGCTGTGAATTGACGGCCGTTTCAGGCCGCTGCGCCTCACGTCAGACGTTGGAGTCCGGGAAAGAGGCCTTGCGCCGGTTGACGTAATCGAGGATGGCCTCGTCGGTCGCCGGGTCCATGTCCGGGGCCTCGTACTCTGCCAACTGCTTCTTCCACATGGCATTGGCGCGTGCTGTCAGATCGCGGGAGCCCTCGGCCTCCCATTGCTCGAAGCTGTTGTTGTCGGTGATGGGGGAGCGGTAAAACGCGCTCTCGAAATTGGCCTGCGTATGGGCACAACCCAAAAAGTGCTTGCCCGGGCCGACCTCGCGGATGGCGTCCATGGCTTGCCCGTTTTCCGATAGGTCCACCCCCGCCAGCAGGGTGTGCATCATGCCGGCCTGGTCGGCGTCCATGATGAATTTTTCGTAGCCCATGGACAGGCCGCCTTCGAGCCAGCCTGCCGTGTGCAAGACAAAATTCACCCCGCCCAGGCAGGTTGGCAACATGGTGTTGGCTGACTCTGACGCCGCCTGGGCATCGGAGATTTTGGAGCCACAGAGCCCACCGCCCGAGCGGAAGGGCACGCCCAGCCTTCGGGCCAGGGCTGCCATCACGTACAGCACCAGGGCCGGCTCTGGTGTGCCGAAGGTGGGTGCGCCGGATTGCATCGAGATGGATGAGGCAAAACTGCCCATCACCACCGGCGCACCTGGGTTGACCAGTTGCACAAAGGCCATGCCGGCGAGCGACTCAGCCAGGGTTTGCGCCGCGGTCCCGGCAACCGTCACCGGCGACATGGCGCCTGCCAGAATAAAGGGTGTGATGATGCTGGCCTGGTTGGCGCGCGCGTAGACCTTGGCTGCGCCCAGCATGGTTTCGTCAAAGGTCATCGGGGAATTGGCGTTGATCAGGTTGATCACACAGGTCTTGGGCTTGCCGGTGAGCGGGTCCAGGTAGTCGTCGCCAAACAGCAGCCGGGTCATCTCCACCGTGTCGCGAGCCCGGTCGGGATGGGTGACCGAGCCCATGTAGGGCTTGTCGGTGTACTTCATGTGGGCGTACACCATGTCGAAGTGGCGTTTGTTCACAGGCAAGTCCACCGGCTCACAGATCGTCCCGCCCGAATGGTGCAAGGCGTTGGCCATGTAGGTCAGTTTGACGAAGTTCTGGAAGTCTTCGATGGTGGCGTAGCGGCGGCCACGGTCGAGGTCGCGCACGAATGGCGAGCCGTAGGCCGGCGCAAACACGGTGTTTTTGCCACCGATGACCACGTTGTGCGCCGGGTTGCGCGCGTGTTGTGTGAACTCGCGCGGGGCCGTGGCCTGGACCAGGCTGCGACACAGGCCACGTGGGAAGCGCACCCGCTCGCCCTTGATGTCGGCGCCGGCCGCTTTGAACAGCGCTAGCGCTTCCGCATCGTCGCGGAAATCGATGCCAGTCTCTTCCAAAATGGTGTCGGCGTTACGTTCGATGATTTGCAGCCCTTCCTCATCCAGAACCTCGTAGTACGGTATTTTTCGCGTGATATAGGGTACTGATTGGCCGCTGCGCGCCGACCGCGCAGCACGCTTGGCTTCACGTCCACCACCGGCGCGTCGCGCGCGTGCGGGCTGCGTTTGTGCTTCTTCCATACCATCTCTCCAAAAAACTTGGGGCAATCACCAGGCCCTAACCTTGCACAGTATGGTCAGGCCCATCCGCCGCTTATGATCCGCAAGCGACGCCATCTTGTTTTAGCACGCCAGTGCCGCGCGGCAGAACGGAGGCGGCGCTGGTAGGTCGCATGCTGCTTGCTCAGTGTCGTTCCGTGGACACCCAGCACAAGGCAGCTCATCACAATCCGGGAGTGTCGGTCTTGTGATCGGCATTCCCCCGCCCCTTGAAAGCTCACCATGGCCCTGAGTGTTTTTGACCTGTTCAAGATTGGCATAGGCCCGTCCTCCTCCCACACGGTGGGTCCGATGAAGGCCGCCGCCATGTTCGTGCGCCGGCTGGCGAAAAGTGGACACCTGAGCCAGGTCAGCCGCGTCGAGGCCCGGCTCTACGGATCCTTGGGGGCCACGGGCAAGGGGCACGGCACCGACACCGCCATCATGCTCGGACTTGGTGGGCTGATGCCCGATACCATCGATGCGGACAGCATTGACCCGCGCATCAAGCAGATTCGCGAGGAGGCTGCGCTGTGGCTTAATGGCGAGCAGCGCATCAGCTTCAACGAGCGCAACGACATCCTGTTCTTGCGCAACGAGACCCTGCCGTTTCATTCGAATGGGGTACGTCTTGGGGCTTTTGCCGCCGATGGCACGTCCATCGAGGAGCGCCGTTATTTCTCGGTGGGTGGCGGCTTTGTGGTGTCGCAGGAAGAGGCCGATCGTTCGGCGGATCAGCCTAATCTCGTGGTGGATCCGACCGTGGTGGCTTACCCTTTTTCCAGCGGGGACGAATTGCTGGCGATCACGGTGCGCACCGGCCTGTCCATTGCCGAAGTCATGCGGCGCAACGAGCACGCCTGGCGCACCGATCAGGAACTCGACGACGGCCTGGATGTGATCTGGGAAACCATGAAGGCCTGCGTGGCCCGGGGCTGCCGTACGGAGGGCCATTTGCCAGGTGGTCTGCGCGTGAAACGCCGTGCGGCCGAATTGCACCGCCTTCTGAGCGCCCAGCCGGAGCAGGCGCTCAAGGACCAGCTCACCATTTTGGACTTTGTCAACCTGTATGCCATGGCGGTCAATGAGGAGAACGCGGCGGGTGGCCGGGTCGTCACGGCGCCCACCAACGGCGCGGCCGGGATCGTGCCGGCCGTGCTGCATTACTACGACCGCTTCTGCCCCGGTGCCAGCGCCAGTGGCGTGCGCGACTTCCTGCTGACCGCGGGTGCCATTGGTTTGTTGTACAAGGAAAACGCCTCCATCAGCGGGGCTGAGGTGGGTTGTCAGGGCGAGGTCGGCGTGGCCTGTTCCATGGCTGCGGCCGGCTTGGCGGCGGTGCTGGGCGGGACCCCGCAGCAAGTGGAGAACGCCGCTGAGATCGGCATGGAGCACAACCTGGGCCTGACCTGCGATCCGGTCGGCGGACGCGTCCAGATTCCCTGCATTGAACGCAACGCCATGGGCTCGGTCAAGGCTTTGAATGCGGCGCGCATGGCCTTGCGCGGCGACGGCACGCATTTCGTGTCCCTCGACCAGGTGATCAAGACCATGCGGGATACAGGGCGGGACATGATGACCAAGTACAAGGAAACCAGCCGTGGCGGTCTGGCGGTCAATGTGATCGAGTGCTGAGGCATGCCGTATTTTCTGGGGATCGACACCGGGGGAACCTACACCGACGCGGTGCTGCTGGACCAAGACAAACGCGTGGTGGCTGCGGCCAAGAGTCTCACCACCCGTTTTGACCTGGCCGTCGGCATCAGCGCCTCGCTGGACCGGCTGCCGAAGGATCAGTTGGCGCAGGTCGTTCTGGTCTCACTCTCGACCACGCTGACCACCAACTCGGTCGTTGAAGGCAAAGGGTCACCGATCTGTGTCCTATTGGCAGGTTATGACGCCAGCCAGATCAAATCCAGTGGCCTGATTGAATTGCTCGGCGCCGAGGCCATTGTGGCCTTGCCGGGTGGCCATGATGCGGGCGGCCAGCCGCTGACGGCCTTGGACGAGGCGGCCTCCAAAGCCGCGATTCTGCGCCATGCTCCGCGGGTGAGCGCCTTTGCCATCTCAGCCAGCTTCGCGGTGCGAAACCCGGCGCACGAGCAGCAGTTGCGGGCATGGGTCGAAGCGCTGTGCGACAAGCCCGTCACCTGCGGCCATGAGCTCGCCTCCAGCCTGGGTGCTCCCCGCAGGGCTTTGACGGTGGCCTTGAATGCCCGCATGATTTCGCACATCAAGGTCCTCATCGAATCGGTTCAGCAGACCCTGGCCGTGCACCGGGTCTCTGCCCCCTTGATGATGGTCAAAGGCGATGGCACGCTGGTGAATGTGGCCTCGGCGCTGCAGCGTCCGGTCGGCACCGTGCTGTCGGGCCCAGCCGCCAGCCTGTTGGGCGCCTGCGCGCTCAGCGGATTGAGCGACGCCATCGTGGCTGACATGGGGGGCACCACCACCGACATTGCCATCGTGCGAGGCGGGCAGCCTGCCTTGAGCAGTGACGGCGCCATGATTGGTGACTGGCGACCCATGATCGAAGCCGTCAAGGTCTATGCGATTGGCCTGGGTGGTGACAGCGAGATCCGCATCCTGGGCGGCCATGGCCTGGCCATCGGCCCGCGCCGCGTGTTGCCCCTGAGTCTGCTGGCCCATGAACACCCCAAGGTTTTGGCGGTGTTGGAGCGGCAACAAACCGAGTCGCCCCATGCCAGCCAAATCCGCTTCGTGCAACGGCTGCAAGGCCATGACGCGATGATCGACCGGCTGCCCGATGACGAACTGCGGGCCTGGGCGCATTTGGCGCAGGGACCGCTGGACATGGAGCACTGCAACATCCATGACCGGGTGATGTCGCGGGCCCTGGCCCGGCTCGAACGCAAGGGGCTGGCCATCTACAGTGGTTTCACGCCCAGCGATGCGGCGCATGTGCTGGGCATGTCAAACCATTGGAGCCATGATGCGGCGGTGTTCGGTGCCAGAATCTGGGCCCGGCAAATGCGGCACCTCTATGGCCTGGGCACCTGGACGCTGGGGGACGCTGTGGCGCCCTCGCGCCAGGTGGTGGACCTGGTGAAGGCCACCATTTCACAAAAATTGATTGAGGCTGGCCTGAACGATGCCGGGCACATGAACGAGGCCAACGCGGGTCGCGTTGCGGCCTTGCTGACGCAACTGGCCTTGAGCCAAGGCCAGGGTGTTGTGGGTGGCGCAAGTGCCTTGTTCAAGCTGCAATTTGCGCCCGATTTGCCCCTGGTCGCCGTGGGTGCCCCGGCCGCCAGCTATTACCCCGAAGTGGCGCGAGGTCTCGGTATCGAGTTGGTGCTGCCCCCGTTTGGAGAGGTGGCCAACGCCGTCGGCTCGGTATTCGGCCGCGTTTCCCAACGCGTCCACATGACCGTCACTCAGCCGGTGCGTGGTGTGTACCGTGTGTTCACTCCGGACGGGCCCCGAGATTTCGCTGCCCTTGACGCCGCACTGTCCTTGGCCCGTGATCTGGCGGCCGCAGAGGCGCATGTTCGGGCCCTACAGGCTGGGGCGTCCCATGTTGACGTTCGCTTCGCCCAAAGCGACAACAGTGTCAGCAATGACATTGACGGCCACGTGTTTTTCGAGGCCATCGTGACGGCAATCGCATCGGGGCCGCCGGTGATGCTGGGCCACTGAGCCGAATGCTTGCTCCCAATCCTTTTGTCGATGACATTGAAGAGGCGCTGGCGGCGCACGGGCTGTCCCTGCGCGGCGGCTGGCAGCCAGACCCGAGCTTGGACCAACTGCCACGGTTGCCGGAGGGAGGCAGCCCAGGTGTGGTCTGGATGGTGGGCGTGGCAGGTGCTGCGCATTGGGCGAGTTTTGCTGCTTCATCCATGTTTGCCGATGGGCTACCCGATCCACTCGACAGATGGAGTCAGGCGATTGGCGATCAACTGGCATCTCAATGGGGCGGGTTGGCGTTTTTTCCCTTCACAGGCCCGCCGTACTGGCCGTTCCAGCAATGGGCCAGCCGGGCCGAGCCCTTGCAAAACAGCCCCTTGATGCTGCGCATCCACCCGGTCTACGGGCTCTGGCACGCCTACCGGTTTGCCCTTGCCCTGCCCGGGTCACTTCCAGCCAGGTTTGCCGGTGCAGCGACTCTGCCGTCGTCCGGTCTGGGTACCCTGTGCCTGCAGTGCGACGGGCAACCCTGCCTGGAGGCTTGCCCGGTTTCAGCGTTTGATGGCACAGGCTACCGCGTCAACGATTGTCTGGATTGGCTTCAGCACGATGGCGGCCAGCCCTGCATGCAGCAGGGCTGTCTCGCCCGGCGCGCCTGCCCGGTGGGGGCGGCCTACCGTTATCCGGTTGACATGGCGGCTTTTCACATGAAGGCCTTTGCTGCACAACACAGGCCGTTCCCGTCGCCGATGCCGTCCATGCCGAGCGGGCACAAGGCCTGACGCTATTTAGTTAGCGTCTGTCGCAATTGGAGCGCTTGCCGCTCGGGCGCTGACTACACTTTTGGCGATGTCAACCGCCCCTTGGGCGCACAAGGAAGCTGAACGCGATGAAGAAAAATGCACGGGTTGTTGTGATCGGTGGTGGCGTGGTGGGTGTCAGTACCCTTTATCACCTGGTCAAAAAAGGCTGGTCCGACGTGGTGCTGATTGAGCGGACCGAGCTCACTGCGGGGTCAACCTGGCACGCTGCAGGCCTGTTGCCGTTGTTCAACATGAGCTACACCGTGGGACAGTTGCACAAGTACTCGGTTGACTTGTACAAACGGCTGCCGGCTGAGACCGGCCAGGACGTGAGCTTTCACGTCACCGGCAACCTGCGGCTGGCCACCACCCAGGACCGCATGGACGAGTACCTGAAATACTGCGGCGTTGCCAACACCATCGGCGTGCCATTTCGCATCATCACTCCGGCCGAGATCAAGGCGCTGTGGCCCCTGATCGATCTGGGCGACGGCGTCAACACGCCCAAGGTGATTGGTGCGCTCTACCACCCGGATGACGGGCATATTGCGCCGGTCGATCTCACCATGGCCTTGCGCAAGGGCGCCCGCGCCGGTGGCGGCGAGATCTATGAGCAAACCCAAGTCACCGGCGTCGAGAAGCTGCCGTCCGGCGAATGGAAGGTGCTGACCAACAAAGGCGACATCACCTGCGAGCATGTGGTGTGTGCGACCGGGAACTACGCACGCGAAACCGGCAAGATGTTTGGCCTGAATGTCCCGGCCATCCCGGTGGAGCATCAGTACATCGTCTATGACGAGTCACCCGAGCTGCGCGCCTACCGCGATAAGGGTGGCCATGAACTCGCCGTGCTGCGTGAATCCGACGCCTCTTACTACCTGCGCGAGGAGCGCATGGGCTGGATTCTCGGACCCTACGAGAAAGGCGCGCCGGCGCGCTTTGCCGATGGCGTACCCGACTGGTTTGGCAAGAGCCTGTTCGAGGGCGACCTGGACCGCCTGCTGCCGCACGTCGAAGCCGCCATGAAGCGGGTGCCGGCACTGGAGCACTGTGGCATCAAAACCATTGTGAACGGTCCCATTTCCTACACACCCGATGGCAGCCCACTGATCGGGCCGGCCTGGGGTCTGAAGAACGTGTGGCTCAACGAGGGGCACAGCTTTGGCGTGACTGCCGCCGGTGGGGCCGGCTGGCAGTTGGCCGAGTGGATTGTGGAAGGCGAGCCCACCGTGGACATGCTCGGCGTTGACCCGCGTCGCTACGGCCCCTACACCAGCAAGCGCTACACGGTGGCCAAGAATGAAGAGGCCTACCGTGAAGTGTTCACGGTGCACTTCCCCGACGAAGAGCGTCACGACGGTCGGCCGGCCAAGACCAGCCCGATCTACGAAAAACTCAAGCAGATGGGCGCCGTGTTTGGCCAGCGTTATGGCTGGGAACGCGCCAACTGGTTCGCCCCCGAGGGTGTGGAACGTAAAGACACCTGGAGCTTCCGGCGCAGCAACTACTTTGAGCATGTGGGCAACGAGTGCCGCAACATTCGCGAGCGCGTGGGCGTGATTGACCTGACGCCCTTTACCAAGCATGAGGTGACTGGCCCCGGCGCTGAAGCCTGGCTGGATTACCTGGTGGCCAACAAGGTGCCGACCAAGACCGGCCGCATTGCGCTCTGCCATGCGCTGACCAAAAACGGTGGCGTGCGCTCTGAGTTCACCATCACCAAATTGGGCGACAACCGCTTTTACGCGGTCAGCGCCGGTGCCGGTGAGCGTTTTGACTCCGACTACCTGCACAAAATGCTGCCCACGGATGGCTCGGTACAGCTGCGCAACATCACCACCAGCCGCGGCTGCTTTGTGGTCGCCGGGCCTCGCGCCCGTGACGTGATGGCCAAGTTGACCGACACGCCGCTGGACAACCAGAGCTTCCCTTGGCTGACCAGCCAGGTGATCGACGTGGGTTATGCCAGCGACGTCTACGCCTTGCGTGTGAACTTCATTGGCGAATTGGGCTGGGAGCTGCACTTTCCCATCGAGTACGCCAACTCGCTGTTTGAGCAGATCTTTGCGGCAGGCGCAGAGTTTGGCATTGGCATGGCCGGTATGCGCGCCATGGAGTCGCTGCGCCTGGAAAAATCCTACCGTATGTGGGGCACCGACCTGGGCATCGAGTACTCTCCCTATGAGGCCAGTCTGGACCGCTTTGTGCGCATGAACAAGGGCGATTTCATCGGAAAGGCCGCACTGGAGCGTCAGGTGGCTGCCGGCATCCCGAAACGCTTTGTCACGCTGGAAGTTCACGGCGTCACCGACGCCGACCCACTGGGTAACGAGCCTTTGTATGTGGACGGCAAGCTGGCCGGCCGCGCCACCGCCGGCTATTACGGCCACGTGCTGGGTAAGAGTTTGGCCCTGGGCTACATCGCCACGGCCCATTCTGAGGTTGGCACCCGGCTGGAGATCGAGATCCTGGGCCAGCGCAAACAGGCCACCGTGCTGTGCGAATCGCCGCTGGACCCTAACAACCACAAGCTCAGGGCCTGATCAGGCGCGCCAGGTGCCGACCATGCGCGCCGTGCTGCTGACCGGTTACGGTGGCTATGACCAACTGCAGTACCGCACCGATGTGCCCCGGCCTGAGCCAGCGCCCGGTGAGGTGTTGATCCAGGTCGGTGCCTGCGGTGTGAATAACACCGATGTCTGGACCCGCGAGGGTGCCTACGGCGTCAGCGAGCAGTCGGGCTGGCAGGGCAGTCCCTTCAGTTTTCCGCGCATCCAGGGCGCCGACATTGTGGGCCGCATCGCGGCAGTGGGCGCGGGCATAGACGCCGCGCGCATCGGTCAGCGGGTCATGGTCAATCCCACGCTGTACGGCACCTCGGGCGACGGTCTGTTTGACGCCACCTACCTGGGCAGCGAGCGTGACGGTGGCTTTGCCGAGTGGGTTTGCGTGCCCGATGCCAATGCCCACGCCATCACATCCACCTTGGCTGACCACGAACTGGCCAGCTTCATGACGTCTTACCTCACGGCCAAGCACATGCTCAACCGGGCGGCGTTGAAGGCCGGTGAAACCATCCTGGTGACTGGCGCCTCAGGCGGCGTCGGGTCGGCGCTGGTTCAATTGGCCACCCTTCGGGGCGCGCGCGTGGTGGCGGTGATCGGCCGGGGCAAAGAGGCGCATCTGGCGGCATTGGGGGTAGAGGCCTTTATCTTGCGCGATGACCCTGACTACGCGGCTACGCTGGCACGGCAGCTGCCAGCGGTGGCGGTGAATGTGGTGGCCGATGTGGTGGCGGGGGACAAGGTACCCGTGCTGCTGGATTTGCTGGCGGTGGGCGGACGCTACGTGACTGCGGGTGCCATTGCTGGCCCGATGGTGGCCATCGACTGGCGCAAGCTCTACCTCAAACACCTGACGCTGCTGGGCGCCACCATGGGCACGCAGGCAGAGGCAGGCCAGATCGTGCGCTATGTGGCGTCGGGTCAGCTCAAGCCCCTGATCGCCGGCATCTATCCGCTGGCGCAGCTGGTGCAGGCGCAGCAGGCTTTCCAGACCCGCTCGCATTTTGGCAAACTGGTGATCACCCTCTGAGCCGCTGCCCCCGGCAGATCAACCGGTCTGAAACCAGGCCGACTTGGTTTGCAGGTAAGACTGCAGACTCATCATGTGCTTGTCGCGCGAGTTGCCCGACTGCTTGTAGCCGCCAAAAGGCTGCGTCATGTCGCCGTCGCCAAAGCAGTTGACCCAGACCAC
>JBAXMQ010000069.1:0-16895 GCA_037134215.1 Betaproteobacteria bacterium
CCACTGGCCTTGACAACTAAGCCCTGGGAAACAGCCCTTGGGCAGTCAGCTGCAGCACCCGGTCGGCGCGCTCGGCCGCCGCCTGGGAGTGGGTGACCAGCACCAGCGCGGCGCCGTGTTGGCGGGTTTGGTCCACCAGCGTATCGAGCACCCGCAGCGCGGTGCTGGGGTCCAGGTTGCCGGTTGGCTCGTCGGCCAGCAGCAGGGCCGGGCGGTGCACCAGGGCGCGGGCGATGGCCACCCGCTGCAGCTGGCCGCCGCTGAGCTGCTGCGGCAGGCGCGCGCCCAGCCCCTCCAGCCCCACGGCCGCCAGCATGGCTTGCACCCGCGCCCCATCGTGCTGACCCAGCAGCATCAGCGGCAAGGCCACGTTTTGCGCCACGTCCAGGTGCGGCAGCACATGAAAGGCTTGGAACACAAAGCCGATGTGCTCGCGCCGCAGCCGGGCCAGCGGCTCGTCACCCAGGCGGCCCAGGTCATGGCCGTCCATCAGCACCGTGCCCTGGTCCCAGTGGTCCAGCCCGGCCAGGCAGTTGAGCAGGGTGGATTTGCCCACGCCCGATTCACCCACAATGGCCACAAACTCGCCGCTGTTCACCTGCAATGAGACCTGGCTGAACACCGCCGTGTCGCCATAGTGTTTGGCCAGATCGGTCACGGTCAGCTGCATCCGGCGCCTCCGCTCTGTGCAAAGGTCTGGGCCAGCGCCAACACTTGGGCCAGCGCGTCGGGGGCCTCGCAGGGCACGGCGTGGCGCTCCGGGCTAGCACGCAGCCAAGTGATCTGGCGCTTGGCCAGCTGGCGCGTGGCAAACACGCCGCGGTCACGCAGT
The DNA here is from genome assembly GCA_037134215.1 of Betaproteobacteria bacterium. Lineage (GTDB taxonomy): Bacteria > Pseudomonadota > Gammaproteobacteria > Burkholderiales > Burkholderiaceae_C > Rhodoferax. The sequence continues at coordinate 833 of JBAXMQ010000069.1, forward strand.
TCGGCCAGGGGCCACTGGCCGTCCAGCGCCTCCCAGGCTTGCCGGTAGCCCACGCAGCGCATGGACGGCAGGTCCGGGTGCAGGTCACCACGGGCCCGCAAGGTGCGCACCTCGTCCAGCAGGCCGGCGGCCAGCATGGCATCAAAACGCTGGGCGATGCGGGCGTGCAGCCAGGCCCGGTCGGTGGGTTCGAGCGAAATCAGCAGGCGCTGATCGGGCTGAGTTTGGGTGTCAATTTGGCCCTCAGCCCTCGTATTTATTGAGGTCGAAGCTACTTTTTTTGTAGCATGAAGGCTGGACATGGCTTGCCCGCTCAAGCGGCACACCTCCAGCGCGCGCTGGATGCGCTGCGAGTCGGCCGGGTTCAGGCGTGCTGCCGTGACCGGGTCCAGCAAGGCCAGTTCGGCGTGCAGCGCCGGCCAGCCCAGCGCCTGCGCGCGGGCTTCGATCTCGGCGCGCAGCACCGGGTCGGCGCGTGGCATGTCGTCCAGCCCCTCGGCCAGGGCCTTGAAGTACAGCATGGTGCCACCCACCAGCAGCGCCAGCTTGCCGCGCGCCGTGATGCCGTCAATCAGCCGGCGCGCGTCTGTGCAAAATTCGGCCGCGCTGTAGGCCTGCAGTGGGTCTCGGATATTGATCAGGTGATGCGGCACAGCGGCCAGCTCCTGCGCGCTGGGTTTGGCGGTGCCGATGTCCATGCCGCGGTAGACCAGGGCCGAGTCCACGCTGATGATCTCCACCGGGAGCTCACGCGCGATCGCCAGCGCAGCCGCCGTCTTGCCCGAGGCCGTGGCGCCAGCCAGAGCCAGGTAGCGCAGGGGTGGGGCGGGCGGGTTCACGTGCGGGCTCACGGCTCAGCGCGTGCTGCTTGGGTCTTGGCGCTGCACCAGGGTCCAGGCCACCAGGGCCGTGACAACGCTCCAGAACCAGACGCCCAGCGCCAGCGGAAACAAGGTGCCATCCATGTGGCTGCCCAGCCAGCTGCCCACACAGAAGGCCATCAGCATCGTCAAAAAACCGTTCACGGCCGAGGCCGCGCCAGCCGCTTGCGGAAACGGCCCCACCGCGCCACTCTGCCCGCAGGGCTGGTGCACGCCATGACCGATCATGAACAGGCACTGGGGCAACAGCAGCGCCCAGCCCGACTGCACGCCAGCCAGGGCCAGGGTGCCCATCAGCGTTCCGGCAATGAGCGTCACACCCCCGGCCAGCGCTACCGAACGCGGCACCCCAAAACGCGTGAGCAGGCGGCGACATAAAAAAGTGCCGGTCATGTAGGCCAGTGAATTGGCCAGCATGGCCAGGCCGTAGCTGGTCTTGCTCCAGCCCAGCACCTGGATGTAGACAAAGGACGAGGCCGCCAGAATGGTGAATAACCCGGCATACGAGACGGCAGTCAGCGCCGAAAATGCCCTGAACGTGGGGTGGCGAAGCACCATCAGCCAGTTGGCCAGCAGCTTGCCCGGCGCCAGTGCCTGCGGGCTTTTTTGCGGAATCGTCTCCTCAAAGCCCCACAGCAGCAGCGCCAGGGTGACCAAGCCAAACACGGCCAAGGCGGTCAGCGCCACCCGCCAGCCAAACAGGTCAGACAGCAGACCGCCCAGCGGCGGGCTGGCGCAGGCAATCACCGCCAAGCCGCTCATGGCCTTGGACATCACGCGCGCACCTTCGGTCGGTTCGTACAGGTCCCGCACGATGGCTCGGCCACAGACCACCCCGGCGCCCATCGCGGTGCCTTGGACTGCACGCCAAAAAATCAGCAGATCCATGCTCGTGGCCAGCGCACAAGCGATGGATGCCAGCGCATAGGACATCAGACCCACCAGCAAGATCGGGCGGCGGCCAAAGCGGTCTGACACGGGGCCCCAAAAAAGCTGGGACACGCCCAGCGCCAGCACCAGTGCGGTCAGGGTCAGCTGCGCCTGCGTCATGCTGGCGCCAAAACCGGTGGTCAGCGCGGGCAAGGCCGGCAGGTAGAGGTCGGTGCTGAGCGGCTGCAGGCCGATCAGCAGCGCAATCAACAGCACCACTCGCCCCGCCGGCATGGCGATACGGGTGGTCGTGACTGTCGTTGTGACAGTGGCAGTGGCTGGACTAGACGGCAATGGGTGGGCGGGCATGGTTTGAGGTTAGCAGATGCCTGCCCGCGACCCCGTGCAGCAGCGCGGTCAAGGCCAGCGCCGCCACGGTCAGCGCCACCACCAGCGCGATCCAGAAGCCATGGGCGCCCATCGGTTGTGCCGGCCCGAACGGCAGCCAGGCTGGCGCCAAACCCAGCAGGCAGCCCAGCGGCAGCGACAAGCCCCAGAATGTCAGCATGTGAATCACCATGGGCGCACGCGTGACCTTGTAACCCCGGATGGCGCAGCTGGTGGCCACCTGCGAGGCGTCGGTCAGTTGGAACAGGGCGGCCAGCAGCAGCAATTGCGCGGCCAGGGCGACCACGGCGCGGTCACTGGTGTAGGCGGCGGCAATCTGCTGGTTGAACAGGGCCATGAACAGGGCTGATGCGCTGGCAAAGGTCAGCGCCACCGCGATGCCCACCCAGGCCCGAAAGCGCGCCGCCCGGGCGTCGCCTGCGCCCATGGCCTGCCCGACCCGCGTCAAGATGGCCACCCCCATGCTCATCGGCAGCATGAAGCTGAACGATGCAAAGTTGAGCGCAATCTGGTGCGCCGCTACCTCGGTGGTGCCAAAGCGCGCAACCAGCAGCGCAATCAGGCCAAAAGCGCTGGTTTCCGCAAAGTAGGTCACACCAATCGGCAGGCCCAGACGGAGCTGGCTGGCCAGCGTGGGCCAGTGCGGCGGCTCGAACCGGCCCAGCGGCCAGGTGCTGCGGTAGGCCGGGCTGCGCCGCATCCACCACACCATGGCCAGCAGGTTGAACCACATCGAGGCCATGGTGGCCCAGGCGCAGCCCAGGCCGCCCAGGCGCGGCAGCCCCAACAGGCCATACACCAGCAGCCCGCTGACCAGGCCATTGAGCAGCAGGGCCATGACCGCAATCACCATCATTGGCTTGGTCTGGTTCAGGCTGGCGCTGTAGCCGTAGAGCGCCCGGTAGCCGGCATAGGCCGGCAGCCCCAGGCTGGTGATGTGCACAAAGCTCTGGGCCAGGTCACGCACGCTGGGTTCCAGCGCCAGGTGGTCGAACACCATGGCCGCGCCGTTGACGAGGCCCATCGCCACCACACCTACCGTCAGTGCATTCCACAGCGCCTGACGCACTGCGTGCGGCACCTGGGCGTGGTCGCCGGCGCCCACCATGTGGGCCACGATCGGGTTGATGGCCATCATCACACCCATCACCGTGGTGGTGGTGATGGCCCAGATCGACACCCCCAGCGACACGCCCGCCAGGTCTTGCGCCGAGGCGTGGCCGGCCATCATCACCGCCACCACCGACAAGCCCACTGTGGCCAGCTGGCCAATCAGGATCGGCCAGGCCAGGTGCCACAGGGCACGCGCCTCTTGGCGAACCCGTGCGTTCAGCGTCAGTGAGGCCGTGACAACGGCGGCGGCGTGTGGGCGCATGGCTGCCGACCTCAGCGCCCGCGCAGGAACAGGGCGTCGAGCTCGCCAAGCCGCAGCTGGCGCCAGGTCGGTCGGCCGTGGTTGCACTGGTCGGCGCGCTCGGTGGTCTCCATCTGGCGCAGCAGGGCGTTCATCTCATCCAGGGTCAGGCGCCGGTTGGCGCGCACCGCGCCGTGGCAGGCCATGGTGGCCAGCAGCTCGTCTTGTGCGCGCGCAAGCACTGTGCTGGCGTCCACCTGGGTCAGCTCGGCCAGCACGCTGCGCGCCAGCGCCACGATGTCACCCTGCGCCAGGCTGGCGGGTACGGCACGCACCGCCAGTGTGCGCTCTGACAGGGGCGCGATGTCCAGCCCCAGCAGCGTCAGCGTGTCGGCGTGGACCTGGGCTGTGGCCACCTCGGCGGGTGTGGCTGCAAAGGTGGCGGGTATCAGCAGCGGCTGGCTGGCCAGTGCCGCTGGGCCGCTGCCGCCCACCGTTGATTCAGCGGCCCGCTGCTGCCACTGGCTTTTGAGTCGCTCATAAACAATGCGCTCGTGGGCGGCGTGCATGTCCACAATCACCAGCCCCTGGGTGTTTTCCGCCAGGATGTAGACACCCTGCAACTGCGCCAGCGCCCGGCCCAGCGGCCAGTCGCCCGGGGGCAGGGCACTTGCGTCAGACGCCAGGGCGCTTGCGGCCGGCATCGCTGCATAGGCTGGTGCACCTGTTGTTAGAGATGGCACATCAGCGTCGCTGCGCTGCCACAGCGCAGCCAGGTCGCTCACGCGGTGGCCGCTGCTGGCCTCGAACGGCATTCTGTTCTGGCTGGCGTACATCGGCACGGCGGCGGGTTGGGGCGCTGGGGTCGGCGTGTTGTGGCCGTTCGCGGTGCTTGACTGCAGCAGGCCGGGTCCAGCCTGCGCCGCCAGGGCCGCCGCTGCCGCACGCGGCGCCGCCAGTGCGTCTTCAATGGCGTGGCGCAGCGCCTGATGCACCTCGCGGCCGTCACGAAAACGCACCTCGATCTTGGCCGGGTGCACGTTCACGTCCAATCGCTCCGGCGCCACCTGCAGGTAGAGCGCATACACCGGCTGGCGCTGGCCATGCAGCACGTCCTCATAGGCGCTGCGCGCGGCATGGGCCAGCACCCGGTCGCGCACAAAGCGGCCATTCACATACACATACTGCTGGTCTGCGCGGGCCCGGGCCGCATCGGGTATGCCGGCAAAGCCCGCCACCTGGATCAGCGGCGCATAGCCCTGGCCGCTGGCGCTGCTGAGGTAATCCACTGCCACCGCGCGCTGCACAAAGTCTTCGCCCAGCACGTCGGCCAGGCGCTGCGCCAGCGCGTCCGCGCCCTGACATCGGCGCCACTGCGCCACCAACTTGCCCTCGTGCCAGACCGCAAAGCCCACGTCCGGCCGCGACAAGGCATGGCGGCGCACCGCCTCCAGGCAGTGGGCCAACTCGGTGGCATCGGTCTTGAGGAACTTGCGCCGCGCCGGCGTGCTGAAAAACAGCTCTTTCACCTCCACCGTGGTGCCGGTGTTGCGCGCCACCGGCCGCAGCTCACCACTGCGGCCCTCCAAAACATAGGCATGGTTTTGGCCCTCAGCCCTTGAAAGGATTGAACAGTCTGCTATAGAGTTGATAGCGGCGAGCGCCTCGCCCCGAAACCCCATGGTGGCGACCGACTCCAGGTCGAGCAGGCTGGCAATCTTGCTGGTGGCATGGCGCCTGAACGCCAGCGGCAGTTCTTCTCGCAGGATGCCGCAGCCATCGTCCTCCACCGCAATCAGCCGCACACCGCCGGCCAGCAGCCGCAAGGTGATCTGGCTGGCGCCGGCATCGAGCGCGTTGTCCACCAGCTCCCGCACCACCGAGGCCGGCCGCTCCACCACTTCGCCTGCGGCAATCTGGCTGATCAGCTCGTCGGGCAGGGGCTGGATCGGGCGGCGGGTGGGGAGGGGAGTTGCGGATTCGACGGACACCGGGGGATTCTAGGCGGGCCATGGCGCGTGATGGCTGAGCACGCACCGTCATTCCCGCGAACGCGGGAATCCATATCGACAGTTTGCAGCTGCTCCATTACCCAGAAGTTTTTGGGGTGTGACCTGAAAATCGTCTTCGAGGTCTAAAATAAACGTTAACAAATACATTAAGGATCGCGGTATGACTTTGCGCACCAGTGACATCATCCCGATCAGCGAGGCGCGTGCACGTCTCACCGAATTGGCCGAAGACGTGGTGGGTAGCGGTGCCGAGAAGGTGCTCACCAAAAACGGCTCCAGTTACGTGGCCCTGGTGGATGCCAAAAAGCTCGATTACTACCACGCTCTGGAGCAGGAGCATGCCGGCCTGGTTCTGCTGACTGAGGCTGAAATCGCGCTTGGCCAACTGATTGCTGGCAACCGCATGTCATCGGCCGAGCTCGACAAGCTGCTCGCAGACTGATGTCGCGGTCCGACGAAAGGCGAGTCAATGCCCAGGTCGGCGCGGCCCCTCACTTCGCCGACTGCCTGCTGGCAGTGCATGCCTTCATGGTGGAGCAAGATGCCGCCAGTGCACCGGCGCGGCTGACTCAGCTCAAACGCGATTTGCGCGAGATGACAACGGTGTTGGCTTGGTCTCCAGCTGGCGGTCGGCCGGCGCGTTTCCTGAAGCCGAACTCGGCGCAGGCCAGCCTGCGACTGGCAGCGGTGCAGCAGTTGGCTCAGTCCGCCAACTTGCCTCACCTGCGCGAATTCGTGATCGGATCGCACCTTGTGCTTTACGCGCATTCGGACAGTGAAGTTGTTTTGCTTTCCATCAAGCACCATCGGCAACTCACCTACACCTCCTTCCAATGACGACAGCCACCCACCCTGACCACTTCCGCCCCTAGCCTGCCCAGTTCTCCAGTTGGAGGCCAGTGACGCGCTTGAGCTCGTTGGTGTTGTTCGTGACCAGGGTGGCGTTCAGGGCGAGCGCGTGGCAGGCGATCCAGAGGTCGTTGGCGCCTATGGGTGTCCCCGCAGCGCGCAACTGGGTGAACTGTTTGGCGTAGTGCACACACAACTCGCGGTCGACCGCGTAGCGCACGGGGATCACACGCGTTAGCGCATCGAGTTGGCGAATCACATCCGGTTGGCGGGTGCTGCGTTCGGCGCCTTTGAGCAACTCGGCAAAAGTAATGAATGACATGCACAGCTCAACTTGGCTCTCAAGCGCATTGATGCGCTGCGCAACGCTGGGCGGTTTGTTCTTGATCAGGTAGATCAGGATATTGGTGTCGAGCATGTACCTCACAGCGGCTCCCGGTCCTGCATGGCCGATGGTTCGGTTTGCTCAGCTTCGACCAGGGCGACAAATTCATCATCGAAGGCGTTGAGCGCGTCGAGCAGGGCGGCACCCCGATCCGAGGGAATGGGGTGCAACACCAGATCGCCGTCCGCATTAAGAAAAATTTGCACCCTGCTGCTGCTCAGCCGAAATTCCTGGGGAATCCGCACGGCTTGGCTGTTGCCGTTCATGAAGACACGACTGATGGCTGTTGGCATAGCAAATCCTTAAGTACACACGTTTATGTGTGTATTATATGAAGCGGCCTGAAAAACAGTTGGGCAGATCCACCTGAGGTCCACCAGGGATCGGGGTTACCGCTCAGAGCGATCGCGTTGTCATTAGGCTACAACTCTGGCACACATGGGATATCTCTGAGCCATTGCGCTGCCGCCAGTCGCTGGGTTTTGTCCAGGCTGGCGAAGTGGGTCATGCCGCTTCGGGCGGCTACCGCTAAATGCAGGGCATCCGAACCACGCACCAGGCAACTGATGCCGGGTACCACCCGCTGCACGGCGCTGTAGTCTTCACGCAGCACGGGCAGGCGCTGCAAGGCGCCAACTTCAAGCAAGCGTTCGATGGATTGGTTAATCGCATGTGCCACGTCAGCCGGCGTCTCGCCCCGCAGAACTTTGGCGTGCAGAGCACAGGCAAACTCGGCCAGAGTCCAGTCGCTGACGCAAACCTGCGTCCACTGCGGCTCTTGAAGCAGTGCCAGTGCGATGGGCTGGCCAGGTTCATTGCTGAAGGCCGCCAGCAGCAGGCTGGTGTCGACATAGACGTTATTTGGCACGGCAGATTAAAACCGCTCATTTTGCGCACGCCAATCCGCCACAAAGCTGCCGTTGACCAAGGTCTGGGTGGGCTTTGACTGCATGGCCAGCGCCGTGGTGTCAGGGAACGCAGAGCGCTGCGGCGCTGGGAGGATGGGCAGCAACCTGTAAGCAGGCCTACCCCGGTTGGTAATGATCACCTCTTGACCCGCATCAGCCTGCCGGGCGATGGCTGTGAACCTGGCCTTGATATCCGCTACGCTGACTTGCATGGTGGCATTCTCTTTCAACTTGACTATTTAGATGGTCAAGTATATTGCTTGGCAGGCTCTAAACCGCCACCGGCTTCAGCTTGTGCCGCTTGGCGTTCTTGGCCAGCAAGGACAGGCTGCACGCCTGTTCGGCAGTCACTCATGCGAGGGCGCGCCAAAAGCCTTGTTCTTCATCGACGAGTTCAATCGCTGGTGTTCAGCCTGCCTCGCAGCACGTAAGTCATGACCAGACCCAGACCCTTGCACTCCTGCATGCCGTTTTCTTGCAAGGTAAACGTGTCTTTGAGGAGCTCGTAGGTGCTGCTTGAGACCTGGGTCTGACCAATGGGGGCGGTGGATTCCATGCGACTCGCGGTGTTGACCGTGTTACCCCACAGGTCATACGAGAACTTGGTAAAGCCAATCACGCCAGCCACCACCGGTCCGGAGTTGAGGCCTATGCGCATGCCCACGCTTTTGCCCTGGGCCTTGTTGAAGTTGTCCAGATCCTCAAACATGCCCAGCGCCATCTCTGCGCACAGCTCGGCATGGTCGGAGCGGGGAATGGGAATGCCGGCGGCGGCCATGTAGGCGTCGCCAATGGTCTTGATCTTCTCCAGCCCCAGGCTGTCGGCGCGTTTGTCAAAGCGGGTGAACAGGTCATTGAGCATTTTCACGAGCTCAGTCGCGCTGATCTTGGACGACAACTCGGTAAAGCCCACCAGGTCGCTGAACAGGATGGTGGACTCGGCGTAGCTGCCCGAGATGTTCTTTTCGCCCCGCTTGAGCCGCTCGGCAATGGGCCGGGGCAGGATGTTGAGCATGAGCTTGTCGGTCTTCATCTGCTCAAGTTCGAGCAATTGCTTTTCTTCACTCATCGTCACCATGCGAAGCTGGTCCAGATCGCGCAGGCGTTTGAACGCCAGGTGGTTGCGCACCCGCGCCATCACGATGGGTGGACTGACCGGCTTGGTGAGGTAATCGACAGCGCCCAAGTCCAGGCCCTTTTTTTCATCTTCGGCAGCGTTCATCGCTGTCAGAAAAATGACCGGTATGCCGCTGGTCAATGGGTCTTGTTTGAGTTGCTCGCACACCTCGTAGCCCGACATGCCCGGCATCATGATGTCGAGCAGGATCAGGTCGGGTGGGCTGGGTCCGCGCACAGCGGCCAAAGCTTTTTCGCCGCTGTTGGCGAGCTTGACGCGGTAGGTGTCTTTCAGCAAACCTGCCATCAGCGAAAGGTTGTCAGGGGTGTCATCAACGACAAGAATCGTTTCTTTTTCTGATGGAGTCTGGGTGGGGGTCATGTCGGGTTCCAACGAGTCATCATTACAGTTTCCAGTTTCGGGCCCCTTGTTCGGGCTTGGAACTCGACACCAGTTCTGTCAGCCCTTGCGCTTTTTGTAAGACGAGCACCAACCATTGCGGTTCACCATCCGGTCGGACATCAGGTCGCACTCGCCCCATTCGTCAGCAGGTTTTTCTGGAGCCCAAGCCAAACAGTTCTGGCACTTTTGCGTGTCGTCATGTTTGGGGTAGCGGGCCCGGTCGACCTTGACGCTGTCGTGCCGGTAGCCGATCGCTGTGGCTTTGGGTTCGCTCTCTTCAACACGCTTGAAGGCCGCCCGCGCCTTGGGCGCGTGCAGTCCGATGGTTCCTGCGGCAAGAGGAGCGATCAAAAAGTACCTGCGGTTGACGATGGACATGGCTCGGCTATTTCCTTCTCGGTGCCAGACTTAAGCGTATCACGACCGTGCTGCGGCACGGCGCATGTGACGTGATCCCCCCGAATGACAGATCACCATGCCCCACTCATTGCCGCACTTGGTTTTGCACGAAGCTGGGTCGCACAGGAGACAGCGGCGTGCCAGGTGGCGGTGCTGCCAGCGGCTCCGAAGGCCGTAGCTCGCTGGGCATTACCGCCGGGTAGTACCTGGCGATGTGTGAGCCGTAGAGCGGCTTGTAAGCGCCTTGGTGACAGGTTGCGCAATTGACTTTTGCCACGTCGCCCATGGGGCCCAGTCGGCTGGCCGGGAATGTATCCTTCAGCGGTAGCAGGTAGGCATTGTTCAGGTCGCGGGCCATTCGGATGCCGTACCAGGCCGTCATCCGTTGTGGCGTTGACTGCTCCCACGACTGGAAGCTTCTGGAGTTGTGGCAAAACGTGCAGTTCACACCCAGTGACTCGGACATGTGCACCATCAGGCCATAGGTGTGCTCGGCCTGCTTGGTGGAACTGCGGTTTGCCGCAGCGCCCGTGGCGGCCATGGCCTGCGGACCATTGACCCGGATCGCCTCAGAGCCCAGCAAGTAAGGTGTGAAGGGGTCAAAGGGCAGTGAACTCAGGCCGACCGTTTTCGCCGGCTGGTTTTGCCCTGCCAGGTCGCCCATCAGGCTGTTGGCGTATTTGCGGTCCTTGGGCGCAAACCAGAGGTTGGTGGGAAGGTTGTTGCCACGGTGGCAGGTGTAGCAGGTGACCCCGGTTTCCCCCACGTGGTCTTTCCAACTGCGATTGAGGTGCTGAACCATCTGGAACATGCGTCGGGCTACCACTTTGGTGTAAACCTCGTCGCTGGCGAAGTTCCCCTGCACGTGGCAGTAAGTGCAGCCTGCCTCCGGGGCCACCCAGGTGGTGATGGCGGTCATCGTGCGACCGAATTCCGAAAGGCTCAAATCGCCCAGAACCTTGACGTTTTCGTAGGTGTCGCCGGCCAGCGGTGTGCCGGGGCGCAGTCGCGCGGCGCGAGCGATTTCAGGCTCGGCGTTCAGCGCTTCCTGCGATTCCAGTGTGCGTGGGTTGTAGACCTGCACCATGGCTGTGCCGCGGTACCCGCCTTGAACCGCGGTCACCGGCGGGCGCTCACAGCCCACCAGCAGGGCAGTCAGCACCAGCCACAGACCCTGTCGCCAAAAGGTGTTTCGGCCCATCTTGAGCCAATAAGATGATGGGTGCATCAGCGCCCAGTTTCCAAGAAAGATTGGTGTCGGTCCGGGCGCGCTTTTGTCTGCATAACCGCGTTGGTGGGTCTATTTCTGAAGTCGTGTCAGCATCGCATGACACACTTATTTTGTCAACATGGGTTAACCATGGGCTTATCCAGCATAGGGTGCCGCAACATGCTTCTGCAACAGGCACGGTGTTGGCCCTGACCGGACCTAGGGCGACCTGCCTGTAGACTTGGGGCAACAGGCTCAGCGACGAAAGGTCAATCGGTATGTTTGGTTTTCAATTCAGCGGCCGAAATCGCTTCGTTTTGTATTTCTTCCTGCCTGTGGTGGTGGCCATAGCAGGCGGTGCGCTGTTCAGCCTGGTCTCGGTCACCAGCTTCAGCCGGCTCCAGCACGATACCAACCAGCAGCAGCTGCGCGATATGCAAACCCTGGCTGGCTCGATGAACTTAGGGATGGAGATCCTGCAGGTCCAGAAGGATTTGAACGACATTGCCCGACGCGTAAGGCTCAAAGAGCTGCGTGGCGCCGAACTGCAGCGTGAACACGACGCTTTGGTTGAGCTCCTGACCGGGATGTATGTCAAGCTCAAGGAACTGTCCCAAGACGAACGCACCTCGGAGGATGTCAGGCGTATTTTGCGTGATGCGGTTCGCAAGTTTGGCGCGTACTACAACCAGGCGACGGTAGCCTCGGACACCTTTCTTGATAAGCCGGAACTTGCCATCGTCTCCATGGAGCAGGCAAACCAGTCTTATGTGGCGTTCGCAGAGCTCGGGCAAAAAGTGCATGCCGATCTGATCAAGCGCTCGGTACAAAACATGGAGGTGTCAGAAACCTCGCTCGATCGCTTCTTGCGGTCCACTTACACCGTCGTGACGCTAGGGTCTTTGTTTGGCATGGTCGTCTGGTTCTTCATTGCCCGCTTGATTGCTGGTCGCCTGGCGCTGCTGGCCGGGACCTTGCGCCAACTTGTCGGTCAGAGCCGTCGCGGCCTCATTGAAAAAGACTTCAAGCGCGTCGAGCTGCTGGCCGCAAAGCCCAAGGAACTCATCGGTGGCATGGCCTCGGCAGTGCTGGCATTTCGTCAGGCGAACCAGGAGCGCGATGCCGCCCAGGCAGCGCTGGAGGCCGAGCGTGAGAGCCTTGAGGCACAGGTGCAGCACCGTACCGCGACACTGGTGGCCATGACCGAGGACCTCAAGCAGGCTACGGTACAGGCTGAGGATGCCAACCGCATGAAGTCCGCCTTTCTGGCCAATATGAGCCATGAGATTCGCACGCCCATGAACGCCATCATCGGCATGTCTTATCTGCTGTTGCAGACCGGCCTGAACGATCGCCAGCGGGACTATGTCAAAAAGACGCACAGCTCCAGCCAGCACCTGCTGGGCATCATCAATGACATCCTCGACTATTCCAAGATTGAGGCCGGCAAGCTCGAAATTGAGCACATCGAGTTCACGCTGGATCAGGTGCTGCAGAACGTGGCCAATTTGATTGCCGAGAAGGCGACTGCCAAGGGACTTGAGTTGTTGTTTGACGTCGACGCCACGCTGCCGCAGCGTTTGGTGGGAGACCCGCTGCGCCTGGGCCAGATTTTGGTCAACTATGCCAACAACGCCGTGAAATTCACCTCAACGGGCGAGGTCACCATCGAGTTGAAGGTTCGCGAAGTTAACAACGACGATATTCTGATTTATGGCGCGGTGCGCGATACAGGCATCGGACTCTCGCCAGAGCAAATCAGCAGGCTATTCCAGAGCTTTCAGCAGGCAGATACCTCGACCACGCGTCACTATGGTGGCACTGGATTGGGTCTGGCTATCACCAAGCAAATAGCGCACCTCATGCACGGCGAAGTCGGTGTGGACAGCGTGCTGGGCGAGGGCAGCACCTTCTGGTTCACTGCACGCTTGTCGCGAAGCCATAGCCCAGTTTTGCCGCAGTTGCTGCGCGAGGACCTGCGCGGGCGGCGTGTGCTGGTGGTGGACGACAACGAGGCCGCGCGGCTTGTGCTGGGCCGCTTGCTGGATGACCTCGCCTTTGATGTCGATTCGGCTGAATCAGGTGCGCAGGCGCTAGATTTGCTGGACCGCGCCGTGTCACAGGGGCGACCTTATGACGCGATTTTCACGGACTGGCAAATGCCGGGCATGAACGGCATTGAACTCGCCGAGAAGGTGCGCGCACGTCCCTACGACGTCTCGCCGAAGCTGGTCCTTGTGACCGCGTATGGGCGCGAGGAGGTAATGCGCAGTGCTGAGCAGACGGGCATTGGCAACGTGCTGATCAAGCCGGTGAACGGCTCGGTGCTGTTTGACTCGGTGACTCGAATTTTCAGCACCGCGCAGTTCAGCGTTCGGGAGGCGCCAATAGAGAAATCCGAAGTCACGCTCGCCGTCATCAGAGGCGCGAAGGTGTTGCTGGTGGAGGACAACGAGTTGAATCAGGAGGTGGCCACCGAACTGCTGCGGGCCGCCGGACTGGTGGTGGATGTGGCCGAGAACGGCCAAATTGCGGTTGACATGGTGCAGGCGGGTCAATTTGATGCCGTCCTGATGGATGTGCAAATGCCGGTGATGGACGGCATCACCGCCACCCGCATCTTGCGTGGTTTGCCGGAGTTTGATGCCTTGCCTATCATTGCGATGACAGCCAACGCGATGCAGTCTGACCGTGAAGCCTGCCGAGCCGCCGGCATGAACGACCACGTGTCCAAACCGATTGAGCCGCGCGACCTGTTTGCCACCCTGCTGCGCTGGGTGCGCTACCGGGCACCTGTTGATGACCAAGCTGTCGCGGCCCCCGGTGAGCCGGCTGGGCTGGCGGGAGGTCAGGGTGGCGCTGAGCCGAGCTTGCCAACAGACATCGCAGGCTTGGACACGGAGTTGGGCTTGCGCCGTGTGCTGGGCAAAAAACCCATGTACGTGAATATGCTGCGTAAGTTCGCCACTGGTCAGCAAGGGGCTGTGGACAAGGCCCTGCAGGCGCTTGAAGCCGGTGACTGGGACACTGCGGTGCGTACCGTACACACCACCAAAGGCGTATGCGGCAATATTGGCGCTGCCGGCGCGCAAGAGCAGGCGGGCCAACTTGAAGATGCATTGAAGGAGCGTCAGCCGCATGAAACGCTAGAAGCCCTGGCCGCGCAACTGCACAGCACCTTGCAGCCGCTGGTCGAGGCCATTGCAGCCTGGTTACCGGCAGAGTCCACAATCCAGGCAGCTGTCGCTGTGGATGAAGCTGCCCTGGCCAGCGTGACAACGCGGCTGCGTGAGCTTTGCGCAGACATGGACTCAGGCGCTGAAGACCTGTTGGTCGAGAACACGGTCATGTTGCACACTGCTTTCCCCAAGCACGCCCAGGCCATCAGCGACGCCATGAAGGGGTTTGACTTTGACCTCGCTATCGAGCAGCTTGATGCTGCGATTCGGGCTAGAGCCGATAGCGCTTCGGTGTAGGCCACGCAATAGCGGCGCGACATGGTTCGCGCCGATCTAATGCCGAGGGTGCCACAGTGGGCGAGACACCCCGTCCGCTAGTTGCTCCGGCCCCGCAGCAGGTAAGTCATGACCTGGCCCAGGCCCTTGCACTCCTGCAGGCCGTTTTCCCGCAGGACAAAGCTGTCTTTCAGCAGCTCATAGGTGCCGGCTGACACCTGGATCTGGCTAACAGGGGCGGTGGATTCCATACGACTGGCGGTGTTGACCGTGTTGCCCCAAAGGTCATAGGAGAACTTGGTGAAGCCGATCACGCCAGCCACCACCGGTCCGGAGTTGAGGCCGATGCGCATGCCAAGGCTCTTGCCGTGGGTCTTGTTGAAGTTGTCCAGGTCCTCAAACATGCCCAGCGCCATCTCTGCGCACAGTTCGGCATGGTCGGAGCGGGGGATGGGAATGCCGCCTGCTGCCATGTAGGCGTCACCAATGGTCTTGATCTTCTCCAGGCCCAGGCTGTCGGCGCGTTTGTCAAAGCGGGTGAACAGGTCATTGAGCATTTTCACGAGCTCAGTCGCGCTGATCTTGGACGACAACTCGGTAAAGCCCACCAGGTCGCTGAACAGGATGGTGGACTCGGCGTAGCTGCCCGAGATGTTCTTTTCGCCCCGCTTGAGCCGCTCGGCAATGGGCCGGGGCAGGATGTTGAGCATGAGCTTGTCGGTCTTCATCTGCTCGAGTTCGAGCAATTGCTTTTCCTGGTCAAGCAACTGCTTCTCCTGATTCAGCATGGCCAGGCGCACCTGGTCAAGGTCACGCAGGCGTTTGAGCGTCAGGTGGCTTTTGACCCGCGCCAGCACAATGGGCGGACTGATGGGCTTGGTGATGTAGTCCACGGCGCCCAATTCCAAACCCTGCTGCTCGTCACTGGCTTCATTGCGTGCGGTCAGGAAGATGATCGGGATGTCGCGGGTACGTACGTCAGCCTGGAGCTGCCGGCAGACCTCGTAGCCGTCAATCTCCGGCATCATGATGTCGAGCAGGATCAGGTCGGGTGGGGTGTCGGAGCGAGCGATCTTCAGCGCTCTGGCCCCGCCTGTCGCCACCTTGACCGTGTAGCGGTCCTCCAACAGGTCACTCATCAATGACAGGTTGGCGGGCGTGTCGTCCACCACGAGCACGGTCGCTGGTGGAGGGGTTGGGTTGGGTGTGTTCATGTCTTGTGTACGTTGCCAGATCGGTCATTTTTTAAGCGCGGTAACGATGTCCAGCGCCTCATCCAGGGCGAAGTCTGTGATGGCGCTCTTGATCGCCTTGAACTGCGCGCCAAAGGCCTGTGCAAACACGGCCTCGTGCTCAGCCAGCAGCTTTTGCGCCTTGGGGTCGTCGGCTTGCAGGAGCGCCAGCAGTTGGGCGATCAGCGCGTCGCGCTCGGCCTGGGTCATGGTGCTGGCCGCCTGCGCAGCTGGCGCGGCCTCGGTCTGAGCCGGCAAGACGGCCTGCAGCGCAGCCAGCAGCTTGCCCAGTGCTGCCTGCACGCACGGCAAAGCCGCTGCGGCGTCGCCACCTGTGCGCACGGCCTCCTCCAGCGTGTTGGCCTGCGCCTGCAAAGCGTCGGCGCCAATGGTGCCTGCCAGGCCCTTGAGGGTGTGTGCGATGCGCTCTGCTGCTGCGGGGTCATGGGCCGCCAGCGCTGCCTCAGCTCGCACGGGCGCATCGGCCTGAGTGGCTGCAAACTCGCGCAGCAGCGCCACATAGCGTGCCTGCTTGCCCATCACCCGGCGCAGCCCGGCCTGCAGGTCCAGGCCTTCGATGT
>JBAXMQ010000070.1:0-16828 GCA_037134215.1 Betaproteobacteria bacterium
TCATTTTGCAGGCCCAGCATCACCACCTTCCCGTCGCCTGCCGGAAAGGGGCCGTAGGGGTAGATGGTGGCGTGGGCCGCGCCGCTGCGCTGTGGCGCGGTAGCGCCCTCAAACGCGAAATACATAGGAAATGACATCCACTCGGCCATGCTCTCCAGCATGGACACGTCAATGCGGCAACCGCGACCCGTCTGGCCACGCTGCAGCAGCGCGGCCAGAATGTTGGAATAGGCGGACATGCCGGCCGCAATGTCGGCGATGGAAATGCCGGCCTTGACCGGATCGTCGGGGGTGCCGGTCACCGACAGAAAACCTGCCTCACTCTGGATCAGCAGGTCGTAGGCCTTTTTGTCGCGGTAGGGTCCGGGGCGGGCGGGGTCATCGCCATAACCGGAGATGTCGCACACGATCAGGCGGGGATGCTTGTGCTTCAAGGCCGCCCAGGTCAGACCGAGCCGCTCCGCCGCACCGGGCGCCAGGTTCTGCACCAGCACATCGGCCCGTGCGATCAGTGCGTCCACCACCGGCTGCGCCGCGTCATGCTTCAGGTCGAGCGTCAGGCTTTCTTTGGAGCGGTTGGTCCAGACGAAATGCGAGGACAGGCCCCGAACTCGCCCGTCGTAGGCGCGGGCAAAGTCACCGCTGCCGGGCCGCTCCACCTTAATGACGCGGGCGCCCAAGTCAGCCAGTTGCCGCGTGCAAAAGGGCGCGGCAATGGCCTGTTCCAGGGAGATGACGGTGATGCCGTTCAGCGGTCTCATGGGGCAGCTTTCAAAACGAGCGTGGCAAGCCGAGCATGTGCTCGCCCACATACGACAGGATCATGTTGGTGGAGATCGGCGCCACCTGGTACAGGCGCGTCTCGCGAAACTTGCGCTCCACGTCGTAATCGCAGGCAAACCCGAAGCCGCCGTGCGTCTGCAAGCAGGCATTGCCCGCCTCCCAGCTGGCCTTGGCTGCGAGGTACTTGGCCATGTTGGCCTCGGCCCCGGCGTTCTGGCGAGCGTCGATCTTCTCGCAGGCCCGCCACCGCATCAGGCTGGCGGCTTCCAGCTCGATAAAAGCCTCGGCCAGTGGGAACTGGATGCCCTGGTTTTGCCCGATCGGGCGCCCGAATACCTGGCGCTCATTGGCGTATTGGGTGGCCCGGTCCAAAAACCAATACCCGTCACCAATGCACTCGGCCGCTATCAAGGTGCGCTCGGCATTCAGCCCCTCAAAGATCAAGCGCAGGCCCTTGCCCTCTTCGCCGAGCAAGGCGTCCTCGGGAATCTCCAGGTTATCAAAAAACAGTTCGTTGGTCTCGTGGTTGACCATGTTCAGGATGGGTCGTACGGTCAGGCCCTTGCCCACGGCCTGGTTCAGGTCGATGATGAAGCAACTCAGGCCATCGCTTTTTTTCTGTCCCTCGGCCACCGGCGAGGTGCGTGCCAGCAGGATCAGCAGGTCACTGTGCTGCACGCGCGAGATCCACACCTTCTGGCCATTGATCACCCAGCGCCCCTCTTTCTTGACCGCCGTTGTCTTGAGCTTGGTGGTGTCGCTGCCGGTGCTCGGCTCGGTTACGCCCATGGACTGCACGCGCAGTTCACCGGCGGCGATCTTGGGCAGGTAGAAGGTTTTCTGCGCCTCTGAGCCGCTGAACACAATGCTGTTCATCACGTACATCTGCCCATGACAGGCGCCGGAATTGCCGCCCGAACGGTTGATCTCTTCCATGATGACCGAGGCCTCGGCCATGGACAGGCCCGGGCCACCGTAGGCCTGCGGGATCAGGGCCGCCAGCCAGCCGGCCCGAGTCAGGGCATTGACGAAATCTTCAGGGTAAGCGCGTGCCTGGTCGATTTTGCGGAAATAGTCATCCGGGTACTGCGCGCACAGGGCCCGCACCGCGTCGCGAATTTCTGGGTAAGTATGGGCACCTTCGGTCTTCATGAGCGTTGTTCCTGATTCAGTTGCCAGCAAGGGTTGCCGTGGCCTGCATGGCCAACTGGCCGCGGGATCCACGTGCCCACAGGGTCGCAAGGTCGCCATCCAGCCGGCCGCAAATATCAAAAGGCGCGGTATCGAACAAGGGGCTGATCGCCTTGAACTCAAAGGTCTTGACCTGCGCCGAGGGGTGCGCGCGGCGCAGTTGGTCGAGCAGCAAGGTGGCGATCAGTGGCCCGTGGACAACCAGGCCCGGATAGGCCTCTTCATGCGCTGCATAGGGCCGATCGTAGTGGATGCGGTGCCCGTTGAAGGTCAAGGCCGAATAGCGGAACAACAGGACCGGGTCGGGCGTGATGCGACGGCTGAACTGCTCGTCCGTGCGTGCGGGCTGTGTTGGCGGCGAGGCCTCGTCGGCCCGTGGCATCTCGCGGTAGACGATGTCGTGGTCTTCGACGATGGCCAGGCCCCGGGCATCGGAGATGTGATGCTGCACACGCACAAACACCAGCGGGCCTGTCCGCCCCTGCTTGGCGCTGATGTTGGCGATGTGGCTGGTGCGTGTCACTGCCGAGCCAGCCTGCAAAGGATGCATCAACGCCAAACGGCTGCCGCCCCACATGCGGCGCGGCAGCGGCACCGGGGGCAGAAAACCGCCCCGCTTGGGATGGCCGTCCGCCCCGACCGTGGCCAGCGGATCCACAGGCAAGAAGTAGAGCCAGTGCCAGCACGGCGGGAGCGCATCCCCCGGCTCTGGCGGAGAATCATCGCGGTCCAGCGTTGCCGCCAGCGCCGCGATGGGAGCCAAGGTGACTTGATCTTCCCGGGTTTCTGACGCACCAAT
Organism: Betaproteobacteria bacterium; assembly: GCA_037134215.1. Classification (GTDB taxonomy): domain Bacteria; phylum Pseudomonadota; class Gammaproteobacteria; order Burkholderiales; family Burkholderiaceae_C; genus Rhodoferax. The sequence continues at coordinate 2,774 of JBAXMQ010000070.1, forward strand.
CCACTGTTTCAGTTCATCGATTTGCATGAGGTTTGTTTCCGAGCGCTTGGTACCGGGATCATGATATCGGAGCCTGAAATAATCACCGCCAAGCCCATGATGACCACCCTCGCCACCCATCACCGTCCCGCCGTGGCCAACCTGATGTGCATGATGTCCATGCTGGTGTGGGCCGTGGGCCTGCCGGCGGCGGACCTCTTGATCGGGCCGGTGCCACCGCTGCAGCTGACCGCCGCGCGCATGACCATGGCAGCGGCCTGCCTGTTGCCCGTGTGGTGGTGGCTGGAGGGCGGCACCGCACTGCAGGGCGCCAACTGGGGTCGTGGCGTGTGGATTGGCGGCATCACTATGGGACTGGGCGCCTTCATGCTGGTGATGGGCCAGGGCATGACCGATTCGGTGACGGTTGCGGTCATCTCGGCGGCCATGCCGGTGATTGGCATTGGCATTGAGGTGCTGCTGGATGGTAAAAAAATCACCGCCAGCCTGGTGGTGGGCACGCTGCTGAGCTTGGGCGGCGGGCTGATGGCCTTGGGCGGCGTCAGCAGTGGTGCCGGGCTGGGGCTGGGCGCTTTGCTGTGCTTTGGCGCAGTGCTGCTGTTCACCGTGGGTTCGCGCCTGACGGTCACGGCCTTTGCCCAACTGAGCGCGCTGGGCCGCACCACGGTCACGCTGACCGGTGCCGCGCTGGCCACTGCAGTGGCGGCGGCGGTCAGCCTGCTGCTGGGGGCTGCCGGGCCGAACTGGGCGGTGCTTGGTCTCAAAGAGCTTGGCGCCCTGGCCCTGTTCTCGATTGGTGGGCTGGCCATCAGCCAAATGCTGTGGATTGCCTCCATTGGCAGCATGGGCATTGCGCTGGCGGCCTTGCACATCAATGCCACGCCGTTTTACGTGATGATCATTTTGTTTGCAATGGGTGGCCAGTGGCGCTGGTCCCAGGCGCTGGCTGCGGCCATTGTGGGGCTGGGCGTGCTGGTGGCACAGGGCATCATCCCGCTGCGGCGGCCCCAACCGGGCCCGGCCCACCCATAATGCCGCAGTGACCAACACCCCGCCACCATCAATGCCCAACCCTGCTCCGGCCGGCGTGGATTCGCCCTACGCCTGGTTCCGGCTGCTGGTGTCGCTGGTGCTGATGACCGTGGGCAACGGGGCAATGTGGGTGATTCCGGTGGTGCTGCCGGCGGTACAGCGCGACTTCGGCGTGGGTCGGGCTGAGGCAGCGCTGCCCTACACCTTGATGATGCTGGGCTTTGGGCTGGGAGGCATCCTGATGGGCCGGCTGGCCGATCGCTTTGGCCTGTTGGTGCCGCTGCTGATCGCTGGCTGCGCCAGCGGGCTGGGCTTTGTGCTGGCCAGCCAGGCCGGCAGCGTGCTGAGCTTTGCGCTGGCGCACGGCCTGCTGATCGGGCTGCTGGGCTGCTCGGTCACTTTTGCCCCCCTGATGGCCGACACGGCCCAGTGGTTCGTCCGCCGCCGCGGCATCGCCGTGGCGGTGTGTGCCAGCGGCAACTATCTGGCCGGAACGGTCTGGCCACCCATCATCCAGCATTTTGTGGCGTCGGCGGGATGGCGCAACACTTACATCGGGGTCGGCCTGTTTTGCGGCATTGCCGTGTTGCTGATGGCGCCTCTGATGCTGCGCCGCCCGCCGGTACAGGCGCCGACAGCAACCACGCCCAGCAGCAGCTTGGTAGCCGAGCGGCCCTTTGGGCTGAGCCCGAACGTGGCCACCGGGGTCCTTTGCCTGGCTGGCGTGGCCTGCTGCGTGGCCATGGCCATGCCCCAGGTGCACATCGTGGCCTATTGCAACGACCTGGGCTACGGCGCTGCGCGCGGCGCCGAAATGCTGTCGGTGATGCTGGCCTGCGGCATTGTGAGCCGGCTGGTGTCGGGCGCCATTTGCGACCGAATTGGCGGCCTGCGCACGCTGCTGTTGGGCTCGGTGCTGCAAGGTCTGGCCCTGCTGCTGTTTCTGCCCTTTGACGGGCTGACCTCGTTGTACATCATCGCGGCGCTGTTCGGTCTGTTCCAGGGCGGCATCGTGCCGGCTTACGCCATCATCGTGCGGGAGTATTTTCCGGCGTCGCAAACCGGGGTTCGGGTGGGCACGGTGATCATGTTCACCATGGTCGGCATGGCGCTTGGCGGCTGGATGTCGGGCAAAGTGTTTGACCTGACGGGTTCCTACCATGCGGCGTTTTTGAACGGCATCGCCTGGAATCTGGTGAACCTGGCCATCGCCCTTGTGTTGCTGGGGCGCAGCCGACGCGTATGACATTTACTCATGCCATGCCGCAAAAAATATGGCTTTTTGCAGTTGGTCTTTTCACTGATACTGGTGGGTCATGGTGCGTTAACCCAAGGAGAAAAACTGCATGACTGACCAAGCGTCCACGCCGACTACGGCGCCACGACGACGCGCGGGGCGCGGCAGCGGCACCGTGCGCATTGCGCCGTCGACCGTCAAATACCGCAGCCTCAAGCACCGCTTTCCGGCCACGCCGGTGGTGTCTGAGGACGAGTTGGAAGCCATCCACGACGCCTCGCTGACCATTTTGGAAGAGATGGGCATGGATTTCATGCACATCGAGGCACGCGAGATTCTGAAAAAAGCTGGCGCCGATGTGCGTCCCGGCTCGGAGCGGGTGCGCTTTGACCGCAACCTGATCCTGCAGGCCATCAAGACCTGCCCTTCAGAGTTCACCCTGCACGCGCGCAACCCCGAGCGCAACATCCGCATTGGCGGCAAGAACCTGGCTTTTGCCCAGGTGGCCAGCCCGCCCAATTGCTCGGACATGCAGGGCGGCCGGCGCGCCGGCAACCAGCAGGATTTCCGCAACATGATCAAGCTGGCCCAGTGCTACGACGTGGTGCACTGTACCGGCGGCTATCCCGTGGAGCCGGTGGACCTGCATGCCTCGGTACGGCACCTCGACTGCCTGTCAGACATCGCCAAACTGACCGACAAGGCGTTTCATGCCTACTCGCTGGGCAAGGAGCGCAACCGCGACGGCCTGGAGATTGCCCGCATTGCGCGCGGCATCAGCGCTGAGCAGATGGACCGTGAGCCCTCGCTGTTCTCGGTGATCAACAGTTCGTCTCCGCTGCGGCTGGACACGCCGATGCTGCAAGGCATCATCGAGATGTCGTCGCGCAACCAAATCATCATTCTGACGCCCTTCACGTTGGCGGGCGCCATGGCCCCGGTCACCATTGCCGGCGCGCTGGCCCAGCAAAATGCCGAGGCGCTGGCCGGCATCGCCTTCACCCAGCTGGTACGGCCCGGCGCGCCGGTGGTGTACGGCGGCTTCACCTCCAACGTGGACATGAAGACCGGCGCGCCAGCCTTTGGCACCCCCGAGTACATGAAGGCCGTGCTGGCGGGTGGTCAGCTGTGCCGCAAATATGGCATTCCTTACCGCACTTCGAATGTCTGCGCCGCCAACACGGTGGACGCCCAGGCGGCCTATGAGGCGGTGTTCTCGCTGTGGGCGCTGACGCAGGCGGGTGGCAACTTCATCATGCACGCCGCCGGGTGGATGGAGGGCGGCCTGACCTGCTCCTTTGAGAAGTTCATTCTGGACTGTGACCTGCTGCAGATGGTGGCCGAGTTTTTGACGCCACTGGACGTGAGCCCGGCCGGCCTGGGCTTGGACGCCGTGCGGGAGGTGGGGCCTGGCGGCCATTACTTTGGTACGGCGCACACGCTGGAACGCTTTGAGACGGCGTTCTACTCGCCCATCATCTCCGACTGGCGCAATTTTGAAACCTGGCAAGAAGCCGGCAGCCCCACGGCTTATGAGAAAGCCAACGCGACCTGGCAAAAGGAGCTGGCCGCCTACGAGCGCCCACCGATGGATGCCGCCATCGAAGAGGAGCTTGATGCCTTTGTGGCGCGGCGCAAGGCCGAGGGTGGCTCGCCCACTGATTTTTGATCTGCTAAATTCAAAAGCAAACTGCAACAAGCCCTGACAAAGGAACAAGCGTGAAGACGACAGCACAAGTGGTGGTGATTGGCGGAGGGGTGGTGGGGTGCTCGGTGCTCTACCACCTGACCAAAAAGGGCTGGAAAGACGTGATGCTGCTGGAGCGGGATCAGCTCACCTCGGGCTCCACCTGGCACGCTGCAGGTGGCTTCCACACGCTCAATGGCGACCCGAATGTGGCCATGCTGCAAAGCTACACCGTGGGCCTGTACAAGGAACTCGAAGAAATCTCGGGCCAGTCCTGCGGCCTGCACCTGTCAGCGGGCATCATGCTGGCCGACACGCCGGAGCGGCTGGAATTCCTCAAAACCACCGTGGCCAAAGGCCGCTACCTGGGCATGGCCACCGAGATCATCTCGGTACAAGAGGCCAAGACCTACTTCCCCTTCATTGAAGACCAGCATTTCATCGGCGCCCTGCTGGACCCGAACGAGGGCCACCTCGACCCCTCCGGCACCACCTATGCCTACGCCAAGGCTGCCAAGCTCGGCGGCGCCACCATCGAGGTGCAGACCAAGGTGGAAAGCCTGGAGCAAAAGCCCGACGGTACCTGGCGTGTCACCACCAACAAGGGGGTGGTGGAGTGCGAGCACGTGGTCAACGCCGGCGGCCTGTGGGCCCGTGAGGTGGGCCGCATGGTGGGCATCGAGCTGCCGGTGCTGGCCATGGAGCACATGTACCTGGTGACCGATGAAATCCCGGAGATCGGTGAGTACAACCGCAGCACCGGCAAGGACATTGCCCACGTGATCGACTTTGGTGCCGAGTGCTACCTGCGCCAAGAAGGCAAAGGCATTGTGCTGGGCGCCTACGAGAAGGCCTGCGTGCCCTGGTCGCCCAAGACCACGCCCTGGAGTTTTGGCCAGGAGTTGCTGCAGCCTGACCTGGACCGCATTGCGCCCTCGCTGGAGGTGGCTTTCAGGCACTTCCCGCGGCTGGAGAACGCTGGCATCAAGCGCGTCATCAACGGGCCCTTCACCTTTGCCCCGGACGGCAACCCCCTGGTGGGCCCGGTACGCGGTCGCACCAATTTCTGGTCGGCCTGCGGTGTGATGGCCGGCTTCAGCCAGGGCGGCGGCGTGGGTCTGGCGCTCTCGAATTGGATGGTGGACGGCGACCCGGGCTTTGACATCTGGGGCATGGACGTGGCGCGCTATGGCGACTGGACCACCCGCACCTACACCAACGCCAAGGTGCGCGAGAACTACTCACGCCGCTTCAGCATCCGCTTCCCCAACGAGGAATTGCCAGCAGGCCGTCCGCTGCAGACCACGCCCTTGTACGACACCTTCTTGGCCCAAGGGGCGGTGATGGGTGACTCGTGGGGCATGGAGACGCCGCTGTGGTTTGCACCACCCGGCGAGAAGGCCGAAGACATCGTGTCTTTCCACCGCTCCAACGACTTCGAGCCCATCAAGGCCGAATGCCGGGCGGTGCGCGAAGCCGTGGGCGTGACCGAAATCGCCAACTTTGCCAAGTACGAGATCACCGGCGCCGGGGCGGAGGCCTGGCTGCTGCAGGTCATGACCAACACCATGCCCAAGCAGGGCCGTCTCATGCTCACGCCCATGCTCAACCACCAGGGCAAGATCATTGGCGACTTCACCGTGGCCAAGGCGGCCGAGCACCGCTACATGATGTGGGGCTCCAGCCAGGCACAGGTCTACCACATGCGCTGGTTCGAGCAGACCCTGCCCAAGGACGGGTCGGTCAAGATCGAGGCGCTAGGCATGAAGCTGATCGGCCTGTCGATTGCAGGGCCCAACGCCCGCGCCCTGCTGCAACGCCTGACCGATGACGATGTGTCCAACGAAGCGTTCAAGTTCATGGACTACCGCGAGATGGAGGTGGCCACAGTCAAGGCCCAGGTGAACCGCGTGACCTACACCGGCGACCTGGGCTACGAGATCTGGGTGGCGCCCGAGTACCAGCGCCGGCTGTATGAAAGCATCCAGGCCGCCGGTGCCGACTTGGGCCTGAAAAACTTTGGCATGCGCGCCCTCTTGTGCCTGCGGCTGGAGAAAAACTTTGGCACCTGGTACCGTGAATTCCGCCCGATCTATGGCCCGTTTGAGGCCGGTCTGGACCGTTTCATCAAACTCGACAAACCCGACTTCATTGGCCGGGCAGCCGCGCTCAAGGAAAAGCAAGACGGCCCCAAACGCCAGCGCGTGTTCATGGTGGTCGATGCCCTGGACGCGGACGTGATGGGCGACGAGCCGATCTGGGTGGACGGCAAGGTGGCGGGCTGGGTCACCTCGGGTGGCTTTGGCCACTACGTGAACCAATCACTGGCGCAAGGCTATCTGCCCACGGAGCTGGTCAAACCGGGCGTGCAGCTGGAGATCGAGATCCTGGGTGAGCGCCGGCCGGCCCGGCTGCAGATGGATCCGCCCTTTGACCCCGAAGCCAAACGCATGAGGATGTGAGCATGTCGCAGCGCTATTCCATTTGGTCGCTGCTCAGGCACGCCATGGGCGGGCACAAAGGCTGGGAGCGCGCCTGGCGTGACCCGGAGCCGAAAAAGTCTTACGACGTGGTGATCATCGGCGGTGGCGGCCATGGCCTGGCCACCGCCTATTACTTGGCCAAAAACCACGGCATCCGCAACATCGCGATCCTGGAGAAGGGCTACATCGGCTCGGGCAATGTGGGGCGCAACACCACCATCGTGCGGTCCAACTACATGATGCAGGAGAACACGCCGTTCTACGAGCACTCGATGGAACTCTGGCGCGGCCTGTCCGATGACCTGAACTACAACGTGATGTTCTCACCGCGCGGCTACCTGTTTGCCGCCTGCTCGCAGGGTTCGCTCGACAGCCTGGTGCGGCGTGCCAACACCATGCGCCTGAACGGCATCCGCGCCGAGATCCTGACGCGCGAGGAGGTGATGAAAGAGGCGCCTTACCTGGATTATTCGGAGCAGGCCCGCTTTCCGATCTACGGCGGCATGCTGCAGCCCGACGCTGGCACTGCCCGCCACGACGCCGTGGCCTGGGGTTATGCCCGGGCTGCCGACCAACTGGGCGTGGACATCATCCAGAACTGTGAGGTGCAGGACTACATCTGGGCGGGCGAGCGCATTGTTGGCGTCAAAACCAGCCGGGGCGACATTGCCGCCGGCAAGGTGGCGGTGGCGGTAGCCGGCCACACCTCGGTGCTGGCGCAAAAGGCCGGCCTCAAGTTGCCTATCGAGAGCCATGTGCTGCAGGCCTTTGTGTCCGAATCCATCAAGCCGGTGATCCACCACGTGGTGGTTTGGTCGGCCACTTATTTTTACGTTTCGCAGTCCGACAAAGGCGGCCTGGTGTTTGGCGGTCACATCGACCGCTACAACAGCTACGCCCAGCGCGGCAACCTGCCCAGCATTGCCGAAACCGCGCAGGGGCTGGTGAGCCTAGTGCCCTTCGCGGCCCGGCTGCGCTTGTTGCGGCACTGGGGTGGCATCATGGACATGACGCCGGACGGCAGCCCGATCATCACCACCACGCCGGTGCCCGGCCTGTACCTGAACGGCGGCTGGTGCTATGGCGGTTTCAAGGCCACGCCAGCCTCAGGCTGGTGTTTTGCCCACACCATCGCCAATGACGCGCCCCACGCCTACAACGCCGGCTTCACCATGGACCGGTTTGCCAAGGGTCGCTACATCGACGAAGCGGGCTACGGCCCCTACAACCATCTGCAGTAAGGCCTTCCCCATGCTCAGAATCCATTGCCCCTACTGCGGTGTGCGCGACCACGAGGAGTTCTCCTATTTTGGTGATGCCACCAAGGTCTACCCGCCGCTGGACGCGGAACACCATGACGGCTGGGTGGAGGCCGTCTACATGCGCGACAACCCCAAGGGCGTCCACACCGAGTTTTGGCAGCATACCCTGGCCTGCCGGCGCTGGCTGGTGGTACGGCGCCACACGGTGACGCATGACATCCTGTCGGTGGTACCGGCACGCGAAAGGGCCCTGCCATGAGTCAGCCCAGCGCCGCAACCGGCCCCTTGCGCACTGCCTTGCCGGGCCGGACCCCACGCGACAGCACCCACAGTTTCAGTTTTGACGGCCGCAGCCTGCAGGGCTACCGCGGCGAGACGGTGGCTGCCACGCTGCTGGCCCATGGCATTCACCTGGTGGGGCGATCGTTCAAGTACCACCGGCCGCGCGGCATCCTGGCGGCCGGCATCGAAGAACCCAATGCGCTGCTGACCGTGGGGCTGGGTGCCGAGCAGGAGCCCAACATCGCCGCCACCGTGCTGGAGCTGCACGATGGCCTGGTGACGCGCACGCAAAACGCCTGGCCTTCGGTCGGCTTTGACCTGATGGCGGTCAACTCGCTGCTGTCGCCGCTGTTTGTGGCGGGCTTTTATTACAAAACCTTCATGGGCCCGACGCGCCGGGCCTGGATGTTCTATGAGCATTTCATTCGCCGCGCGGCCGGGTTGGGCGCCACCTCGGAAGCGCCCGACCCCGACCGCTATGACTGGCACCACGGGTTCACCGACCTGCTGGTAATCGGCTCGGGGCCTGCCGGCCTGAGCGCGGCGCTGCGGGCGGCGCAGGCCGGCGTGGACGTGACCCTGGTCGAGCAAGACTTTGAAGCGGGCGGCTCGCTGCTGAACCAGCCCACCGACAGTGCCCAGGCACACTGGCTGAGCAACATGCTGGCTGAACTCAAAGCCAGCGGCCGGGTGCGGCTGCTGACGCGGGCCACGGCCTTTGGCCTGTACGACGGCAACACGGTGGGCGTAGTGGAGCGAGCCGCGCCCGGCACCGCTGACCCGCGCCAGGGTGTGCCGCGCCAGCGCTTGCACATCGTGCGGGCCCAGGCGATTGTGATGGCCTGCGGCGCCCTGGAGCGGCCGCTGGTGTTTGCTGGCAACGACCGCCCCGGCGTGATGCTCAGCGGCGCCATCGGCACCTATGTCAACCGCTACGGCGTGCTGCCGGGCCGACGTGCCGTGATCGCCACCAACAACGACGCGGCCTATGGCGATGCCCTGGCCCTGGCCCGGGCAGGCGCCCAGGTGACGGTGGCCGACCTGCGCGCTGCGGTGTCGCCCGAGCTGTTGAGCCGGGCCCGGGCCGCCGGCGTCGCTGTGCAGCCCGCCTCGGCTGTTGTCGCCGTACAAGGCGGGCAACGGGTGACCGGCTGCACGCTGGCCGCTTTTGACATCACCAGCGGCCGCATCACCGGCCGAGGCCAGGCGCTTGCAGTGGATGTGGTGGGCATGTCAGGCGGCTGGACGCCCACCGTGCACCTGACCTCACACCGTGGCATCAAGCCGGTGTACCAGGCTGATCTGAACAACTTTGTGCCGGGCGGATTTGACCACCAGCACTTTGGTGCCGGCAGCATGATGGGCAGCCACACGCTGGACCAGGCCATGGCGAGTGGCTGGCAGGCCGCTGAACAAGCCATCGCCGCCGCGGGCAAGACCGCTGCGGCACCGACACCGCTGTCGCCTGCAGCCATGCCGGACGCGCTGTCCCTGGTGTTTACCCCGGTCGGGCCCCTGGTCGACCAGAACATCGCCGGCAAGGCTTTTGTCGACTTCCAGCATGACGTGACGGTGGGCGATGTGGAACTGGCGCATCGCGAGGGCTACCAGTCGGTGGAGCACCTGAAGCGCTACACCACGTTGGGTATGGGCACCGACCAGGGCAAGACCTCCAACCTGAACGGTCTGGCCATCATGGCGGCATCGCGCGGACTGGGCATGCAGGAGGTTGGCACCACCACCTTCCGCCCGCCTTTCACCCCCACGACCATCGGCGCATTGGCCGGACGCAGCGTGGGCGCCCACCTGCAACCCGTGCGACGCACCGCCATGTACGACTGGCACCTGGCCAACGGCGGCGTCAAGGTCGAAGCCGGCCTGTGGATTCGGCCGCTCTGGTACCGCAGCCATGGCGCCAGCCTGTCCGATGCCTACAAGGCAGAAATGGCGATCGTTCGCGAACAGGTGGGGATTGCCGATGCCTCCACGCTGGGCAAGATCGCCCTGCACGGCCCGGACGCTGCCGAGTTTTTGAACCGGGTCTATGTGAACGGTTTTGCCAAGCTGCCGGTGGGCAAGGCGCGCTACGGCTTCATGCTGCGCGAAGACGGCATTGTGATGGACGACGGCACCACCAGCCGCATTGGTGAGACCGAGTTTTTCATGACCACCACCACCGGGCAGGCCGGGCGGGTGATGAGCCACCTGGAGTTTTTGCTGCAGGTGGTCTGGCCGGAACTGCGTGTCACGGTGGCCTCGGTCACCGACCAGTGGGCGGCGATGAGTCTGGCGGGCCCGAAGGTGCGGGAGGTGATGCAAGCGGCCTTCCCGGCCATCGACTTCGGCAACGAGGCCATCCCCCACATGGGGGTGCAGGATGTGACGCTGACCGGCGCGCTGGCCGGCGTGGGCATCCGCATCATCCGCCTCACGTTTTCGGGTGAACTGGCCTATGAGGTCTACGCCCCCACCCACCATGGCCAACTGATTTGGGACCACCTGCTGCAGGCCGGCCAGCCCTGGCAGTTGCGGCCCTATGGCCTGGAGGCGCTGGCCTCGCTGCGCATCGAAAAAGGCCATGTGGTCGGCTCCGAGATGGACGGCCGCACCACGCTGGACGACTTGGGCGCAGGCAAGATGGCCAGCAAGATCAAGCCCTTCTGGGGCGACGCGCTGCGACGCAGCGAGCACTTGGCGCGGCCAGACCGCCCCACCCTGGTCGGTCTGGAGCCGGCCGAAGACGGTGCGGTGCCGTCCAATGGCGCCATTCTGTTTTTTACCGACGACAAGATTGCCGGCCATGGCCGTGGGCACATTACCTCCACCACCTACAGCAAATCACTGGGTAAATCAATCGGCCTGGGCCTGTTGCAGGGCGGCACGAGCCGGGTGGGCCAGGAGATCATTGCGGCATCGCCGGTGCAGGGCCGCCAATACCGCCTGCGGGTGGTCGACCCCTGCTTCCTGGATGCCGAAGGAGTGCGCTACCGTGGTTGATGCATCGCTTTACCGCAGCCCTTTTGAGGGTCACGCCTTGGGCGAACGCCCAGCCCTCGACGGAAGCGTCGGCGTACGCATCCGGGCTGGCTTGGTGCCCAGCGCAGTGCTGGTCAGCACCTGGGTGTCGGGCGAAGCCGGGCTCCAAGCCGCCCTGTCTCATTTGCTGGGCCAGACCCCACCGGGACCCACAGGTCAGACCCTGGCCACCCGCCTGGGCATGCTGATGCGCACCGGGCCGGAAGAATGGTTGCTGATCAGCGATGGCACGAGCGATGCCTGCGCAGTGCTGCGCGCAGCCATTGGCGCGGATGTGGGCGGCGTGACCGACCTGAGCCACGCCCGTTGCTGCATGAACGTACAGGGCCCTCGCTGCCTGGACGCCCTGTCCAAGCTGTTTGCGCTGGATTGCCGAACCGACGCTTTCCCGGTCGGTGAGCTTCGCCTGAGCGGTCACCACCACTTGCCCTGCAGCCTGCACCGGCGGGGCGAGACCGAATTCGACCTGTACGTCTTCACCACCTACGCCCATGACCAGCTAGGCAGCCTGCTAGACGCGGCGCTGGAATACGGGGTGAAACTGGAAGGGATCCGCTAAAGCCAGTCGCAGTCAATTGCCCGAATTGCCGCCTGCGGGCGGCTGCTGATCGCGCCTAAACTGCGCATTGGACCAACCACTCACACACCATCAAGACGGAACGCAACATGGCAAACGACAGCTTGAACATCGGATTTATTGGCCTGGGTAACCTGGGTGAACCTCTCTGCAACAGCCTGGTGAAGGCTGGCTACAAGGTCACGGTGACCGACCTGCACAAGGCCAGCGCGCAGCGCCTGCTCGAAGGCGGCGCCACCTGGTCGGATGACGTGGCTGGCGTCTGCCGCCAGGCCGATGTGGTCATCACCACACTGCCCTCGCCTGCAGCCTCGCGCAAGGTGGTGGAAGGTCCGGGCGGCGTGTTTGAGAGCCTGCCCAGCGGCGCCGTGTGGATTGAAATGAGCACCACCGACTTTCAAGATCTGCAGCGCCTGCAGGGTCTGGCTCAGGCTCGCGGCATCGAGGTGCTCGAGTGTCCGGTGACGGGTGGCGTCCATCTGGCCCACTCCGGCCAGATCACGGTGCTGGTGGGCGGGGATCCCGCCACGGCAGCACGCGTGGATGCCATCCTGAAAGTGATGGGTGGCGAGGTGATTTACCTGGGCAAGCTCGGCAGCGCCTCGGTGGTGAAGGTGGTCACCAATATGCTGGCCTTCATCCACCTGGTGGCAGCGGGCGAGGCCATGATGGTGCCGGCCAAGTACGGGGTCGACCCGGACGCCACTTACCGCGCCATTCGCGCCAGCTCCGGCAACAGTTTTGTGCATGAGACCGAATCCAAACTGGTGCTCAGCGGCAGCTACAACGTGAAGTTCACCATGGACCTGGCCTGCAAGGACCTGGGGCTGGTGAACAGCATTGCCGAGAAGCTGGGCGTGCCTCTGGAACTGGGCGGCCTGACGCAGCAGATATTCCGGCGCGCGCGCGGCCTGTATGGCAGTGAGGCTCAGTCGCCCGAGGTGGTGCGCATGATCGAGGCGGCTTGTGGGCTGGAGTTGCGCGCCCCGGGCTACCCCGACGAGCTGGTTGCTGAGTAAGCTGAGACACCTTCATGACCCAGGTCCAGCCCTCAGCCAAGACCCACGCGCAGTGGGTGCAAGGGGCACAACAGCTGTCCATCGCCACCGGCCACTTTATCGAGGGCCGGCACGTCCCGTCGCTCGACAAGGCAACATTTGACTGCATCAACCCGGCCAATGGCCGGGTGCTGGCGCAGATAGCCAAAGGTGCTGATGCCGACATCGACACGGCGGTGGCCAGTGGCTTGCAGGCCTGGAACGACAGGCGCTGGCGCGGCCTGCCTCCCCGGCAACGCATGGATGTGTTGCTGCGCCTGGCCGCATTGGTCGAGCAGCACGCCGATGAACTGGCCTTGCTCGAAACCCTGGACATGGGCAAGCCGATCAGCGATGTGCTCAACATCGACTTACCAGAAGTCACCAAGACTCTGCGTTTTTTTGCCGAGTGCATAGACAAGGTGGAGGGCGCAGTCACCCACACCACTGCGGGCAGCCTGCACCTGATCACCCACGAGCCCATGGGCGTGGTGGGCGCCATCACGCCCTGGAACTACCCGCTGCTGATGGCGGTGTGGAAACTGGCTCCCATTTTGGCGGCCGGTAACTGCGTGGTGCTCAAACCGGCCGAGCAAGCGCCGCTGTCCTGCACGCGGCTGGCGCAGCTGTTCGTCGATGCCGGTGGCCCACCGGGCGTGTTCAATCTGGTCAATGGCCTGGGGCCGGAGGCCGGGCGGGCGCTGGCACTGCACCCAGACGTGATCAAACTGTCCTTCACCGGCTCCACCGCCGTCGGCAAGCTGCTGCTGGCCTATGCCGGGCAGTCCAACATGAAACGGGTGGCCCTGGAAACTGGCGGCAAAAGCCCGCAGATTTTTCTGCCCGACTTGTACGACCTTGATGCGGCGGTGGACCGGGCGGTGGGCGGCATCTACGACAACGCCGGCCAGGTCTGCAACGCCGGCTCGCGCCTGCTGGTACACCGCGACATCCACGATGAATTCGTTCGCCGCTTCACGGCCCGGGCCAAGCAGGCCTATCGCCCCGGCGACCCGCTCGACCCGGTCACCACGCTGGGCCCGCTGGCCAGCCAGGCCCAGTTGCGCAATGTGCAGGCGCGGATGGCCCGTGGGGTAGCAGAAGGCGCCCAACTGCTGATGGGCGAATCGCCCGGACCTGCCTTGGCAGCCGGTGCCTACCTGGGCCCGGCGCTGTTTGTTGGCGCCAGCAACCGCATGAGCATCGCGCAAGACGAGATCTTTGGCCCGGTCGCCACGGTGGTGCCCTTCTCGTCCGACGAAGAGGCGCTGGCCCTGGCCAACGACTCGGTTTATGGCCTGGCCGCTGCGGTCTGGACCCGCGACCTGAACAAGGCCCACAAATTTGTGCGGGAGCTCGAAGCCGGCGTGGTCTGGGTCAACTGCTTTGGCGACGGCGACATGACGCAGCCTTTTGGCGGCT
>JBAXMQ010000071.1:0-16684 GCA_037134215.1 Betaproteobacteria bacterium
TCGGTCTCGATCGTGCCTGGTCGGGCGCGGCGAACCTGGGCGATGGCCTCGTCAGCGCTGACCCCCTGCAGCACCAGCAGCTTGGCCACCAGCATGCCGGTGCGGCCCAGGCCGGCGGCGCAATGCACCAGTACCCGTCGGCCGCCATTTAAGGCTTGCAGCAGCGCCGGCCCCTGGACGCGCCAGGCCGCCAACGTGGCGGCACCTGGGGTCGCCATGTCGGTGATCGGCACCAGCAGCCATTGCAAGGGCGTGCGAGCGATGACCTGGGCAAAGTCCGGGACGCCAAGGCGGGCGAACTCATGCGGCTCAATCAGACTCAGCACCGTGCTGGCGCCCCAGGCCTGAATGTCCTTTAAATCGGCGTCGAGCGCACGCGCCCAGGTCCGGCCTGCGCTGTCAATGCCGCGCCGACCCGGGCAATGGCTCATGCCCAGCAGGGCACCACCGGGCAGGGTGACGGCATGGATCAAGAGCGGGCCGGAGGGCGCGGCGCCGCTCATAGCATGTCCATGGCCGAACCCGAGGGCCGGGGATGGCAAGATGTGATGCTGGGCATACCCCAAGAATATCGGAGTCGTCTAGCAACCACGCCAGGTTTGCGCCATATCAATGTCAAAATGCCGGTTTTTCGCCAATCATGCTAAGCTGGTCAGCTTTGTAATTGCCCCAAACCACCACGGAGCGTCCTATGCCCAGCCTGTTGCCCAACATTGATCCTGATGGCCTGCTTGAGTTTTCGGTGGTGTACACCGACCGGGCGTTGAACCACATGTCGCAGCGCTTTCAGGGCGTGATGACCGGCATTTCCAGCATGCTCAAGGAGGTCTACCACGCCAAGGCAGCGGTGCTGGTGCCCGGCAGCGGCACCTTCGGTATGGAGGCGGTGGCCCGCCAGTTTGCAACCGGCAAAAAGGCATTGGTCATTCGCAATGGCTGGTTCAGCTACCGTTGGACGCAGATCTTCGACATGGGCCACATCCCGGCCTCTTCCACGGTGCTGAAGGCGCGCCGGGTTGGCACCGACAGCCAGTCGGCCTGGATCCCCTGCCCCGTGGATGAGGTGGTGGCCACCATCCGCACCCAGCGCCCCGATGTGGTGTTTGCGCCGCACGTGGAAACCTCGGCCGGTCTGATGCTGCCGGACCACTACCTGAAGACCGTGGCCGACGCCGTGCACGAGGTCGGCGGCCTGCTGGTGCTGGACTGCATCGCCTCCGGCACCGTTTGGGTCGACATGGTCGCCACCGGCGTCGACGTGCTGGTCAGCGCGCCGCAAAAGGGCTGGAGCAGCTCGCCCTGCTGCGCCATGGTGATGCTGAGCGAGCGCGCCCGGGCCGCCATCGATGGCACCACCAGCACCAGCTTTGCCTGTGACCTGAAGAAGTGGTTGCAAGTGATGGAAAGCTACGAGAAAGGCGGGTACACCTACCACACCACCATGCCGACCGACGCGCTGGTGCGTCTGCACGAGGTGATGTTGGAGACCCGGGCTTACGGCTTTGCCCGGGTGTGCGCAGAGCAACGGGCACTCGGTGAAAAAGTGCGCGACTTGTTCGAGAGCCGCGGCCTGGTCAGTGTGGCGGCCGAGGGCTTCAAGGCGCCCGGTGTGGTGGTCAGTTACACCCGCGATCCGGAGATTCACAACAGCAAGAAATTTCTGGCCCTGGGCTTGCAGACCGCCGCTGGCGTGCCGCTGCAGTGCGACGAACCGGCGGATTTCATGACCTTCCGCATCGGCCTGTTTGGCTTGGAAAAGCTGCACAACGCCGACCGCAGCGTGGCCCAACTGGCATTGGCGCTGGACCGCATGGGGCTGACTGAGCCGGTGGCCCTCGCGGCCTGAGGCGGCGGCGCCAGCCCGCGCTGGCTGGTGCTGCTTGGTGTGACCATCGCTATATTTTGCATAGCGTTATCGTCAGTAGCCATGCGGCTTAGCGGCTGAAATGCCTGTCAATCAGTTTCACAAGGTTTGCATTTATGGCGCCGGCGCCATCGGGGGCTGGATCGGCGCCCGGTTGGCGGCCCAGGGCCTGACCGTGAACGCTGTGGCGCGTGGTGCCACGCTGGCAGCGCTGCAGCAGCAGGGCCTGTGCCTGCGCGAAGGCGCCACCGAGCAGTCGGTGCCGGTTCGTGCCGTGGCCGAACCGGCCGAGCTGGATGTGCAGGACTTGGTGGTGCTGGCTGTCAAGGCCCCGGCCCTGGCCGATGTGGCGCTGCGCATCGCACCCCTGCTCGGCCCTGACACCGTTGTCCTGACCGCCATGAACGGCGTGCCCTGGTGGTTTTTCCAGGGTTTTGGTGGCACGCTGGCCGCGACCCGCCTGATGGCGGTTGACCCGACCGGTGCCATTGCAGCCGCCATCCCGGCGTCGCAGGTGATCGGCGCCGTGGTGCATGCCAGCTGCTCGCTGGATGCGCCCGGCGTGGTGCGGCATCATTTTGGGCGCGGCCTGATCCTCGGTGAACCGTCTGGCGCCGCATCGCCGCGCGTGCAAGCGTTGGCTGCGTTGCTGACGGCGGCGGGTTTCGAGGCCAGCGTGTCGGCCCAAATCCAGCGCGACGTCTGGTACAAGCTGTGGGGCAACATGACGGTCAACCCCATCAGTGCGCTGACCGGCGCCACCACCGACCTGATCCTGGATGACCCGCTGGTGCGCGATTTTGTCTCGGGCGTGATGCTGGAGGCGCGCGACATTGGCGCACGAATCGGCATCCCGATCAGCCAGCAACCGGAGGATCGCCACGCCGTCACGCGCAAGCTCGGCGCCTTCAAGACCTCGATGCTGCAGGACGTGGAGGCCGGCCGGCCGGTCGAACTCGATGCCCTGGTGAGCGTGGTGCGCGAACTGGGGCAGCTCACCGGGGTGGCCACGCCGCTGACCGATGCGCTGCTGGGCCTGGCCCGGCTGCAGGCCCGGGTGCGCGGCCTGTACTGAGCCCTGCCGGGCGCGCTCAGGCAGAGGGCTTGGGGCTGACAGCGGGCGCGCTCACCGGGTGGTCCAGGTCAGGGCGGCGCCAGGGGTCAATGTGCGTCATCAGGTTCAGCACCCGGTGGCGCTGCAGCACCCTGGCCCGGGCCGCTACCGCGATGTCGTGGCCGGCTTCCACCGAGATCGTGGCATCCACCTCCAGGTGGGCGTCCACCAGAATCATGTCGCCCATTTTGCGGGTGCGCACATCGTGCACGGCACTCACGCCCGGGGTGTCAACCAGGGTCTGCCGGATGGCGGCCACCTCTTGCTCATCCACCGCCCGGTCCATCAGGTCATGCAGCGCGTCCCAGCCGAAGGACCAGCCCATCTTGCCCACCATGAAGCCCACGATGAGGGCTGCAATAGGGTCCAGCATCGGGTAGCCGGCCAGGTTGCCGATGATGCCGATGCCCACCACCAGTGACGACGCGGCATCCGAGCGGGCGTGCCAGGCGTTGGCTACCAGCATGCTGGATTTGATGCGCTTGGCCGTGCGCAACATGTAGCGAAACAGCAGCTCTTTGGCCAATAGCGCGCCGGCAGCAACCCACAGTGCCGCCACATGCACGGTGGGCACGGTCTCAGGTGCTTCGAGCTTGAGCATCGCAGTCCACACCATACCAACGCCCACAGCCAGCAGCAGGGCGCCCAGTACCAGCGAGGCCGCAGTCTCGTAGCGCTGGTGGCCGTAGGGGTGGTCGGTGTCGGCGTCTTTTTGGCTGTGGCGACCGGCCAGCAGCACCACGAAGTCGGCCACCAGGTCTGACAGGGAATGCAGGCCATCGGCCACCAAGCCCTGTGATTTGGCCAAGATGCCGACAGTCACCTGCACCACCGTGAGGGCCAGATTCACCGCCACACTGACCCAGGTGCTGCGCATGGCGGCGCTCGCGCGTTCGGCCGGGCTGTGCTCGGCGTCCTCCGGGTCGTCGGTCCAGTCGGTCGATTTCATATCAGGGCGGGAGGCTGCATGACACTGATTATGGCGCCCGCCGTCCGATGGGCTTGGCCATGGCCTGCGCCAGCGCATGGACGGGCGCCTTGGATTGGACTAAGGTGGCCATTGACATGACTGCCGATGCCGCCCCCGACCCATCGTCACCCCTGGTGGGCTTGACCCGTGCTGAGGCGGCACAGCGGCTCAGGCAGTTCGGACCCAACCGTTTCGCCAATCCGACGCAGCGGGCCCTGGTGCTGCAATTTCTGGGTCACTTCCGCAACCCGCTGGTGCTGGTGCTGCTGGCAGCCTGCCTGCTGTCAGCCCTGACCGGTGACGCCACAGGCGCCGTCATCATCGGTGTGATCGTGCTGCTCAGCGTTAGCCTGGATTTCGTGCAGGCCCATCGGGCCGGACAGGCGGCCGAGCGCCTCGCTTTGCGGGTCGCGATCACCGCCACCGTGCTGCGCGATGGTCAACCCACCGAAATACCAGTCACTCAGCTGGTGCCGGGGGACTTGCTGCTGTTGTCCGCCGGCGACCTGGTGCCAGCAGACGCCCAGGTGCTGCTGGCCGACGACTTCTTTGTCAACCAGGCCCAGCTCACGGGTGAAGCCTTTCCGGTGGAGAAAACGTCGGGCGGCCCGGTACCAGCCTCCGATGCGGCCCTGGAGGCGCCGTCGGCAGTGTTCATGGGCAGTTCCGTGGTCAGTGGTTCTGCCCGGGTGCTGCTCTTGCGCACCGGTCGCGCCACGGTGCTCGGCCAAGTCGCCGCCAGCCTGGACCGGCCGGCACCGCCCACTGCGTTTGAGCTCGGTACCCGGCAATTCGGGCTGCTCATCATGCGTTTGACACTGTTGCTGGTGCTGTTCACCCTGCTGGTCAACCTGGCCTTGCACCGGCCCTTGCTGGCGTCCTTCATGTTTGCGGTGGCTTTGGCAGTGGGACTGACGCCTGAGTTGCTGCCCATGGTGGTCTCGGTCACGCTGACGCGCGGCGCGCTGCGGCTGGCCGCGCTCGATGTGATCGTCAAACGGCCCTCGGCCATCCAGGATCTGGGCGCCATGGACGTGCTGTGCACCGACAAAACCGGCACCCTGACCGAGGCGCGCATCCGGCTCGAACGCCATGTCGATGTCGACGGCCAGGATTCGCCGGCGGTTCTGGCGCTGGCCTACCTCAACAGCTATTTCGAAAGCGGCCTGAAAAGCCCGCTGGACGACGCTATCCTGGCGCATCAGGACATTGACGTCTCATGCTGGTCCAAGCTGGATGAGGTCCCGTTTGACTTTGAACGCCGTCGCGTCTCGGTGCTGCTGGCCTCAGCCGAGGCCCGGCGCTTGGTGGTCAAAGGTGCGCCAGAAGATGTGCTGCGCCTGTGCACGCACTACCAGGATGCGGCGGGTCAGAGCCAGCCGCTGACGCCCCCGGTGCGCGCGCGCATCGACGCCCTGTTTGACAGCCTGGGCGAGGACGGCTTTCGCGTGCTGGCGATTGCCTGGCGCGATGCGGGCCTGGACCAGCCCCATGCTGTGGTGTCTGACGAGCGTGCGTTGGTGTTTGCCGGCTTTGCCGCCTTTCTCGATCCGCCCAAGCTCAGCGCCGGGGCGGCACTGCGCGCCATGGCCGGCAGTGGTGTGGCGGTCAAGGTCGTCACCGGCGACAACGAGCGGGTGACCCGCCATGTTTGCGCGCAACTGGACATGCCCATCACCGGCGTGCTCACCGGCAGTGAGATGGCGGCGATGAACGATGACGCGCTGCGAGCCCGGGTTGAGGCCGTCAATGTGTTCTGTCGGGTCAACCCGGAGCAAAAAAACCGCATCATCCTGGCGCTCAAGGCGCGCGGGCATGTGGTGGGCTACCTGGGCGACGGCATCAACGATGCACCCTCGCTGCACACCGCCGATGTGGGTATTTCGGTGGACGGTGCGGTTGACGTCGCTCGGCAGGCGGCCAGCATGATTCTGCTGCGCCAGGACCTGATGGTGCTGCAGGCCGGCCTGCTGGAAGGGCGGCGCACGTTTGGCAATGTCATGAAGTACATCATGATGGCCACCAGCTCCAACTTTGGCAACATGGCCAGCATGGCGGCAGCCACGCTGTTTCTGCCATTCCTGCCCATGTTGCCGCTGCAGGTCCTGCTCAACAACCTGCTTTATGACGTGTCGGAGATCGCACTGCCGCTGGACCGGGTCGATGCCGAGGACCTGGCAGCACCGAAACGCTGGGACATGGGCTTCATCCGCGCCTTCATGTTGACCATCGGCCCCATCAGCTCCCTGTTCGACTTCCTCACCTTTTACCTGCTGCTGCAGGCCTTCGGCCCCGACGAGACGTTGTTTCGTACGGGCTGGTTCGTTGAGTCCATGGCCACCCAGGTGCTGGTGATCTTTGTCATCCGTACCCGCCGCAACCCGTTGCGCAGCCGCCCCGCCACCGCCTTGATGCTGAGTTCGGGCGCGGCGGTGCTGCTGGCATTGCTGCTGCCGCTGAGCCCGTTGGCGCCCTACCTTGGCTTTGCACCACTGCCGCCCCTGTTCTTTGCGCTGCTGCTGGTGCTGGTGGGCGCCTACCTGCTGATGGTGGAAGGAGGCAAGCGATGGTTTTACCGCCGGTTGACCCGGGCTTGAGCACGCCCGAGGCGGTGCAGCGGCTGCGCGAGGATGGCCTCAATGTGCTGGCCAGCGAGCAGCGCAGAACCTGGCTGGTGATCTTGCGCGAGGCCTTGCGCGAGCCGATGTTTTTGCTGCTGCTGGCGGCTGGTGCGCTCTACCTCGTTCTGGGTGATTGGCTGGACGGCGTGGTGATGTTGGGCCTGGTGCTGGTGGTCCTGGCGCTGACGCTGTACCAGGAGGGGCGCACCGAACGGGCCCTGGCCGCCTTGCATGCGCTGACCAGTCCGCGCGCGTTGGTCCTGCGCGATGGCCGTGTTCAGCGCATCCCGGGCAGCGAGGTGGTGCGGGGTGACCTGCTGATGCTGGCACAGGGTGACCGCATGGCAGCCGACGCCCGCCTGCTGTCCGGCACCGAGGTTCAGCTGGACGAGTCCTTGCTCACGGGTGAGGCGATGCCGGTGTCCAAGCAGGTCGACGGCGCGGCGTCGCTATTTGCCGGTACCCTGTTGGTCAACGGCCACGGCACGGCGCGCGTGACCGCGACGGGCGGCCGAAGTGAAATCGGCCAAATTGGCAGCGCGCTCCAGGGCCTGGCCACCGAACGTTCGCCGCTGAAGCGGCAGACCGCGCGGCTGGTGCGCACCCTGGCGCTGATCGCCTTTGCCACCAGTCTGGTGCTGGTGTTGCTGCTGGGTTTGCGCCACGGCGACTGGCTGGCGGCGATCCTGGCGGGGATCGCCCTGGCCATGGCCATGCTGCCGCAGGAATTCACCGTGGTGCTCACGGTGCTGCCGGCGCTGGGTGCCTGGCGGCTGGCGCAGCAGCAGGTGCTGACGCGACGCATGGCCGCGATTGAAACGCTGGGCGCCACCTCCGTCCTGTGTGTCGACAAAACCGGGACACTGACCGAAAACCGCATGACGGTCGTGGCCCTCTATGCGCCGGGTGGGGACGCTGCAAGGGCTGAATTTTTTGACCTGACGACACCTGCCGGGACCGCCGTGCCCGAGGATTTTCATGCCTTGGTGGAGTACGCCATCCTGGCCAGCATCGCGGAACCCTACGACCCAATGGAGCAGGCTTTCCACCGCCTGGGGCAGCAAGCACTGGGCCAGACCGAACACCTGCACGCGGACTGGACCCTGCTGCGTGAGTACGGCCTGACACCGGAACTGCGCGCCATGGCCCACGTCTGGAAAGCGACGCAGGGCCAGGCCCATGTCGTGGCCGCCAAAGGTGCACCCGAGGCCATCGCCGACCTGTGCCACCTCGACGCCGCCGAACTGACGCGCGTGAGCAGTGCCGCCGATGCCATGGCGGCCAAGGGTTTGCGGGTGCTGGGCGTGGCCCGTGCCAGCTTTGCCGGCCAGGCCTGGCCCGAGGCTGAGCACGACTTCGCGTTTGCCTTTGTCGGCCTGCTTGGCCTGGCTGACCCGCTGCGCCCTGGCGTCCAGGCTGCCGTGGCCGAATGCCACAGCGCCGGCATCCGGGTCATGATGATCACGGGTGACTACCCGGTGACGGCGCGCGCCATTGCCACGCAGGCGCAGATCGCCTGTGACGGCGCGGGCCAATTGCTGACCGGTGACGAACTGGCCCGTCTGGACGAGGCGCAGTTACTGGCGCGAATTCCTTCGGTCACGGTCTGTGCCCGCATCGCGCCCGAGCAAAAACTGCGCATCGTGCAGGCACTCAAACACCAAGGCGACATCGTGGCCATGACCGGCGACGGCGTGAACGACGCGCCCGCGCTCAAAGCCGCCCATGTCGGTGTGGCCATGGGCGCAAGAGGCACGGACGTGGCCCGCGAGGCGGCCTCCCTGGTGTTGCTGGACGACAACTTCGCTTCCATCGTGCAGGCGGTGCGTCTGGGCCGTCGGATTTACAGCAACCTGCACAAGTCCATGTCCTACATCCTGGCCGTGCATGTGCCTGTGGCCGGGATGGCGCTGGTGCCTGCGTTGCTGGGCTGGCCAGTGCTGCTGTACCCCTTGCACATCGCCTTTCTCGAACTGGTGATCGACCCGGCCTGCTCGCTGGTGTTTGAAGGCGAACCGGCGGAGGCCGACGTCATGGGTCAGCCGCCCCGCGACCCTGAGGCCCCGTTGTTTGGTGGGCGGGCGATGCTGCTGGCGTTGCTCCAGGGCCTGGGTTTTTGGCTGGTGGTTTTGGCGGGCTATGCCTGGGCGATCGGGCAGTGGTCTGTGCCGCAGGCGCGGGCGTTCGCCTTTACCGCGTTGGTGGCGGGCAACCTGGGCTTGATCCTGTCGAGCCGCAGCCGCGGCACCGCTTTGTGGGCGTCCTTGCGCATTCCCAATCGCGTGCTCTGGCTTGTCGCTGGCAGCACGCTGGCTCTGCTGGCGCTCGCACTTTATTGGCCAGCCTTGGCCGGGCTGTTCCTATTTGCACCCTTGACCCTGACCCAACTGGTGCTGGCCCTGTCACTTGGCTTGCTCAGTGTGATCTGGTTTGAGGCCATCAAATACAGCCAGCGCCGCAGCAACTTGGTGCGGCACCTGCCTTAAACCACCAGGCTGGGCACGCGCGGCGCCAGCGCGCACATCAGCTCGTAGCCCAGGGTGCCGGCGTGGCGGGCGACCTCGTCGATGTCGAGCTGGCTGCCGTCCTGGCCGCGCCCCCACAGCGTCACGGGGCTGCCGATGCCAGCCGTCAGGCCCATCCGGTCCAGCGGCGTCAGGTCGACCGTCAGCATGTCCATGCTGACCCGGCCGAGCGTGCGGGTCAGCACACCGCCCACCAACACCGGGGTGCCGGTGCCGCAGACCCGGGGGTAACCGTCAGCGTAGCCGCAGGCCACCACGCCGATGCGCATCGGCTCCGCCGCCGTGAAAGACGAGCCATAACCGACGCTATGCCCCGTCAACAGGTCTTGTGTTGCTATTATTTTAGAAGCAAGCGTCATGACGGGCTGCAAGTCCCAGTCACGCGCGCAGCGGTCCGGGTAATCGGGCGCGCTGCCGTACAGGGCAATGCCGGGCCGCACCCAGTCGGACGCCGCCTGGGTATCAGGATGCTCGCTGGCGCTCTCGGCGCTGACGCGGTGGCGCAGCGTCGCCGCACTGTTGCCCAGGCTGCGCTCGCCCGGCAGGTCGCGCGTGACAGAGGCAAAGACAGCCATCTGCGCCGCAATGCCAAGTGCACCATCGGCGTCGCTGAAGTGCGTCATCAAGGAAATCTCATCGACCTGCGGCAGGGCGTTGAGGCGTGTCCACGCGGCGCGATAACGCCCGGGCGTGAAGCCCAGCCGGTTCATGCCCGAGTTCATTTTCAGAAACACCCGGTGCGGCAGGTTGGTCTTGTGGGTGGCCAGCATGTCGATCTGCTCGTCGCAGTGCACGGTGTGCCACAGGTCCAGCCGCGAGCAGAGCTCGAGGTCGCGCTGCTCGAACACGCCTTCGAGCAGCAAAACCGGGCCGCGCCAGCCCAGAGCGCGCACCCGCTGCGCCTCGTCAAGGTCGAGCAGGGCAAAGCCGTCAGCGCCACGCAGGCCCTCGAACACGCGTTCAATGCCGTGGCCATAGGCGTTGGCCTTGACCACCGCCCAGACCCGCGCATCCGGCGCGGCGCTGCGCGCGCGCGCCAGGTTATGGTGCAGAGCCTCGGTGTGGATGGTGGCTTGAATCGGGCGGGGCATGGCGCTGGGGCCGTGATATAACCCCGTACCCCTCGGAGTCATATGATAACTACCAAGTCAAAAGACCTGGCGATCCGCGCAGGCTCGGCATGAAGCGCGGCTTTTTCACCATCATGGCCGCGCAGTTCCTGAGCTCGTTGGCCGACAACGCCCTGTTTGTGGCGGCGGTGCAATTGCTGCGCAGTACCCAGGCACCCGAGTGGCAACAGGCGGCGCTGGTGCCCATGTTCGCGCTTTTTTATGTGGTGTTGGCGCCCTTTGTCGGCGCATTTGCTGACGCCTGGCCCAAAGGCCGGGTCATGCTGCTGAGCAACTTCGTCAAGGTGGCGGGTTGCCTGATGATGTTGTTTGGCACCCACCCGCTGATGGCCTATGCCATTGTTGGCCTGGGCGCGGCGGCTTACTCGCCGGCCAAGTACGGCATCCTGACCGAGTTGCTGCCGGCGTCCCAACTGGTCAAGGCCAATGGCTGGATCGAGGGCCTGACCATCGCCTCCATCATTCTGGGCGTGTTGCTGGGCGGCCAGTTGGTCGGCCCGGTGCTGGCCCCCCGGTTGCTGGCTTTTGATTTTCCTTGGATCAACACCGGCATCGACACCCCGCCCGAAGCCGCCATCCTCGTGCTGATCTTCGTGTATCTTGCAGCCGCGTGGTTCAACACCCACATTCCCCTCACCGGCGTGCAAATGCGGCCCATGCCGCAGCGCCTGATCACGCTGCTGCCGGATTTCTGGCTGTGCAACACCTTGCTCTGGCGTGACCGGCTGGGCCAGATTTCGCTCGCGGCCACCACCCTGATCTGGGGCGTGGCCGGCAACCTGCGCTTCATTGTGCTGGCCTGGGCCGCAGCGGCCCTGGGCTATTCGGTCACCCAGGCCTCCGCGCTGCAGGGGGTCGTGGCGATTGGCATGGCTGTGGGAGCGGTGGTGGCGTCGATGCGCATGCGCCTGGAAGACGGGCCGCGCGTCATCTCGCTGGGCATTGGTATGGGTTTGTTGATCATCCTGCTGATCTTCATCGACAATGTTTGGTTGGCCGCGCCCTTCCTGATCCTGCTCGGTGCGCTTGGCGGCTTTCTGGTGGTGCCCATGAACGCCCTGTTGCAGCACCGGGGGCATAACCTCATGGGCGCGGGCCGCTCCATTGCGGTGCAAAACTTCAACGAGCAGGCCTGCATCCTGGCCCTGGGTGCCGCTTACAGTTTTTCTACCGGCTTTGGGCTGCCGACCTTTGGCGCCATCACCGCTTTCGGGCTGGTGATTGCCGGGGTGATGTGGCTCATCAAACGCTGGCATGCGCACAACTGTGTGGTGCACCGGGAAGAAATCGAACACTTGATCAAGATTGCCCGCAATGACGATCTGCATGGCTGATGCCCGCTAGGGCACTGGCCGTTGCGGCACTGCTCTTCAATGCCCTGGTGTTCGGCCTGCTGTGGTGGCCATTTCGGGCGCTGCAGGACCAAGGGCTGCACCCCCTGTGGGCTACGGCCATCATTTATGTGATCGGCCTGGGCGGTTTGCTGGCGCTGCAGCCGCTGGCCTGGCGCGGCCTGCTGCGGCACCCCTTGTTGTGGCTGCTGGTGCTGGCCGCCGGCATGACCAATGTCGGCTTCAATTGGTCGGTCACTGTGGGCGACGTGGTGCGCGCGGTGCTGCTGTTTTACCTGATGCCTGCCTGGGTGGTGCTGCTGGCCTGGCCCTTGCTCGGCGAGCGCCCCACGGCGCCAAGTCTGTTGCGATTGGCACTGGCCCTGAGCGGCGTGGTGCTGGTGCTCAAGACCCCCGGGTCGCCCTGGCCTCTACCCGAAAACCTGGCCGACTGGCTGGCGCTGATGGGCGGTTTTTGCTTTGCCCTCACCAATGTGCTTCTGCGCAAGCTGAATGACACGCCGGAAGGCGCGCGCATGCTGGCCATGTTCATTGGCGGCGCGGTGATGGCCTCCGCCGTGGCCACTCTGGGCCTGCGGCTCGGGGTGGTGCCCGGCCCCAGCCTGTCCGGCACGGCCTGGTTGGGCCTGGCGCTGGCCTTGAGCCTGGCGCTGCTGGCGGGCAACCTGGCCCTGCAGTTTGGTGCGGCGCGCTTGAGTGCCAGTACCACCTCTATCATCATGCTTACAGAGGTCGTGGTGGCCAGCGTGTCGTCGGTGTGGCTGGGCACGGGCAGTTTATCGGCCCAGACCCTGACCGGCGGCGCGCTGATTTTGCTGGCTTCGCTGTTGGCGGTGCTGCCCCGCGAGTCAGCGCGGTAGGCGGCATAATTCGGTGGGGACTACGTGTAACACGTACTTGTTTTGAATTTTCCGGAGACGATCATGGCTAATTTGTACGATTTCGACACGCAACTCATTAACGGGCAGCCCGCCGTCCTGAGCCAGTACAAGGGCCGGGTGGTGCTGATCGTCAACACCGCCAGCGCCTGCGGGTTCACGCCGCAGTTTGCCGGCCTGGAAGCGCTGCACAAAACCTACAGTGAACGGGGCTTGGTGGTGTTGGGCTTTCCCTGCAACCAGTTTGGCGGCCAGGACCCGGCAAGCAACGACAAAATCGCCGAATTCTGCCAACTCAACTACGGCGTCAGTTTCCCGATGATGGCCAAGGTTGACGTCAACGGCGCCTCTGCCGCCCCGGTGTACCAGTGGCTCTGTGCCGAAGCGCCCGGCCTGCTCGGCACCAAGTCCATCAAATGGAACTTCACCAAGTTCCTGGTGGCCAAGGACGGCCAGGTGGTCAAGCGCTATGCCCCGACCGACGCCCCAGCCAGTCTGACCAAGGACATCGAGGCAGCGCTGGGCGCTTGACGTGCCCGGGGGTGCGCCCTGTCGACGTCCTGTCATCGAATATTGACAAACGCCACCTATAGTCACTTTTACGGGATTGAATGTGGCTGGCGGGGTGTGATCAGGGCCTGATCCATCCAGCGCTTGAGTGGCACGCTTGTGTCATGGCCGTGTCTTCCCGCGACCCCTGAGTGACACGAGGACATGAACCAAATTGCCAGCGCCAACCCACTGCCCATGACGGCTTCGGCTCCGGCCAGCGGCACCATGACCCTGGCAGAGGCCATGTCCTACGCGCAGGCGGCCTTCAACGCGGCCGACCTTGAATCCGCGGAGCAGCTGTGCAACAAAATTCTGGACGCTGTGCCAGACCACTTTGACGCCCTGAACCTCTTGGGCGTGATCATGGCGCGCACAAAGCGGGAACAGCAGGCGGTCGGTCCGCTGACCGCCGCTCTGGCGCTTCGTCCAGAGCACCCGGTTGTCAGTAACAATTTTGGCAACGTGTTGCATGAACTCAGGCGCCATGACCAAGCCTTGGCCTGCTTTGACCGCGCACTCGCGGCTAACCCCGACTACGTCAACGCCCGCTGCGGCCGAGGCAAGACTTTGCTCGCCTTGCAACGCGCCGCCGAAGCACTGACGGACTTCGAACAAGCCGGTGCCTTGCGGCCACAGTCATCAGAGCCATTGTTTCTGGCTGGCGTCGCCCTTATGGACCTGGGCCGCAGCCAAGCGGCGGTAGCCCGCTTTGAGCAGGCCATCGCGCTGGAGCCCGGCAATGTAGCCGCCCACTGGAACTACAGCCTGTGCCTCCTGCTGCTGGGCGACTTTGCGGCGGGCTGGCGGGAATACGAGTGGCGCTGGCGCTGGGACAAATTCACCTCCCCGCAGCGCGGTTTTGCCCAGCCGCTCTGGTCAGGGCAGCAGCCCTTGGCGGGCAAGACCCTTTTGCTGCACGCTGAGCAGGGTTTCGGCGACACCTTGCAATTCTGTCGCTTTGCCCCGGCTTTGGCCGCACAGGGCGCCGATGTGGTGCTGGAAGTGGACAAGCCGCTGCAGAGTCTGCTCGGCACCCTGCCCGGTGTCAGACAAACCATTGCCGCAGGCGACAGCCTGCCCGAGTTTGACCTGCACTGCCCCTTGCTCAGCCTGCCACTGGCCCTGGGCCTGACCCTGGACAACTTGCCCGCGCCCCAGCCCTACCTCACGCCGTCTGAGGGCCAGCTGGAGCATTGGCGTCAACGCCTCGGCCCTGCCAGCCGCCCGCGCGTCGGCCTGGTCTGGAGCGGCAACAGCGCCCACATCAACGATCAGCGACGCAGTTTGCCGCTGGCGCAGTTGCTGCGCCACCTGCCCCCGGAGTACCAGTACATCAGCTTGCAAAAAGACATCCGCTCGGGCGACCAGCGTGTGCTCGACAGCCAGCCGGGTGTGCTGCAATTCACCGAAGACCTGCGCGACTTCAGCGACACCGCAGCCCTGTGTGCCTTGATGGACTTGGTCATCAGCGTGGACACCAGCCTGGTTCATCTGGCCGGCGCCATTGGCCAAACCACCTGGGTGTTGTTGCCCGACAACCCCGACTGGCGCTGGCTATTGGCGCGATCAGACAGCCCCTGGTACCCGCACATGCGTCTGTTCCGGCAGGCCTCAGACGCATCGTGGGACGCTGTGCTCAGCACAGTCAGTGCCGAGCTGCTGCGCTCGCTGCCCTCGCCCGCCGTCGCTTCCGCCACAGCGGCCCTGCAGCTCGCCGAGTCGGCCTACCAGCGCATGGCCTGGGACCACGCTGACAGATGGTGCCAAACGGCGCTGGCCGCAGACCCAAATTGCAGCGAAGCCCTCACGCTCTTGGCGATCATGGCGGCACACTCGGGTCAATTGCAGTCGGCCGAGCAGCTGTTCGGGCAAATCGCGCGGCTCGACCCGGCCAATCCTTACGCCATCAGCAACCACGGCAACGCCCTCAATGAAATGGGCCACTACGCCGAGGCTGTCCAGCGCTACGACCAAGCCATCCTGCTGCGACCTGACTACGCAGAAGCCTTGAGCAACCGAGCCGCGGCCCTGAATGCGCTCGCGCGGCACACCGAGGCCCTGGTCAGTGCCACGCAGGCCAAGGCTTTGCAGCCCGACCTGACCAGCGCCCATTTCAACCTGGGGCTGGCCCATATCGGTTTGGGTCAGCCTGCGGCGGCCATCGATTGCTTGAATGAGGTCATTGCCATGGACGCAGGCCATGCCCTCGCATGGGCAGACCGTGGTGCAGCCTACTTGGCCGGCATGAATGACCCCGTGCGGGCCCTGCCCGACCTGAAGCGCGCCATTGCCCTAAACCCGGACCTGCCCGAGGCGCGACTGAACCACGGCATCGCATTGCATAAACTGCAGCGCTTTGACGAGGCCCTCCAGAGCTTTGACGAAGCCATTCGCCTGCAGCCCGGCTATGCGGCGGCCTTCTGCAACAAGGGCGTGGCCTTGCAGGGCCTGCGACGCAGCACCGAGGCGATGTCCTGTTACCAGCGGGCCGTTGCCCTCAGCCCCGACTTTGCCGAGGCGCATGCCAACCTGGGCACGGCCCTGCGGGACCTGGGGCAGGCCGATGTCGCCGTCAACCACCATGCGCGCGCTGTCGCCCTCAAGCCGCAGGAAGCAGGCTTTCACTACAACTTGGGCAACGCCTGGATGGCTCTGAGCAAGCTGACCGATGCCCTGGCCAGTTACCAGGTTGCCGTCGATCTGGACCCGAGCCTGCCGTCTGTGCACTGGAACCAAAGCCTGTGCCTGCTCCAGATGGGGGACTACGCTCGCGGCTGGACGCTCTACGAACGACGGTTGCACGAGCAGACCGCCACCCACCCCTCGCTCTCCGGGATGACGCGCTGGTCTGGGCAGGGTGGTGTCAGCGGCAAGACCCTCTTGCTCATGGCTGAACAGGGCCTGGGTGACACCCTGCAGTTTTGCCGCTTTGTCGCTGCCGTGGCCGCTTTGGGCCTGCGCATCATTTTGGCCGTGCAAAGCCCCTTGCTGAGCCTGTTGCGCCAGGTGGAGGGCGCCCACCAGGTGATCGGTCTGGACGACGCCCTGCCTGATTGCGACCTGTATTGCCCGCTGATGAGCCTGCCCCTGGCCTTGGGGACCCGTTTGGACAGCATCCCCGTGCCACACGGCTACCTGCGGGCAGATGCCGCCAAGGCAGAACAGTGGCGCGCCCGCCTGCCCCGACGGGCTCGCCTGCGTGTCGGGCTGGTGTGGTCCGGTGGTGTGAACACCGACCAACCGGATTCCTGGGCGGTCAAGGCACGGCGCAACATGCCACTGACGGCTTTGGAGGCGCTGGCAGACCTGCCCTGCGACTGGATCAGCCTGCAAAAGGGCCAGCCCGCCGAATCCGAACTGACAGACATCAGCGGGCCCTGGGCCCTGGCCGGCATCCGAGCCGTCGCGCAGGACCTGAACGATTTCTCAGACACGGCAGCGGTGCTGTCCAACCTCGACCTGCTGATCAGCGTTGACACCTCCACGGCGCATTTGGCCGCAGCCATGGGGCGCCCAGTCTGGGTCCTCAACCGATTCGACAACTGCTGGCGCTGGCTTGAGGGCCGTCGTGACAGCCCCTGGTACGACAGCGTGCGCCTGTATCGGCAGGAAAGCCCTGGAGATTGGCACAGTGTGGTTCACCAGGTGCGCCAAGACCTTGTTGAACTGCTCGACCAG
>JBAXMQ010000072.1:0-16175 GCA_037134215.1 Betaproteobacteria bacterium
GCCTCGGCAATACTCTCCTCCACCAAGGCCGTGCCGCCGGGCGGCTCCATCATGGCGGCGGCCACGTCGCAGCTGGCGATGATGCTGTACTGAGGCGAGGTGCTGGTGTGCATCAGGTAGGCCTCGTTGAACAGATGTTTGTCCAGCTTGACGGTTTGCGAGTCCTGCACCAGCACATGGCTGGCCTGGCTGATACCGGCCAGCAGCTTGTGAATGGACTGGGTGGCATAGACCATGGCCTGCTTGGGACGAGGCCGGTTCTTACCCATGGCGTGGTAGGTGCCGTAGAACGGGTGAAAGGCTGCGTGGGGCAACCAAGCCTCGTCAAAGTGGATGTTGTCCACGTAGCCGTCGAGCATGTGCTTGACGGTTTCGGTGTTGTACAGCACGCCGTCATAAGTGGATTGGGTCAGTGTCAGCACCCGAGGCCTGATGGTGTTGGCGTCGACGCCTGCCAGGTGCTCGCGCACCAGTGGATTGGTCCGGATTTTTTCCCGGATGGCTGCGGGCTCAAACTCACTCTTGGGGATGGGGCCAATGATGCCGAAGTGGTTACGCGTGGGCTTGAGAAAGACAGGAATCGCGCCGGTCATGATGATGGCGTGCAGAATGGACTTGTGGCAGTTGCGATCCACCACCACCACGTCATTGGGTGCCACCGTGTGGTGCCAGACCATCTTGTTGCTGGTGCTGGTGCCGTTGGTCACAAAAAAGCAGTGGTCGGCATTGAAGATGCGGGCGGCGTTTCGCTCCGAGGCCGCCACCGGCCCGGTGTGGTCGAGCAGCTGGCCGAGCTCCTCCACCGCGTTGCAGACGTCTGCACGCAGCATGTTCTCCCCAAAAAATTGGTGGAACATCTGCCCAACCGGGCTTTTGAGGAAGGCAACGCCACCCGAGTGGCCCGGGCAATGCCAGGAGTAGGAGCCATCCTCGGCGTAGTCGAGCAAGGCCTTGAAGAAGGGTGGTTGCACGCTCTCCAGATAGCTTTTGGCCTCGCGAATGATGTGGCGCGAGACAAACTCCGGCGTGTCCTCGAACATGTGGATGAAGCCGTGCAACTCGCGCAAGATATCGTTGGGGATATGGCGCGAGGTCTTGGTTTCACCATAGACGTAAATCGGTACGTCCAGGTTCTTGCGACGGACCTCTTCAATGAAGTGGCGCAGGTTCAGCACTGCCGGATCCAGGTCGGGGCCTGGCGTGAACTCCTCGTCGTCAATCGACAGGATGAAGGTGCTGGCCCGACTCTGCTGTTGGGCAAACTGGCTCAGGTCGCCATAGCTGGTCACGCCCAACACCTCGAAACCCTCGGCCTCAATCGCCTGGGCCAGCGCACGAATGCCCAGGCCAGAGGTGTTCTCGGACCGGAAATCCTCGTCGATGATCACAATCGGAAAGCGAAACTTCATGGGTCACTCCAGCGGCGGAAAAAAACAGCAATGAGGCGCGAAGTGTAAGGACATATCGTGACCCTTCCCTCGCATCAGCGTCCTTTTGCAGCAGAATGTGGCACTGGACCGACATTGGAGGACCAATATGGCGCAATCAACGATCTGGTGGGTACTGGCGGGCGGTTTGATCGCCGTGGAATTGCTGTCGGGCACCTTTTATCTGCTCATGCTGGCCATCGGTATGGCCGCAGCGGCCCTTGCCGCCCAACTTGGCGCCGACACCAGGGTGCAAATGATGGTGGCTGCCCTGGTGGGTGGCGGTGCCGTGATCGCATGGCGCGCCTTCAAACAAAGCAAAACGAACGAGCCCGTGGCGCAAACCAGTCGCGACGTCAATTTGGACATTGGTGAGTTGGTGCAGGTCGAAGCCTGGACGGCCGAGAGTACGGCCATCGTCAAGTACCGGGGTGCCAATTGGCAAGTGGCTCTGGCGCCTGGGCAAACAGCACGGCCAGGGGGACACACCGTGATCGAGGTCACCGGCAGCCGGCTGATCGTCAAACCCGTCTGAACCGCTCGGACAATATTTTTTAATAAGGGACTCACCATGGAAGTCGCACTCATCCTGCTCGTCATCGCCGTCATCTTCGTGACCCAATCGGTCAAGGTGGTGCCACAACAGCACGCCTGGGTGGTGGAGCGCTTGGGCAAGTACACCGGTACCCTGACGCCGGGGCTGAATTTCCTGATGCCCTTTGTGGACAAGGTGGCCTACAAGCATGTGCTCAAAGAGATTCCACTGGACATTCCCAGCCAGGTCTGCATCACGCGCGACAACACCCAGTTGCAGGTGGACGGCATCCTGTACTTCCAGGTGACAGACGCGATGCGCGCCAGCTATGGTTCGAGCAACTACATCATGGCGATTTCGCAGCTGGCTCAGACCTCGCTGCGTTCGGTGATTGGCAAGCTCGAACTGGACAAAACCTTTGAGGAGCGCGACATCATCAACGCCCAGGTGGTGCAGGCCATTGACGAGGCTGCCCTGAACTGGGGCGTGAAGGTGCTGCGCTACGAGATCAAGGACCTGACGCCGCCCAAGGAAATCCTGCACGCCATGCAGCAGCAGATCACCGCCGAGCGTGAGAAGCGCGCCCTGATTGCTGCCTCGGAAGGACGCCGCCAGGAGCAGATCAACATCGCCACCGGTGAGCGCGAAGCTTTCATCGCCCGCTCCGAGGGCGAAAAACAGGCCGTGATCAACAAGGCGCAGGGCGACGCCGAATCCATTCTGGCCGTGGCCGAGGCCACGGCGCGCGCCATCGAACGCATTGCCTTGGCGATCCAGCAGCCTGGCGGCGCAGATGCGGTGCAACTCAAGGTGGCGGAAAAAGCGGTCGAGGCCTATTCGCGTGTGGCAGCCGATGCCACCACCACCTTGGTGGTGCCGAGCAACATGGGCGAGGTGTCCACCCTGATTGCCTCGGCCATGGCCATGGTGCGCTCGCAGAAGACCTGATCAGGACAGCGGCGTAAACCGGGCGCGGTGCCCGGCAAGCCAGGCAGGGACCATGGCTTTGGGCATCGGTCTGCCATACAGGTAACCTTGAGCGTAGGTGCAGCCCATGGCCTGGAGTTGATCGGCGACAGCCTGCTCCTCGATGCCCTCGGCCACGGTGCTCATACCCAACTCACGCGCAAGCTCCAGCGCCGAGCGCACAATGTGAAAACTACGCTCGGATGTTTGCAGCTGCTGAACAAAAGTTTTGTCGACCTTGATGCAGGAAAAAGGCAGGGCCCGCAGGTAATCCAGCCCGGCATAGCCCGTGCCGAAATCATCCAATGCGATCCCGATACCTTCTTGGCGCAAGCGTGCCAGGGTGCCCGAGACCACATCCAGACTGCGGATAACGATGGTCTCGGTCAGCTCTACCCGCAGCTCCCGGGGCGGAATGCCATGACGCTGCAGGCTGTTTTGGATGGTCTCGACAATGTTTTCGCCGCTGAGTTCCGGCGCGGACAGGTTGATGCTGATCTGGCCAGATTCGCCGTCAGGCCACAACGTGCGCAGGTCCAGCCAGTCCAACAGGGCGCGCTCGATCACCCATAAACCGGTGCGGTGGATCAGCCCAGTTTTTTCGGCCAGCGGTATGAATTCCATGGGGCTGATCAGCCCGAGTTTGGGATGGTGCCAGCGCAACAGGGCCTCAAAACCCGTCAACGCACCGTCACCGAAGGCCACCAGGGGCTGGTAGTACAACTCCAACTGGTCAGCCTCCAGTGCATGCGATAAATCCCTCGCCAGCGATAGCGTTCGCACCGCAGCCGCCTGCAGGTCACGGTCCTGCGCCAGCGCGTACATGGCATCGCCAAGGGGCGCCGCCTGGGGGTAGGAACCGGGGTTCAGCCCAAAGGAATGGCGAAAACGCGACAACAGCAAGCGCAGCAAGTGCTGGATCACCGGGTCTGCCCGTATCAGCAACTGCTCGACATGGTCTCTCTCGATCCGCACCAACCTGGTCGGCACCAGTGCCCGAACCGTGGCGGTGCGAGGTTGGTGGTCCAGCAGGGCGACCTCGCCAAACATGGCGCCCTCGGACAGGACAGCCACAAGCCTCTGGTCTGTTCCCTCACCGCGCAGCACCTCAACACAGCCTTCTTCGATGACATAGGCGCAGTCGCCCGGGTCACCCAAGCGGCAAACCGTGTCTTGTGTTGAGAAGTGCTCTCTGGTCAATCCGTCCATGGCTGACGCTGTGCCGTTGTTGTTTGCCCCGCCAATTCAATGGGCCTTGGGCATGACGCGACTCAAGACTTGGCGGAGCAGGCGGGATTCGAACCCGCGGTGGGTTTAACCCCACGCACGCTTTCCAGGCGTGTGACTTAAACCGCTCATCCACCGCTCCGTTGGCGTTAGTTTACCCGAGCAAGGGCAGCCAGCGACCCGGTGGCGGTGTCCGGGCGAAAAAAAGCCACCCGAAGGTGGCTTTTTTGGGTCGACTCTGAATCAGTTCAGCGCGATCTTTTTGTCACCCTTGTAGGTGTAGAGCGTCATGGCAGGGTTCTTCAACTCGCCATTGGACTCAAACATCACATTGGTGGTGATGCCCTTGTAGTTGGTGTCAGCCAGCTTGGCGGTGTAGACCTTAGGGTCCGCGCTGCCAGCACGCTTCATGGCATCCACAAGCACGTGCACGGCGTCATAGACGTAGGGGCTGTAAACCTGGAACTGGCCCGGGTACTTGGCGTCGTAACGCTTTTTCCAAGCTGCGCCGCCAGGCATCTTCTCAAGCGAGGCGCCGCCTTCGGCACAGATCACGTTGTCGAGCGTCTTGGCACCGGCGGACTGCTTGATCAGGTCCATGGTGCAGATGCCGTCACCGCCAAAGTACTTGACATTGGTCAGGCCGAGTTGCTCCATCTGGCGCAGCATCGGGCCGGCTTGGGGGTCCATGCCGCCGAAGAACACGCCATCGGGGTTCTTGGCCTTGATAGCGGTCAGGATGGACATGAAGTCCACCGACTTGTCTGTGGTGAACTGCTCATCCACGATGGTGATGCCCTTGGTGGCAGCGGTGCGTTTGAACACCTCCGCTACACCCTGGCCGTAAGCGGTACGGTCATCAATCACGGCGATGCGCTTGAGCTTGAGCGCGTCAGCAGCGTAGAACGCCAGGCCTGCGCCCAGGGCGTTGTCATTGGCCAGCAGACGCCAGGTGGTCTTGTAGCCGGGCTTGGTCAAGTTGGGGTTGGTCGCCGATGGGGTGATGTGCGGGATGCCGCAATCGTTGTAAATTTTGGAGGCGGGGATTGTGGTGCCCGAGTTGAGGTGACCGGCCACGCCAGCGACCTTGGCGTCGCACAGTTTTTGTGCCACGGCTGCACCTTGTTTGGGATCAGCAGCGTCGTCTTCGGCGACGAGTTCGAACTTGACCTTCTTGCCGCCGATCGTCACGCCAGCGGCGTTCAGGTCTTCAATGGCCATGCGGGCGCCGTTTTCGTTGTCTTTGCCGTAAGCGGCCTGTGCGCCCGAGATGGGTGCGACGTGACCGATCTTGACGACCATGTCTTGCGCCAGCGCGACGCCTGCTGCGGCTGCGATGGCTGCAGCGACAGTGATTTTCAATTTCATTTGCATAGTCAACTCCATGAGTAATAAAAAATTTGTGAGTACCTTTACTCGACACCCCTGACGATACCGCAATTTTCAGACCACCCCAATAGGGAAGTTCCCTCCCCCGCTTCCCTCCTGGGACATTCACGGACCTCATTCGGCCCGCCATCAAAATTCAGACACCGGCCTTTGGCGCCAGGTCGTGCCGGGTCATGGGGTAGCCCCGGTCAGCGTAATGGCGCCAGCGGCCACGTGCTTGTTGCCGGTCTGCGTCATCGAGACCCACCACCTCGATCACGCGTTCAAAGCGCTCAAACCCTGGCGCCACGGCGATTCCGAGATTGACCAGCACCTGATGGTGGGGCGCCGTGTCGGTCTCGCTGGTGAGCACCACCGGGGAGGCAGCCAGCATGTCCGGCTCAGATGGCGCCCGACAATGCGGCACGAAGTCAGTCGTGGAGAAGGTCCATAGCTCGGCATCGAGCCGGTCAAGCGCCTCGGGCGGCCCCGTCACGACCAGGCGGGCGCCGCTGGCCACCGCTTTGCGCAGCAGCCGGCAGGTATAGGCCACCCGGTCAGGCGCATTGAAATGGAAGGCAATCTCGGTCACTTGGCCGCAGCGGTGCTGAGCAGGTAGGCCAGCAGTAGCGCCACCGGCCGGCCGGTGGCGCCCTTGGCAGTGCCGCCTTTCCAGGCGGTGCCCGCGATGTCCAGGTGCGCCCAGGGAAATTTGTCGGCAAACCGTTGCAAAAATTTGGCTGCCGTGATGGAGCCGCCTGGCCGACCTGCCACATTGGCCACGTCGGCAAAATTGGTCTTCAGGCCCTCGGCATACTCGTCGTCGAGCGGCATGCGCCAGCACAGATCCTGCGAGGCTTCGCCGGCCGCCAACAGGGCGGTTGCCAGCTCGTCATCAGGGCTGAACATGCCGCTGCGCACCGCGCCGAGAGCGATCACACACGCACCGGTCAGGGTCGCAATGTCCACCACCGCGCGCGGCTTGAATCGCTCGGCATAAGTCAGGGCGTCGCACAATACCAGGCGGCCCTCGGCGTCAGTGTTGAGAATTTCAATGGTTTGCCCGCTCATGCTGGTGACCACATCGCCGGGTTTGACCGCACTGCCGTTGAGCAGATTTTCGCAGGCCGGGATCAGGCCCACCACATTGATGGCTGGCTTGAGCAAGGCCAGTGCCTGGAACACGCCCAACACGCTGGCCGCACCGGACATGTCAAATTTCATCTCGTCCATTTCGGGCGCGGGCTTGATCGAAATGCCGCCGCTGTCAAACGTGATGCCCTTGCCGACCAACACCGTGGGCGCCTTGCTCTTGCCTGCGCCGTCGTAGCGCAGCACAATGAAACGTAGGGGCTGGTCGGAGCCCTGTGCCACGGCCATGAACGAGCCCATGCCCAGTTTGGCCACCTGGCTAGGCCCCAGCACCTCGCACCTGATGCCAGGGAGCTTGGCCAATGAACGGGCGGCGCCGGCCAGCAGTGTGGGCGTCGCGTGATTGGCGGGCCGGTTAGCCCACTCCTTCGCGAATTCAACGCCAGCCACCGTGGCGACGGCGCGATCGAAAGCCGGGGTCAGTTCGCCCAGGGTCGGCACGCCCACCACCACACGCAGGATGGAGCGGCCTTCGGGCTTGGACTTGGTGGTGGTGTACGCATAGCTGGCGTCTGCGACAGCGCTCAGTGTCGCCGCCATGGCAGGCGCCAAAGGTGCCTGGGCAAAGCACAGGTCGAGCTTTTGGACCTTGGCTGCCTTGAGCAGGCCCATTGCAGCTACCACCGCCTGCCGCACCTCGCGCGCGCTACCCTCGCCTACGCCAGCCAGCACCACTCGGCCAGCCGCC
Organism: Betaproteobacteria bacterium; assembly: GCA_037134215.1. Classification (GTDB taxonomy): domain Bacteria; phylum Pseudomonadota; class Gammaproteobacteria; order Burkholderiales; family Burkholderiaceae_C; genus Rhodoferax. Next base: position 7,364 of record JBAXMQ010000072.1, read on the forward strand.
ACGGTGGCCGGCCGGTAAATCATCAAGGCCTTGCCGGCCTTGGCCTCGGCGTCGCCCGCCTTGACCGCCTGAGTCCACAAGGTGCTGAGTCGGTCTTTTCCGGCCTTGAAGTTGACGCCAACCAGCACCACCAGGGCTTCGCATTTCTCCAGTGCGGCGGCGTTCAGGTCGAGGACCTTGAGCTCAAAGTTCATAATCGGGGTCTTTCTGCAGTGTGGGTGAGGGAACTGGTTGCCGCCATCGGGCACCATCCGACACCGGCGGGGCTCATGTTATTCCATTCTTCTGTTCGCAAGGAACTGGCGCGAAGTTTTGGCGCCACCCTGGTGGTGCTGGCAACGGTCGTGATGACGATCACGCTCATCCGTACCTTGGGCCAGGCCACACGCGGTAATTTCGATCCGGCAGACGTCATGCTGGTTATGGGCTATGCCGTGTTGGCCGATATGCCCACCATCCTTGCCCTGAGCCTGTTCATCGCCATCATCGCCAGTGTGTCCCGCATGTACCGCGACAGCGAAATGGTGATCTGGTTTGCCAGCGGCGTCGGCCTTCTCGGCCTTTTGCGTCCTCTGTTGCACTTTGCGTGGCCCATTCTTCTGGTGGTGATCGCGATGGCCCTGGTGGTTCAGCCCTGGTCGCGGCAGCGCATCGACGGAATGCAGGCCCAGTATGAAAAGCGCGGCGACATCGACCGGCTCGAAGCGGGTCAGTTCCAGGAGTCGGCCAGCGGGGACCGTGTGTTTTTCATCGAGAAGGACAGCGACGGCAAGACCGCTGGCAGTAATGTGTTCATCGCCACGATGGACAAAGGCAAGGACACCGTCACATCGGCCCGCAGCGGCCGCATCGAAACGGTGGGGTCGGACCGCTTTCTGGTGCTCACAAACGGGCAGCGGCTGGAGCGCACGCCTGGCCAACCCGGCCTGAAAGTGAGTGAATTCACCGAGTACCGGGTGCGTGTTGGCGAGAGTGCGCCCGGCGCACAGGAGTTGCTGACGGTTCACGCTCGCTCGACGTTGAGCCTGTTGCAGCAACGCAGCCTACCCGATATGGCCGAACTGTCGTGGCGGCTGGGCCTGATTTTTTCTGCGATGAACTTGGTGCTGCTTGGCCTGGCCGTGTCCAGCGTCAATCCGCGGGTCGGACGCAGCAGCTACATCCTGTTCGCGCTCATGACCTTTGTGCTGTATTTCAATTTGCTCAATCTGGGGCAAAGCTGGATTGCCGCTGGACAAGTGGGGTTCGGGGTGCTGATGCTGGGCTTGCACGGGGGCGTGCTCTTGGTGGCGGTGCTGACATTGGCCAGACGGCACAACAGTTGGCGCTGGTCTGTCGCCCGGCGACGCTTGCAGGCACAGGCCTTGGGGCAAGACGCATGAAGACCATTCGCCGCCTGATCTATGGCGAAGTGCTTTGGGCGGTGGGCTATGTCACGCTGGCTTTCGTCAGCCTGTTCTTTTTCTTTGACCTGGTCGATGAAATGCAGTCGGTGGGCCGCCAGTTGGTCGCTACCTACCAACTGGTGCATGCGCTGACCTATGTGGCGCTGATGGTTCCCAGCCACCTCTATGAGCTGCTGCCAATTGCGGTGTTGATCGGCACCATTTTCGTGATGGCGCGGCTGGCGCGGAGCTCGGAGTACACCATTCTGCGCACCAGCGGGCTGGGGCCCTGGCGGGCCTTGCGCACCCTGCTGCAACTGGGCCTGTGTTTTGTGGTCCTGACTTTCGCCATTGGCGACTACCTGGCCCCCTTGGCTGACCGGAGCGCGCAGCTGCTCAAGGCGCGCTTCCAGGGCCAGATCACAACAGGGCAGACTGGCGCCTGGCTCAAGGAGCGGCAGCCCTATTCGCAGTACTCGGTCAATGTACGGGCACTGGAATCGGATGGCAGCCTGCGTGGCGTGCGGATGTTCGAGTTTGACAACCAGGGCTCACTGATCTCGATGATGCAGGCGCAGCAGGCTTTTTTCCAGGGTGCGGGGGCCTGGACGCTGGTGGGCGTCGAGCGCACCGAGTTCCCGCCGCGTGACCGTGACCTGGCGCGCATCGAACACAGTCGGATGGAGCGCTTTCGCTGGCCCAACCAAATCAGCGCGGAGATGGTGTCGGCGGCACTTCTGAAGCCCGAGCGCATGAGCACCATCGACCTATTTCAGTACGTCCGTCACCTGGAGGCCAACCAGCAGGCAGCACAGCGCTACGAGATCGAGTTCTGGCGCAAGGTGTTTTATCCCTTGAGCTGCCTGGTGATGGTGGTGCTAGCCCTGCCCTTTGCCTACTTGCATTTTCGCAGCGGCGGGATCTCAGCCTATGTCTTTGGTGGCGTGCTGGCCGGCATCAGCTTCTTCTTGCTGAACAACCTGTTCGGCCACATGGGCAATCTGCGCAACTGGCAGCCATGGCTGAGCGCGGCCCTGCCTGGCATCATTTATTCCTTGCTGTCCCTGACTGCCTTTGGCTGGTTGGTGTGGCGACGATGACCCCTCCAACCATGCAGCCATCACCCAAACCTGAGCGACCCAGTCCCACAGCCCAACGCGGCGTCATCCTGTTTGCCCATGGCTCCCGGGACCCATTGTGGCGTGGGCCGATCGAGGCCGTTGCAGCGTTGGCGCAGCGCAGTGCGCCCGAGGTACCCGTTCGCTGTGCCTACCTTGAACTGTGCGCGCCGGACCTGCCCTTTAGCGTGCAGGAGTTGCTGCGGCTCGGCGTATCGACCATCACGGTGGTACCGATGTTTCTGGGCATGGGCAAACATGCGCGGGAGGACTTGCCGCAGCTCATGGCCGAGCTGGCCAAGGAACACCCGGGCGTTCAGTTCTCGGTTCGACCGGCGGTCGGAGAGGACCCCGCGATGATCGCCCTGCTGGCGCATCTGGCCCTGTCCTGAAGTGGGTTGAATTGAATTTAATCAGATGAATGTTGCATAATGAATCTCACTATTAGGTGAAATTTGATATGAACCTACATCAATTCCGCTTTGTTCAGGAAGCCGCCCGTCGCAACCTGAACCTGACTGAAGCGGCTAAGGCACTGCACACCTCTCAACCGGGCGTCTCCAAGGCCATCATCGAGTTGGAGGAAGAGCTAGGCATCGACATTTTTGCGCGGCACGGCAAGCGCCTCAAGCGCATCACCGAGCCCGGTCAGCATGTGCTCAAAAGCATCGAGCTGATCCTGCGCGAGGTCGGTAACCTCAAACGCATCGGCGAACAGTACAGCGCGGAAGACAGCGGCACGCTCTCGATCGCCACGACCCACACCCAGGCCCGCTATGTGCTGCCTGAGCCGGTGGCACGTTTGCGCGAAGCCTACCCCAAGGTCAATGTCAGCCTGCACCAGGGTTCGCCCGAGCAGGTGGCCCGCATGCTGATCGACGAGGTAGCCGAAATCGGCATTGCCACGGAGTCTCTGGCCACCTACGCCGAGCTGGTCACCCTGCCTTGCTATGAATGGCAGCATGTGCTGGTATTGCCGATCGCCCACCCGTTGGGCCAAAAGGAGCACCTGACACTCGAAGACATCGCCCAGGAGCCGCTGATCACCTACCACCCAGCCTACACCGGGCGCACCCGCATCGACCAGGCCTTTGCCACACGCAAGCTCTCACCCCGAATTGCCCTCGAGGCCATTGACTCGGATGTGATCAAAACCTACGTTCGCCTCGGTCTGGGGGTGGGCATTGCCGCCGAAATGGCGGTGCGCGACGTGATCGCCGACGGCGCCAAAAGTGACTTGATGGTGCGGCCTGCCGGCCACTTGTTCGGGCAGAATGTGACCCGCGTCGCGTTCAAGCGCGGCGCCTACCTGCGCAATTTTGTCTACAAGTTTGCCGAACTGCTCAGCCCCCGCCTGAGCCGCGACCTGGTCGCACGCGCCATGACCGGCCATGTCAACGATTACGAGCTCTAACCACCCCACCATGATCGCCACCCCCACCCTGCACACCAAGCTGCCCAAGGTCGGCACCACCATTTTCACCGTGATGTCGGCACTGGCCACCGAGCACAAGGCGGTCAACCTGGGCCAAGGTTTCCCGGATTTCAATTGCGATCCGCGTCTTGTGGAGGGCGTAACCTCGGCCATGTCACAGGGCCTGAACCAGTACCCGCCCATGACTGGCGTGCCCGCCCTGCGCGAGGCCGTATCGGCCAAGGTCCAGGCCATGTATGGGCGCCACTATGACCCGGCCACCGAGATCACCATCACGGCCGGCGCCACGCAAGCCATCATCACCGCCATTCTGGCGGTGGTGCACCCGGGCGACGAGGTGGTCGTGCTCGAACCGTGCTACGACAGCTACATCCCCAACATCGAACTGGCCGGCGGGGTGACCGTGCCGGTGCCGCTGACCCCCGGCACCTTCCGCCCCGATTTCGACAAAATCGCCGCCGCGATCACCCCCAAGACCCGCGCTATCCTGATCAACTCGCCGCACAACCCCAGCGGCATGGTCTGGACTGCGCAGGAAATGCTGCGCCTGCAAGACTTGCTGGCGCCGACGAACATCCTGCTGATCAGCGACGAGGTGTACGAGCACATGGTGTTTGACGGCGTGCCGCACGAAAGCGCGGCGCGCTACCCCGGCCTGGCGGCGCGTGCCTTCATCGTCTCCAGCTTTGGCAAAACCTACCATGTGACCGGCTGGAAAGTGGGCTATGTGGCCGCGCCGGCGCCCTTGAGCGCCGAGTTCCGCAAGGTGCACCAGTTCAATGTGTTCACCGTCAACACCCCGGTGCAGCATGGGCTGGCTACCTACATGGCTGATCCAGAGCCCTATTTGGGGCTGCCAGCCTTTTATCAGCGCAAGCGCGACCTGTTTCGCGCCGGCCTGGCCCACACCAAATTCAAGCTGCTTCCCGGCCAAGGCACCTACTTCCAGTGTGTGGACATCTCCGAGGTGAGCGATCTCAGCGAAGCCGAGTTCTGCCAATGGCTGACGCGCGAGGTCGGCGTCGCCGCCATCCCACTGTCGGCCTTCTACGGCGAAAGTTTTGACCAGCGCGTGGTGCGTTTCTGTTTTGCCAAGAAGGACGAGACCCTGAATGCAGCGCTGGAGCGCCTGTCTCGTTTGTAACCTGGCGACTGGGACATGGGCCTCAGCTGACCAACTGAGCCCAGGCCTTGTCGAGCCGTTTCACGCTGACCGGCTGCGGGGTGCGCAACTCCTGGGCGAAGAAGCTCACCCGCAGTTCCTCCAACAGCCAGCGGAACTCCAGCATGCGCTCGTCGGTCACTCCCTTGCGCTCGGACAGCAGCCGCCAGTAGCGCTGCTCCAGCGGCCGCAGCTCAGCCAGACGGGCGGCATCGCGCGCAGGGTCGGCGCGCAGTTTGTCCAGCCGCAGCGTGATGGCCTTGAGGTAGCGCACCACATGCTGCAGCGCGCCCCAGGGGGTTTGCACCAAAAAGCGTTTGGGCAGCAGGCGCGCCAGTTGCTGTGCCGCATCGGCACTGGCCTCGGCCGCCTGTTTGCTGTCGCGGATCTTGCGCGCAGCCACCGCGTACTCGGCCAGGATCAGCGCGGTTAGCCGCGCCACCTCGGTCGCGATCAGGGTCAGGCGGCCGCGGCCCTCGTCGAGCCGGCGCTTGAAATCCGCCTCCTGAGTGGGGAGCGGGTCCAGCAGAAACGCCCGCTCCAGTGCCACCGCGATGATTTGCTCGCGCAGCTCCTCCAGCGTACCGCCGCCCGTGCCGTCAGCGGCTTTGCCCAGCTGCATGTAGGCCGCCGCCATTTTTTGCAGCTCAGGGATGTTTTTCTCCAGGTACTTGAGCGCGTCCTTGATCTGCAGCGCAAACAGCCGCCGCAGGCCGGCGCGGTGGCGGGCCGCCGCGGCCTCGGGCTCGTCAAACACCTCCACCGTCACAGCGTCGCCGGCGTCGATCAGGGCCGGGTAGCCGATCAGGGTCTGTGGGCCCTTGCGGATCTCCAGCAACTCGGGCAATTCGCCAAAAGTCCAGCTGGTGTAGCGCTGGCTGGCCAGATCCGGTACCGCCGGGACTGCTACTTTTTTAGGAGCTACCGAGCCAATACTGGCGTGGCCTGGAGCCACTTTTAGTTCTGAAGTTTCCGGGTTGCGCTGACTGGCCACCTTGAGCGCGGCCAGCGCCTGGAACGCGCCACGCGCCTGGGCGCCGAGTTCGGCCTTGAGTGCGCCCAGGTTGCGCCCGCTGCCCAGCAGGCGGCCGTGCTCGTCCACCACCCGGAAATTCATGAAGGCGTGCGGGCTGAGCATGTCGAGCTTGAAATCATTGCGCGCAATGTCCACTGCGGTGGCCTTGCGCGCGAGCTTGAGCACCGCATCGGTCAACGAACCCTGGCCAAACACCTCGGGCGCATTCAGCGCCTTGGCCATCTGGTTGGCGGTCTCCGGCAGCGGCACCAGGCGCGAGCGCGGGCGCTGGTGCAGGGTTTTGAGCAGGGCCAGCACCTTGTCGCGCAGCATGCCGGGCACCAGCCACTCACAGCGTTCTTCGTTCACCTGGTTCAGCACAAACAGCGGCACGGTCACCGTCAGGCCGTCGCGGGCGTCGCCGGGTTCATGCAGGTAGGCAGCGGCGCAGTCCACCCCACCCAAACGCAGCGTCTTGGGGAAGGCGCTGGTGGTGATGCCGGCGGCCTCGTGGCGCATGAGCTCTTCGCGCGTCAGCAGCAGCAACTGCGCTTGCTTTTTGGCCTCCTGCCGGTACCAGCTCTCCAGACCGTGACCGCTGCACACCTCGGCCGGCAACTGCTGGTCATAAAAGGCATAAATCAGTTCCTCGTCCACCAGCACGTCCTGCCGGCGCGCCTTGTGCTCCAGCTCTTCCACCTGCCGGATCAGCTTTTGGTTGGCGGCCAGAAATGGCAGTGGCGTCTCCCACTCGCCAGCCACCAGCGCCTGACGGATGAAGATTTCGCGGGCCCCGGCCAGGTCAATGCGGCTGTAGTTGACGCGTCGTCCGCTGTAAATCACCAGGCCGTACAGGGTGGCACGCTCCAGCGCCACCACCTCGCCGGCTTTTTTTTCCCAATGCGGGTCCAGCAGCTGCTTCTTGAGTAAATGGGCACCCACCTGCTCCAGCCATTGCGGCTCGATGTTGGCCAGGCCGCGCCCAAACAGGCGGGTGGTTTCCACCAACTCCGCCGCCACCAGCCAGCGCCCCGGTTTTTTGGCCAGGTGCGCGCCCGGATGGGCAAAAAACTTGATGCCGCGCGCGCCCAGGTACTCGCCCTGCGCGCCCTCACCCTCGGGCTTGAAGCCAATGTTGCCCAACAAGCCGGCCAGTATGGCCAGGTGCAGCTGCTCGTAACTGGCCGGCTTGGTATTGAGTTGCCACTTGTGTTCGGCCACCACGGTGTGCAATTGGCTGTGAATGTCACGCCACTCGCGCACCCGACGCATGCTGACAAAGTTCTGCCGCAGCAGTTGCTCGTACTGCCGGTTGCTGAGCTTGTGCTCGTTGGCGGCGCCGCCTGGGTGTTTGCCGCCGCGGCTGTCATCCAGCCACTTCCAGAGCTTGAGGTAGCCGCTGAACTCGCTTTTCTCGTCGTCAAACTTGGCATGCGCCTGGTCCGCCTGCGCCTGCAACTCCATCGGCCGGTCCCGCACATCTTGCACGCTCAGGGCCGAGGCAATCACCAGCACCTCGTCCAGCGCCTGGCGCGAACGCGCCTCCAGAATCATGCGACCCACGCGCGGGTCCAGCGGCATCCGGGCCAGCTCCTGGCCGGTGGGCGTGAGTTCATTGGCATCGTCCACTGCACCCAGCTCGGCCAGCAACTGGTAGCCGTCGGCAATGGCGCGGCCTGAGGGGCGCTCCAGAAACGGAAAGTCTTCCACAACGCCCAGCCGCAGCGCTTTCATGCGCAAAATCACCCCGGCGAGCGAGCTGCGCAAAATCTCGGGGTCGGTGAAGCGTGGCCGGCCGTCAAAGTCTCTCTGGTCGTACAGGCGGATGCAGATGCCGTTGGCCACCCGGCCGCAGCGCCCGGCCCGCTGGTTCGCCGACGACTGGCTGACCGGCTCCACCAGCAGCTGCTCGACCTTGCTGCGAAAACTGTAGCGCTTCATGCGCGCCGTGCCGGCGTCAATCACGTAGCGGATGCCGGGCACGGTGAGCGAGGTCTCCGCCACATTGGTGGCCAGCACGATGCGCCGGCCGCCGTGGCTGTCAAAAATGCGGTCCTGCTCGGCCTGGCTCAGGCGCGCAAACAGCGGCAGCACCTCGGCATGGCGCAGCAGCGGCTGATGGCTCAGGTGCCGACGCAGGTGGTCGGCGGCCTCGCGGATTTCGCGCTCGCCAGGCAAAAACACCAGGATGTCACCCTGGTTGTGGGCATCGCGCCAAAGTTCATCCACCGCCTCGGCAATGGCGTCGTTCAGGTCATAGTCGCGCGCCTCTTCAAACGGCCGGTAGCGCTGCTCCACCGGGAACATGCGGCCCGACACCATGATGATGGGCGCCGGACCGGTTTTGGTTGTGAAGTGGTCGGCAAAGCGCTGCGCATCAATGGTGGCCGAGGTCACCACCACTTTCAGGTCGGGCCGGCGCGGCAGGATCTGGCGCAGGTAACCCAGTAAAAAGTCGATGTTGAGGCTGCGCTCGTGGGCCTCGTCGATGATGAGGGTGTCGTAAGCCTTGAGCAGCGGGTCGGTCTGGGTCTCGGCCAGCAATATGCCGTCGGTCATGAGCTTGACCGAGGCGTCGCGGCTGAGCCGGTCCTGAAAACGCACTTTGTAGCCCACCACCTCGCCCAGCGGCGTGGCCAGCTCCTCGGCGATGCGTTTGGCCACGCTGCTGGCGGCAATGCGGCGCGGCTGGGTGTG
>JBAXMQ010000073.1:0-16102 GCA_037134215.1 Betaproteobacteria bacterium
ACACCCGACCTTCTCATTACGAATGAGCTGCTCTACCGACTGAGCTACACCGGCTTCAGCCCCAAATTATAGCCCTCGGGTCAGGGCTGGCCCGCCGCCTCGGCGTGGTAGCGCGTGACGCGCTCCACCTCGTTTTTGGAGCCCAGGATGACGCTGACGCGTTCGTGCAGTTTGGCCGGCTTGATGTCCAGGATGCGTTGTTGGCCGTTGGTGGCGGCGCCACCGGCCTGCTCGATCAGCCAGCCCATGGGGTTGGCCTCGTACATCAGGCGCAGTTTGCCGGCCTTGTCGGGCTCGCGCTTGTCCCAGGGGTACAAAAACACCCCGCCGCGGGTGAGGATGCGGTGCACGTCGGCCACCATGCTGGCAATCCAGCGCATGTTGAAGTCTTTGCCGCGCGGGCCCTCAGCGCCCTGCAGGCATTCGTCGATGTAGCGGCGCACCGGCGGCGCCCAGTGCCGCATATTGCTCATGTTGATGGCAAATTCTTTGGTGTCTTCGGGGATGCGCACGTGCTCTTGCGTCAGGGCAAAAGAGCCCTGTTCGCGGTCCAGCGTGAACATGGCCACGCCGGCGCCCACCGTCAGCACCAGGGTAGTTTGCGGCCCATACACGCAGTAGCCGGCCGCCACCTGGCGCGCGCCGGCCTGCAGAAAGTCGGCCTCTGACACGCCTTGGCCCTCGGGTTTGACCAGCACGCTGAAAATAGTGCCGATGCTCACGTTCACATCGATGTTGCTGGAGCCGTCCAGCGGGTCAAACAGCAGCAGGTACTCGCCCTGCGGGTAGCGGTTGGGCACGCTGTAGATGCTGTCCATCTCCTCGCTGGCCATGGCCGCCAGGTGGCCGCCCCATTCGTTGGCTTCGATCAGCACCTCGTTGGCAATGATGTCGAGCTTTTTTTGCACCTCGCCCTGCACGTTTTCGCTGTCGGCGCTGCCCAGCACGCCGCCCAGCGCGCCCTTGTTGACGGCCTGGCTGATGCTTTTGCAGGAGCGGGCTACCACCTCCAGCAGCAGGCGCAGCTGGGACGGAATCAGCCCGCCCACACGCTGCTGTTCTACCAGGTAGCGGGTGAGGGAAATTTTGGGCGCCATGTCAGTCCTCCAGCGCTCGGCTGACCACCTCGCGCACGTCGTTGCTCAGGTCGGTCTTGGCGGCAACGCGGGCAATGGCCTCGCGTGCGGCGCTGCGGTAGGGTTCGGCCAGTTTTTTCCAGCGGTCCAGCGCGCGCGCCAGGCGGGCGGCCACTTGCGGGTTGAAGCCGTCCAGCTCCAGCACGCGCTCGCTCCAGTACACGTAGCCAGCGGCATCGGCGCGGTGGAAGGCGCCGGGGTTGGCGCTACAGTAGCTGAAGATCAGGCTGCGCGCGCGGTTGGGGTTGCGCAGGTGGAAATCGGGGTGGTTCATGAGCTGGCGCACCGCGCCCAGCACCTGACCGCCGCGGTCGCATGCACCGGCCTGCAGCGAGAACCATTTGTCCAGCGCCAATTCTTCGCCCTTGAACAGCTCATGAAAACGCGCCAGGGCCGGGGTGGCCAGCGCATGCCCGCTGTGCACCAGCGCCGCCAGGGCGTGGAAACGGTCGGTCATGTTGCCAGCGTCCTTGAAGCGCTGGTAGGCCTTGCCGGGCCAGACCGTGTCGCCGCTGGCGCTGGCCGCCAGACAGAGCTGGCTCAGCGCCATGCCGGCCAGGGCACGACGGCCGGCCGAGACCGGGTCGGGGCGGTAGCCGCCGTTGTCCTGGTGGGTCTCAAAGGCCCACACCCAGTCAGCCTGCAGCGCGGTGGCCAGTTGCAGGCGCATGGCTTCGCGTAACGAGTGGATGCGCTGCGGGTCCACCACCGGCAGCTGCTCGGCGATGTAGGTCTCCGAGGGCAGGGTTAGCGCCAGTTCCTTGAAAGCGGCGTCCAGCTGGCTGGATCGCAGCACCCGGCGCAGCGCCGAAACATAAGCGTCTGAGAGCACGCCATCCTTTGTGGCAGTAGGCTCTTGTGCTATCGCTTCAATAGCGCTTCGCAAGGCCAGGCGCTGCCCGGCCTCCCAGCGGTTGAAGGGGTCGGGGTCGTGGGCCAGCAGGGTCAGCAGCTCGGCATCGCTGTAGTCCATGTCCAGCACCACCGGGGCGCTGAAACCACGCAGGATGGAGGGCACCGGCGCCTCGGCCACGCCAACAAAGGTGACCGACTGGCTGGCCTCGGTCAGCACCAGCAGGTGGCTGTGTGTGGCGGTGGTGGCGGCGGAGGCATCGGCCTCTGCGTCTGCGCTCGTGCGCAGCGGCAGGGCAGCGCCGCTCTGGCCGACCAGCCCCAGGCTGACCGGGATGACAAAGGGCGCCTTGTCGGCCTGCCCGGGCGTGGCGGCGCAGCTTTGGCTTAGGGTCAGGGTGTAGGTCTGGGCCTGGGCGTCGTAGTGGCCGCTGGCCTGCACGCGGGGTGTGCCGGCCTGGCTGTACCAGCGCTTGAACTGGGGCAGCAGGCGCGCCAGTTCAGAGTCGGGGTTGGCGTCGGCTATCGATTGGGCAAAGTCGTCGCAGGTGACGGCCGCACCATCATGGCGGGCAAAGTACAGCGTCATGCCCCGGGCAAAGCCGGCGCGGCCGACCAGGGTTTGCATCATGCGCACCACTTCGGCGCCTTTTTCGTAAATGGTGACGGTGTAGAAGTTGTTGATCTCAATATAGCTGTCGGGCCGCACCGGGTGCGCCATCGGGCCGGCGTCTTCGGGGAACTGGGCGGTGCGCAGCACGCGCACGTCTTCGATGCGCTTGACGGCGCGGGCCGAGGCCTCGGCGCACAGGTCTTGCGAAAACTCCTGGTCCCGAAACACCGTCAAGCCCTCTTTCAGGCTGAGCTGGAACCAGTCGCGGCAGGTGACGCGGTTGCCGGTCCAGTTGTGAAAATACTCGTGGCCGACCACGCTTTCGATGTTGGCGTAATCGGTGTCGGTGGCTGTGGCGGGGTTGGCCAGCACGTACTTGGTGTTGAAGATGTTCAGGCCCTTGTTTTCCATGGCGCCCATGTTGAAGTCGCTGGTGGCCACAATCATGAAGCGTTCCAGGTCCAGTGGCAGGCCAAAACGCGCCTCGTCCCAGGCCACCGAGGCCATCAGCGAGTTCATGGCGTGCTCGGTTTTGTCCATGTCGCCAGGGCGCACATACACCTGCAGCAGGTGCTCGCGGCCGGCGCGAGACAGGATGCGCTGCTCGCGGCACACCAGCTGGCCGGCCACCAGCGCAAACAGGTAGCTGGGCTTTTTGTGCGGGTCGACCCAGGTGGCAAAGTGGCGGCCTTCGTTGCCCGGCCCCTCCAGCGGGCCCTGCGCCACCAGGTTGCCGTTGGACAGCAGCACCGGGTATTTCTGCCGGTCGGCGCGCAGCGTCACGGTGTAGCTGGCCATCACATCGGGCCGGTCCAGAAAATAGGTGATGCGCCTAAAGCCCTCGGCCTCGCACTGCGTGAAAAACGAGCCGTTGCTGACGTACAGGCCCATCAGCGCGGTGTTTTTGGCCGGGGCGCAGGTGGTGAAGATTTCCAGCTCAAAGCTGCCCTCGGTGGGGAGGCCGTCCAGCACCAGCTGCTGGTTCTCGATCTTGAAGGCCGTGCCCTGGCCGTTGACCAGCACCCGTGCCAGGTTCAGCTCTTCGCCGTCCAGGCGCAGTGGCTGGGCCGCCACGTCCGGGTTGCGGCGCAGCGTCATTTTGTTGAGCACCCGGGTTTTGGCCGGGTCCAGGTCAAAACTGAGGTGGACGGTGTCCACCCAAAAGGTGGGCGCGGTGTAGTCCGCGCGGCGGATCACGGTGCCGGGTCCGGCGTCATCACGAAGTTGCAACATGCAGGGTCTCCAAAAAGCCTGAATCCATCAGGTCACGGTCATTGTTCACGCTGGCCATCCGCTCATCAGACGCCCTGCTTGAGCGAGGCCTGGATGAAGGGGTCGAGGTCGCCGTCCAGCACTTTCTGCGTGGCCGAAGTCTCGTAGTTGGTGCGCAGGTCTTTGATGCGGCTTTGGTCCAGCACATAAGAGCGGATCTGGTGGCCCCAGCCGACGTCGGTCTTGGTGTCTTCGAGCTTTTGCTGCTCTTCCATGCGTTTGCGCATCTCGAAGTCGTACAAGCGGCTGCGCAGGCGCTTCCAGGCGACGTCGCGGTTGCTGTGCTGGCTGCGGCCGTCCTGGCACTGCACCACGATGCCGGTGGGAATGTGCGTCAGGCGCACCGCCGAGTCGGTTTTGTTGATGTGCTGGCCGCCCGCGCCGCTGGCGCGAAAGGTGTCGGTGCGCACATCGGCCGGGTTGATGTCAATCTCGATCGAGTCGTCCACCTCGGGGTAGACAAACACCGAGGCGAACGAGGTGTGGCGCCCGCCCGACGAGTCAAACGGCGACTTGCGCACCAGCCTGTGCACGCCGGTTTCGGTGCGCAGCAGGCCAAAGGCGTACTCGCCTTCTACCTTGATGGTGGCGCCTTTGATGCCGGCGGTGTCGCCGGCGGACTCGTCTTCAATCGTGGCCTTGAAGCCCTTGCGCTCGGCGTATTTGAGGTACTGGCGCAGCAGCATGCTGGCCCAGTCGCAGGCCTCGGTGCCGCCGGCGCCGGCCTGGATGTCCAAAAAGGCGTTCAGCGGGTCGGCCGGGTTGTTGAACATCCGGCGGAACTCCAGCCCCTCGATGGTTTCGCTCAGCTTGGCGGTTTCTGCCTCAATGGTCAGCAGGCCGGCTTCGTCGCCGTCCTCCTTGGACATGTCGTAGAGCTCGCTGTTGTCGGCCAGCTCGCGCGTGAGGTCATTGAGCGTGAGCACGATGCCATCGAGAGATTTTTTCTCGCGGCCCAGCTCTTGGGCGCGTTTGGGGTCGTTCCAGACCGTGGGGTCTTCCAGCGAGGCGGTGACGGTCCTCAGGCGTTCAGCTTTGGCATCGTAGTCAAAGATACCCCCTGAGCGCGGCAGTGCGTGCGCTCAGATCTGCCAATTGGGTGCCAATGAGGTTGATGTGTTCTGCTTCCATGATGGGTATCCTGATCGTTACGGTAGGTTGTAGGCGTGGATTTTCTCACGCCGTCCGGCCTCAGGCGATGAAGCCTTCGATCAGCGCCGCCAACTGCTCGGGCTGGTCGTGGTGCATCATGTGCCCAGCCTCTTCGATGCGCACGATCTGCACCTGGGGCACGGCGCGCATGCGCTCGTGGTGCTCGGCCAGGGTGTAGCGGCCTTTCCACCAGTCGTTGAGTTTGTTGTCAGCGGCCTCCACCATCAGGGTCGGCATGTTGATACGGGCGTGGATGGCCAAGACCTCGTCCACCCGGTACAGGTTGGCGTTGGCCATTTTGTGCGCGGCATCGCCCATGATCTGCCATTCGCCCGCGCTGTTTTGCTGCGCCCAGTGCTGCGCCAGCCAGTTGGCCTTGTCCTCGCCCAGGCGGGGGTTGGTTTTCATGAGACGGCGCGCCACGCCCGCGCTGTCCGGGTAGGGTCGCAAGGCCAGTTCGCCACGGTGCAACTGCTTGAGCTCGTCCATCCAGCGGGCAAAGCGGCCAGCGGCCTGGTCGGGCTGTGTGGCAGGCATGCCAAAGCCTTCCAGGTTGACCAGCCTGCGCACCCGTTCCGGGCGGATGCCAGCGTATTGCATCACCACCCCGCCGCCCATGCTGTGGCCCACCAGGTTCACGGCCTGCCCGGGCGCGTAGTGGTCCAACAGAAAATCCAGATCGGCCAGGTAATCCGGGTGCCAGAAGTTGTCGGCGCCGCCGGCGCTGGTCAGGCCATAGCCCCGCCAGTCGGGCGCAATCACATGGTGCTCCTGGCTGAAGGCATCCACCATGAACTGGTAACTGGCCGCCACATCCATCCAGCCGTGCACCATCACCAGCGGAACCTTGTCCGGCGAGGGTTTGCCCCACACCCGCACGTGGTACTGCAACTGGCGGATCGGCACAAATTCACTGCGGGAGGGACGTTTGACTTGGTACATTCACCGCATCATACGGAGCGGCATCGTGAACGTCAGTCAAAACAGGGACAAGCCGTACCCGCTTGAACCAAAAGGCTAGCGGACACTGCGGACACCCCGTCCAGGCCCACAAGCTTGACAACCGTGATTTGGGTACATACCATGAGACATATCACTTGGATCGGAACTCACCATGCATCAGACTGCCAAAATATTCACCACAGGCCGTAGCCAGGCGGTTCGATTGCCAATGGCCTTTCGCTTTGATGCGGCCGAGGTATTCATTCGTCACGACCCGGCAACTGGCGATGTGGTGCTCTCACGCAAGCCGACGGATTGGCAGGGTTTGCTCGACGCCGTGACGCAAAACAGGGACCAGGACCTGCTGATTGAACGCCGTCAAGGCCACGCCCGTCGCGATCCGTTTGAAGACCTGGCCGAATGAGCCGGCGCTACTTGCTTGACACCAATGTGGTTAGCCACATCATGCAAGGGCGGGACGCCGGCCTGCTGGCGCGCCTGACCCAAGTGCCCGTGGGCCAAGCCGCCATATCCAGCATCACTTTGGCAGAACTGGAATACGGCCTTCATCGGAAAGGGCAGCCGCAACGCCTCCGAAATGCGTTGACCCAGGTCCTCCTGCGCATGGATGTCCTGCCCTGGGACGAACAGGTGGCCACCTGTTACGGCGAGTTGTGCAGCACCCTTGAAGCCCGGGGCATTAGTTTGAGCGACTTTGACATGATGATCGCGGCCCACGCGATTGCCGCCGATATCACTTTGGTCAGTCGCGACAAGGCGTTTGCCCAGGTACCCGCAGAGCGTTTGAGTCTGGAGATTTGGTAGCCTGGTTGTATCTGTTCAACGTAAGACGCGCTGCGTCAACGCGTGACTTTTTAGGACGCTCATGGATTTTTCTGACGGCTACCCATCCCTGCACAGCCGCTTCGGCTGGCAGGTGCCCGAGCGCTTCAACATGGCGCAGGTCTGCAGCGCGCGCTGGGCGGCGGCGCCAGACGCTACCAAAAGAATAGCTATCCAGGCAATGGACACGGGGGGTTCGGCCACTTTTTATACCTATGCGCAGCTGCAGGCGCAGGCCAACCGGCTGTCGCAGGTGCTCACCAGCCTGGGCGTGGCGCAGGGCGACCGGGTGGCGATTGTGATGCGGCAGCGTTTTGAGACGGCGGTGGCCTATATGGCGGTGATGCAGATGGGGGCGGTGGCCATGCCGCTGTCCATGCTGTTTGGCCCGGACGCGCTCGACTTTCGGCTGCAGGACAGCGAGGCGGTTCTGGCGATTTGTGACGAGAGCTCCATCGACAACCTGCTGGCCGTGCGGGGTAATTGCCCGCTGCTGCGCCGGGTGCTAGGGGTGGGCGCGGCGGCGGCCAAGGCTGACGTGGACTACGTCACAGCGCTTGCCGATGCACCCGCCGACTTTGCAGCAGTGGATACCCGGGCCGACGAGGCGGCGGTGTTGATTTACACCAGCGGCACCACCGGCAACCCCAAGGGCGCGCTGATTCCGCACCGCGCCCTGATCGGCAACCTGAGCGGCTTTGTTTGCAGCCAGAACTGGTTTGGCTTTGACGGCCGCACCAATGCCAACAGCGCGGCGGTGTTCTGGAGCCCGGCGGACTGGGCCTGGACCGGCGGCCTGATGGACGCGCTGCTGCCCACCCTGTACTTTGGCCGCCCGATCGTGGCCTACAGCGGCCGCTTCAGCCCACAAGCGGCGTTTGAGCTGATGCAGCGCTTTGGCGTGACCCACACGTTTTTGTTCCCGACCGCGCTCAAGGCCATGATGAAGGCCTACCCCGGCCAACCTGGCTGCAATGTGCGCGAGCAGTTCGGCCTGCAATTGCAGGCCATCATGAGCGCGGGCGAGTCGGTGGGCGACGCGGTGTTTGCTTACTGCCAGGACCAATTGGGCGTGACGGTGAACGAAATGTTCGGCCAGACCGAAATCAACTACATCGTCGGCAATTGTTCATCGGCCTGGCCGGCCAAGCCCGGCAGCATGGGCCGTGCTTACCCCGGCCACCGGGTGGCGGTGATCGACGAGGCGGGGCAGGTGTGTGCGCCGGGCGTGGTGGGCGATGTGGCCCTGCACCGGCTGGATGTGCACGGCGACCCGGACCCGATTTTTTTCCTGGGGTACTGGAAAAACGAGACTGCGACCCGCGCCAAATTCACCGGTGACTGGTGCCGCACCGGCGACCTGGCCACCTGCGACGCCGATGGCTACCTGTGGTACCAAGGCCGGGCCGACGACGTGTTCAAGGCTGCCGGCTACCGCATCGGCCCGGGCGAGATCGAAAACTGTCTGGTCAAGCACCCGGCGGTGCTCAATGCCGCCGTGGTGCCCAAGCCCGACCGCGAGCGTGGCGCGCTGGTCAAGGCGTATGTCGTCCTTGCTCCTGAATATGTAGTGCAAAAACCAAGAGGTACAAGGGCTAGAGCCCAATTTGATGCCCAACTGGTGGCCGACCTGCAGGCCCATGTGCGCGGCAAGCTGGCACCCTACGAGTACCCCAAAGAGATCGAATTTGTCGATGCCCTGCCCATGACCACCACCGGCAAGGTACAGCGCCGCGTGCTGCGCCTGCTAGAAGAATCCCGCGCCCGCCAGTCGGGTATCCTCCCCTGATGAAACAAACAACGTCTATGGAACTCAAAAAAATCAAACTTGGCCGCAGTGATCTGGCCGTCGCCCCGATCTGTCTGGGCACCATGACCTTTGGCGAACAGGTGGATGAGCCAACGGCGCACCAGATCCTGGCGCGCAGCCTGGAGCGCGGGGTGGATTTTCTGGACACCGCCGAGATGTACGCGGTGCCGACCCGGGCAGAGACCTATGGCGCCACCGAGACCATCATCGGCAATTACTTTGCCCGCAACCCCGGCGTGCGCCAGCGTTGGACGCTGGCCTCCAAGGTGGCAGGCCCGGCACGCGGCATGGATTGGGTGCGTGGCGGCACTGACAACGTGACAGCGGCGGACATTGTGAGCGCCTGCGACGACAGCCTGCGCCGCCTGCAAACCGATGTGATCGACCTGTACCAAATCCACTGGCCGGTGCGCCATGTGCCGGCCTTTGGCAACCCCTATTTCAATCCGGCCAAGCTGCGCACCGACCTGTCCAGCACCCGCGAGCAGCTCGAAGGCCTGGCGCGGCTGGTCAAGGCCGGCAAGGTGCGCGAGATCGGGCTGTCCAACGAAACGCCCTATGGCGTGATGGAATTCACCCGGGTGGCCGCCGAGCATGGCCTGCCGCGCATCGTGTCGGTGCAAAACCCCTACGCCCTGATCAACCGCAGTGTGGACAACGGGCTGGACGAAACCCTGTACCACGAGCAGGTGGGTTTGTTGGCCTACTCGCCGCTGGGTTTTGGTCAACTCACCGGCAAGTACGACGCCTCGGGCCACGTGGGCGCTGACGCGCCCCAGGGTGGCCGCCTGCAGCGCTATGACTCGGTGCGCAAGGGCCGCTGGGGCCGGGCGGAGTCATTGGCCGCTGCGCGCCGCTACAACGCGCTGGCGCGCCAACATGGCCTCACGCCCACGGCCATGGCACTGGCATTTTGCTACACCAGCTGGCGCGTGGCCAGCACCATCCTGGGTGTGACCAGCGTGGCCCAGCTTGACGAATGCCTGGACGCCTGGGGCACCACCCTGTCGCCCGAGCTGCTGGCCCAGATCGACGCCGTGCGCTGGGAGATGCGCGACCCGGCCAATTAATGGCCGGTCAAATGCCGGCTGGTTTTTGGATGCTTTGGCTGCGGTCGCGCACTTCAAGCTCCAGGTCGCGGGTCTGACCGCGTTCCTGCACCGTCAGCGTCAGTTTGCCGGCATCGAGCGGCTTGGCCCAGACTTTCTTGTAAAAACGCGCCAGCGAGGTCAGGACTTCGCCGTCCATGCTCAGCACCACGTGGCCCGGGCTCAGGCCGGCCCGGTCGGCTGGACTCTCGGGGGTGACGCGGGTGACCTGGATGCGGCCGTTGCGCTCCACCGCGTTGATGCCAAGCCATGCTCGGTGACTGCCGGCCGAGCTGCCGGTGGCCAGCATTTCGGGCAGGATGGTGTTGAGCAGTTCCGAGGGCACAAACATGTTGCCGGGCAGGGCGCTCGGGTCGTTCTCGGTCAACACATCTTGCATGTACAGGCTGCCGATGCCCACCAGTTGGCCCTGTGGATTGAACAGGGCGGCACCCGAATGGTTGGCGACGGGCGGGCTGGCGTACAGCGCCTTGTCCAGGTGGTATTCCCAATAGCCAGTGAAATGGCGCACGTCGATCAGACGCGCCGGGGCGATGCCCTCGGCGCCGTCGCCGCTGACAACGGCAAAGGTCTGCCCCACCTCGCCCGCCGCCACCTGACCGATGCTGACCGGCTGCACATTGCTCAACGGAAACAGCGGGCGCAGCAGGCCCAGGCCGGTGGCTGTGTCATAGGCCACGACGCGCGCCGGGTAGGTTTTGCGGTCGGCGGTGCGGATGTCCACCTGGTCGGTCTCCAGAATCAGGTAGCCAATGGTCAGGATCAGGTCGTCTGGGCCGATCACCACGCCGCTGCCACGCCGCACTTGGCCCAGCGTGCGGGCTGAAGGGGCGTCCTCAATGGCGTGCGCGGTGACCTGCACCACAGCCGCCCGGGCCTGGCGCACGCTCGAGGCCGTCGGCGGCGTGACCTGAGCCGGCTGCGGCGCGGCCTGAGCCCAGACGCCGGCATTGAACCCGCAGAGCAATGCGGTCATCAAGAACAACGAACTGGTTCGAATCACAATGGCACCCCCTGTTTGACGTTGGCAATCCCACTATAACCACTACCGTCCATCGCCAGGCTCCCGAGGGTAAAGGCCCCGCGCCGTGCCCGCGTCGCAGTGGCCGGTGGACAATCGCCGCCATGGCTAGAAAAGACCATGTCACCGAAACACCGGCCACTGCGCTGCTGCGGCAGAACCGGGTCAGTTTCAGCGAACACCCCTACGACTATCTTGAGCATGGTGGCGCCCAGCACAGCGCCAGGGCACTGGGGGTAGATCCTTTCATGGTGGTGAAGACGCTGATCATGCAGGACCAGGACGCCAAGCCGCTGGTGGTGCTGATGCACGGCAACTGCACAGTCTCCACCAAGAACTTGGCGCGACAGGTGGGTGCCAAATCGGTGGCACCCTGTGCGCCCGATGTGGCCAATCGCCATAGCGGCTATCTGGTGGGCGGCACATCGCCCTTTGCCACGCGACGAGCCATGCCGGTGTATGTCGAGGCATCGATCCTGGACCTGCCACGGATACTGGTCAATGGCGGCCGGCGCGGCTACCTGGTGGGCATAGACCCGCAGGTCTGCGTGCAGTTGCTTGGGGCCCGACCGGTCAGTTGTGCTTTGGCGGATGGCGGCGCATGAGCCAGCTGCCAGCCGCTGCGCAACAGCAGGGCCGCGACCAGCCATGTGGTCGGCAACGTTGGGGAGAGGGACAAGGTGAACGGCATCCGTTGATCAAGCGTCCAACGCAGGCCAAAAAAAACGGGCCAAAGGCCCGTTTTTCCAAGTACAGAGAAGATTACTTCTTGGCTGCCTTGAACTTTTCGCAGTCAGCCTTCAGCTTGGCATCCATTTTGGATGCGTCAGCCTTGCAAGCCTCTTCCATCTTTTTCTTGTCTGCGTCGCTCATGGCGCCGCCATGTGAACCAGCCATTGCGGCCGAAGCGAACATCATTGATGCAACAATCACTGAAAAAACTTTGGTCATGATCTATTCCTATTCCTATTCCTGTTTGTCGAACTTAAGCCTAATTAGGCGGCGGTATTATGCCTAAGTCATTTGTATGCAGCAAAGGCGGGTTTACCCGGTGTTTGGTTGGGTTCTTCCTGTGTTGCTCAGTCACCATGGGCTGGCCGGCTCCTCGAACGCCGGTGGACGCCAATGAAGTCCTTGAGCGCCTGCCCGTCAAGGCCGGCGACCCGGATGCCAGCCGACTCAAGCAATACCAGCAAGCCGTTAACCGCGCCCCAAGGGACGCCCAGACCGTAACGGCCTTGGCTAGGCTGTATTTTGACCTGGCCATGACCCATGGCGACCCGCGTTATGTGGGCTACGCCGATGCATTGATCAACGGCTACCCGGGGCAGCTGTCGGCCGAGCTCTTGTTCGTTCGTAGCTTGCTGCGTCAATACCGCCACGCGTTTGAGGACGCCAAGATTGACCTGCGCGCTGCCCTGGCCGCCCAGCCCGATTTTGCGGAGGCGTATGGCTGGCTCGCCGCCATCGCCTTGGTCCAGGCCGACTACGCTGGCGCCAACCAGGCCTGCACGGCCTTGGGCGCAGCCGGCGCGCCAACCCTGCAAGCGGGCTGCCTGGGGCTAACTTTGGCCTACACCGGTCAATTGGCGCAGGGCTACCAGGCGCTGGAGAAAGGCTTGGCCCGGGCCGACGACCCCGGTAACCGTTTGTGGCTGTTGACCCGGTTGGCCGAGGTTGCGGCCTGGCAGGGGCGGACGGCGCTGGCAGAAAGTCACTACAAGAGCGCCTTGCGTCTGGGCCTGACCGATGCCTATTTGCTGGCCGCCTGGAGCGACTTCTTGCTTGACCAGCAACGCCCCAAAGAGGTGGTGGCACTGCTGGATGGCAAAGAGGCTTCGGACCCGCTGTTGCTGCGTCTGGCCCTGGCTCACCAGCAAACTGGCTCGCCCAAAGCCCCTGCGCTGGTCAAAATGCTGGATGAGCGCTTTTCGGCGACCCGGCTGCGTGGTGACACCACCCACCGGGCCGAAGAGGCCCGCTACGCGCTGCAGTTGCGCCGCGATATCGGCGCTGCCCTGGCCCTGGCACAGGCTAACTACGAGGTACAGCGCGAACCGCGCGACGCCCGCATCCTGCTGGAGGCCGCGCTGGCGGCGGGACAGCGGGCGCCGGCCCAAAAGGTCGAAGCCTGGGCGAAGAGCAGCGGGTTTCAGGGCGCGCCCCTTGGCCAGCTGCTGACGCAGCTGGCCACTCTGCCCAAGGGCAACCCATGAGACGCGGCTTTTGGGGCCAAGGGGTGGTCCAGGCGATGGCCATGGCCTGGCTGGTGTTGATGGCTGCCGCAGCGCAGGCGCACAAATCCAGCGACAGTTACCTGGCGGTGCGGGCCCAGGGCGATCAGGTCAGCGTGCAGTGGGACATTGCGCTGCGGGACATTCAGTTTGCCATCGGGCTCGACGCCAACGGTGACGACCAGATCACCTGGGGTGAGTTGCAGCAGAAGCAGGCCGAGTTGCAGGCCTGGGCTGGCAGCAGACTCGCGGTGCAGCGCGGCGGCACCTGCAGCTTTCGACAGCAGGGCCTGCAAGTGGACGAGCACACCGATGGCAGCTACGCCGTGTTGACCTTGGCAGGCCAATGCCCGCAACGGTCAGGCCCGTTTTCCATTCAGTACAGCCTGCTGTTTGATGTTGACGCCCAGCATCGCGGGCTGCTCAAACTCGATTTGGACGGCGCGACGCACAGTGCCGTGTTGGGGCCGCAAAGCGGCGTGTTGAAGTTTTCGGAAGCGGCAACTGCGGGCGACCAGTTTGTGCAGTACCTGCGTGAGGGGGTCTGGCACATCTGGATTGGTTTTGACCATATTCTGTTTTTGATCTGCCTGCTGCTGCCTGCGGTACTGACGCGGCGTGGCGGTGGCCTGAGCAGCACCGGCATGCGTGGGGTAGGCGGCTTCAGGGAGGCGAGTGTGGGGGTGCTCTGGGTGGTGACAGCGTTTACCCTGGCGCACTCCATCACCCTGTCGCTGGCCGCCTTGGAGATCATCAGCCTGCCCAGCCGGCTGGTGGAATCGGCCATTGCCGCCTCGGTGGTGTTTGCGGCAGCCAACAACCTGCGGCCCGTGGTGCAGCAACGCTGGTTGATGGCGTTTTGCTTCGGGCTGATCCATGGCTTTGGCTTTGCCAGCGTCCTGGCCGAGCTCGGCCTGCCGGCCAACGCGCTGGTCTTGAGCCTGGTGGGCTTTAACCTGGGCGTTGAGCTTGGCCAGATGGCCATCGTGGCGGTGTTTTTGCCGCTGGCCTTTGTGCTGCGGCACACACCGTTGTACCAGCGCGGCGTCTTCCGGCTGGGCTCCTGGGCCGCCATGCTGGTGGCCTTGGCTTGGTTTGTGGAGCGTGCCTTCAATCTGTCGATTTTTTGGTGGACCTGATGAGTGCGCCGTTTCGGTTGTCGCCCGATGCGGTCCAGACCTTTGAGCGCGATGGTGCGCTGGTGCTGCGCGGTCTGCTCAACCCAGACGACATCGCTAGGCTGGCAAGGGGCATAGAGCACAACCTGGCCCACCTGAGCCCGCTGGCGATGGTGGCTAGCCAACCCGATGACCCGGGCCGTTTTGTGGAAGACTTTTGCACGTGGCAGACCAACCCAGACTACGCGGCGGTGCTGCGGCAATCGGCGCTGCCACAGGTGGCCCGGCAATTGATGCAGAGCCAGACCTGTCGGCTCTACCACGACCACCTGCTGGTGAAGGAGCCCGGCACCCGCCAGGCGACACCCTGGCACCAGGACCAACCCTACTACAACGTGAGCGGCCGTCAAAACGTCAGCTTTTGGCTGCCGGTGGACCCGGTGCCCCTGGCCAGCACCCTGCGCTTTGTCGCCGGGTCACATGCCGGCACCTGGTACATGCCACGCACCTTTCGCGATCAGCAGGCCAAGTGGTTCCCGGACGGCAGCCTGGCCGAGTTGCCTAATATTGACGCGCAGCCGGCGCAGTACCGGCAATTGGCCTGGGCGCTGGAGCCCGGCGATGCCGTGGCCTTTCACATGCTGACACTGCACGCCAGCAGCGGCGTTGGCCCCACCCAGCGCCGCCGCGTGTTTTCAGCCCGCTACCTGGGCGACGACGCCCGCCACGCCGTTCGCCCCTGGCGCACCTCGCCGCCTTTTGCCGGTTTGGACGACAGGCTGCCGGATCAGGCGGTGATGGATGACCCGATGTTTCCGTTGCTGGATTAGCCTTTAACTTTTTCCAATTTGGCCGGTACTGCTTGTTGGCACGCGGCTCGGCAAGTCTGTGCGTCGGCAGGCGGTCCGGGCATCCGTTCTCCGGCCCACGCTCGCGCCCCAATTGGTTGGCGTGCTGGCATTGGCTCATCAACACCGTGGCCGGCGTGAATACTCTGTGGCAAGCGCGAATGGGGCCTGCGCCCGGACACCCAAACCACCTGCCCGGCTGAGGGCTTGGCGCGGCGTGAGCAGCCAGAGCCTTGGCAAACTGCCAAGAACCATTGCGGCTGTTCCGTTGTGCGCCACCACGCTCATCTCGGTGGGCGGTGGGGTTTGCGGGCGCAGGCCCCATTCGCGGTGGCCTAGCCAGTGCCCTACCACACACGGTGTTGACGCAGTAAGGTCC
Organism: Betaproteobacteria bacterium; assembly: GCA_037134215.1. GTDB lineage: Bacteria > Pseudomonadota > Gammaproteobacteria > Burkholderiales > Burkholderiaceae_C > Rhodoferax. Next base: position 15,330 of record JBAXMQ010000073.1, read on the forward strand.
GTAAGCCTTAGGCAGACGCCCGCGAGCGTGGGCCGGAGAACGCGAACCACGCCGCCCGACAGTGCGAGGTCGTCACGATCCATCTCCCACGGTTGTTGATCATTCACGGGAGCAAGAGGCACTGGCAAGGCCGGCGGTCCGGGCATCCGTTCTCCGGCCCACGCTCGCGCTTTATCGGGTCGGCACGCAAGCACCCGCTCATCAACGCCGTCGTTGGCCCACCCACTCTGTGGCCAGCGCGAATGTGGCCTGCGCCCGGACACCCAAACCACCTGCCTGGCAGCGGGCTTGGTATGGCGGGAGCAGCCACGCTATTCCCAATCTGCCAGTAAGCTATGCGGCTGTTCCGTTGTGCGCCACCATTCTCATCTCGGTGGGCGGTGGGGTTTGCGGGCGCAGGCCCCATTCGCGGTTGCCCGCACAGTGCCCTGCCAGGCACGGTGTTGACGCAGCAACGTCCAAAAGCCAAAGGTAGAAACCCGCGAGCGTGGGCCGGAGAACGCAAACCACGCCGCCCGCCAGCGCGAGGATGTCAAGCGCAAGTGCAAAGGCAAATGCCAGTGCAAGGTTATCGAACTAAAAGCGCAGATGCCGCGCCAACATTGCCAGCAGTTCCCGAAACACGCCATTGCCCGGTGGGCTGGACAGATCCAGCGCCAGGTTGTGGGGGTAAAACGGGCTCAGGTCTAGCCCGACGCCCACGCCAAACACCGCCACCTCACCGCTTTGCGCCTGCTGCGCCACCACCTGCTTCAGATGGTTGTCCAGGTAAT
>JBAXMQ010000074.1:0-16037 GCA_037134215.1 Betaproteobacteria bacterium
GCATTGGCGCGCTTGAAGCCGTTGGTGGACACATTGGCCAGGTTGTTGGAGATAACGTCCAGCTGCATTTGCTGGGCTTCCATGCCGGTCTTGGAGATCCAGAGCGAGTTGATCATGAGCGTGTCCTTGCTGTCAGTGGTAGAGGGTCAGGCGGCCGACTCAGCCTTGCATGCTGAGCAACTGGCCGGCGGAGCGGTCATTCGACTCGGCGGTCTGCAGCAGGCGCATCTGGGTTTCGAACTGGCGCGCTGCCTGGATCATGCCGACCATGGCCTCGATCGGGTTCACGTTGGAGCCTTCCAACACGCCAGTTTGCACCCGGGCAGTGGCATCGTTTTGCAGCGCATCGCCCGAGGCCGCACGAAACAGGCCGTCGGTGCCGCGGCGCAGGGGATCTTCCGGTGTGGGTGTCACAAGCTTGAGCCGACCGATGGTGGTGGCGGGCTGGTTGCCCACCTTGGCGCTGAGCGTGCCGTCAAAGCCGATGGTCACTTCGGCGTTGGCCGGCGCCGTGATCGGCGCGCCCCCGTCCGACAACACCGTCAGGCCGTTGCTGGTCACCAGTGTGCCATCGGGCGATACATCAAAGGCGCCGTTGCGGGTGTAGGCCTCGACCCCGTCCAGACCCTGCACGCCAAACCAGGCCTTGCCCACGGCCATCGCATCCAGATTTCGGCCTGTGCGTTGCGGTGTGCCAGGCGTGTCGAGCTCACCTGCGGTGGCCTCCAGCGCCATCACCCGCGTGCTGGCGCCATCGCCGCGCACCGGCACGGCCCGAAAGGTGGACAGCTCGGCGCGAAAACCGTTGGTGGAGGCGTTGGCCAGGTTGTTGGACAGCACCGCCTGCCGCTGAGCGGCGGCATTGGCGCCGGTCATGGCGGTATAGATCAGACGGTCCATGGTGCGCTATCCGGCTTAACGCAGGTTCACCAGCGTGGACATCACCTGGTCCTGGGTTTTGATGGTCTGCGCATTGGCCTGGTAGGCGCGCTGGGCTGTCATCATGTTCACCAACTCGGCGGTCAGATCCACGTTGGACTCCTCGACAGCGCCCGATGTCAATACCCCCAGATTGCCCTGGCCCGGTGCCCCCGGCACAGCGGGACCCGAATTCACGGTTTGCACCCAATTGCCGGCGCCTGAAGCGGCCAGCCCCTGCACATTGCGAAAATTGGCGAGTGCGATTTGCCCCGCCGCCTGCGTCTGGCCGTTGGAGTAACGGGCCGTGATCACGCCCTTGTCGCCGATCTTGACACTGAGCAAGTTGCCAGGGGCATAACCGTCCTGCGTCAGGTTGGAGACCGCGAAGCTGGAGCCATACTGCGTGGCCTTGCTGATGTCCAGATTGGCGGTGAAGGTGGGTGTGATGCCGTTGGGCGGGTTGATGCTCAGGGCAAACGGCGTGCTTGCGGGGGTGGTGACGGCCGGTGTACCCGAGGTGTAAGACACCGGGGCACCGCTGCCGTCGAACTGCATTTGGAACAAGGCCGCGCCGCCGGTGGCCACGTCGTACACATTCCAGTTGTCCGACGCTGTCACCGGGGGCACTGCCGTCGGGTTGGCCGGCGTCGACGCCGCACGCTCGAAATACAGGTTGACTGGTACTGCCACGCCCTGTGAATCGTAGGCCGTCAGAGACGTGCCATAAGTGGTGCGCGGTGTGGGCGGCGTGGCGCTGGCAGCCACCACTGCGCGGGCATCCAGATTGAATTCCGCTGTGATGGCGCTGGTCTGTTTGGCCGCAATCGGCGCTGCGGTGGGCAGATTGAGCGTCTGGGCGATGGAGCTGGTGGGTGTGCCCGAGACATCGGTCGGGTAGCCCAGCAATTTGGCACCACTGTTGTTGACGATGTTGCCCGCATTGTCGAGCTTGAACTGCCCGTCGCGCGTGTAGGCCGTGGAGCCATCGCGCAGCGACACCTGGAAAAAACCGCCGCCATTGATGGCCACGTCCAGGTCATTGCCGGTGATGTTGATGTTGCCCTGCGCAAACTGCTGTGACACGGCGCCGATGGCGGTGCCGATACCGGCGCTGTTGGCGCCGCTCAGGCCATTGGTGCTGGCCACAAGATCAGAAAATTCCGTACGTGAGGATTTCATGCCGACCGTATTGGCATTGGCAATGTTATTGCCGATCACGTCCAGGCTGCGGCTGGAGCTGTTCAAACCAGATAGACCCGTTTGAAATGACATGGTGGTTCCTGAAAGTGGGAGGGTGAAGAGGTTTGGAGGGTCAAGCCTCGGCTTGACTTAGAGGATGGCCTTGACTTTGTCGTAGGCGAGGGCGCCGCGCCCCTGCAGCTGCACTGTCATGGCGCCGTTCTCGCTGCCCACAGAGAGCACCTTGTCACGCGCCAGCGAGACGGCATCGACCGGTTTTCCTGCCTGCGTGGCTGTCACTCGGAAGGTCGGCTCGCCCACGCCGTTGTAGGCACCGGCGTTCCAGTTGAAGGTCTGGCGGCCTGCGGTCTGCGGGCCGAGGGTGAGGGTGTCGAGCAGTTGACCGCCCGGCGACAGGATTTCGACCTTGACCGAATCAGCCTTGCCTGCCAGATCAACCGCACCAGCGGCCATGCCGGCGTTACGGCTGAGCTGGTTGCTGGCCACCAGCACCTCGTGCCCGACCATGGACGAGCCCTGCAGCACCTGCATCCCGGAAAACTGAGTGGCCATGCTCTTGAGTGTTTCGTTCACCTGCTGAATCCCGGTCACAGTGTTGATCTGAGCCATCTGGCTGGTCATCTGCGCGTTGTCCATCGGATTCATCGGATCCTGGTTGTTCAACTGAGCCACCAGCAGTTTCAGAAAGCGGTCTTGCGAGGCGTTCAGGTCGGTGGTCGAGGCCGCCCCGTTGGACGCAGTCGGGTTGGCAGCGGCGAGTGGGTTGGCAGAAGTGACGGCGGATACCATGGGGGGACCTTTGGGGTTTATTGACCCATTTGCAGGGTTTTGAGCAGCAAGGTCTTGGCGGTGTTCATCACCTCGACATTGTTCTGGTACGAGCGCGAGGCCGAGATCATGTTCACCATCTCTTCCACCGGGTTGACGTTGGAGTGCGTGACATAGCCTTCGGCGTCGGCCGACGGGTGATTGGGGTTGTGAACCCGGCGCAATGGCTCGCTGCTTTCCTTGACCGAGCTGACGCGCACGCCAGCTGAGGCGTCCGAACCCATGGGCACCGTCTCAAACACCAGCTGGCGGCCTTTGTAGCCTTGACCGTCCGGACCGGCCACGGCGTCGGCGTTGGCCAGGTTGCTGGCCACCACGTTGAGCCGCTGGGACTGCGCGCTGATGGCGCTGCCCGACACGTTGAAAATGGAAAACATGGACATGATGGGTCTTTTCAGGCGGTAAAGGCTTACTGGCCTTGAATGGCGCTCAAGATTGTCTTGGAATAGCCGTTAATGAACCGCAGGGTGGATTCATAACGCACCGAGTTGTCCACAAAATTGGCGCGTTCGCGGTCCAGGTCCACGCTGTTGCCGTCGGCACTGGGCTGGGACTGCACGGTGTAGGCCAGGCCGTTGTTGCTGCCCAGGCTGCCGATCGACAGCCCGCCAATCGGGATGTGGGCGCTGTGTGTGGTGGCCGTTGGTGTTTCGGGTCTGGCCAGGGTTGAGCTGCTACCGCTTGCATTGGCCATGGCTTCGCGGAAATTGAGGTCCCGTGCCACATAACCGGGCGTGTCGGCGTTGGCAATGTTGCTGGCAATCACCCGCTGGCGTTCGGCGCGCAGGACCAGGGCTTTCGAATGAAAGTCCAATCCGTTGGTCATTTGAGCGAACATGGGGCACCTCGGCAAGTAAAGGGCGGCGACAGACAGGTGGTAGGCCCGTTTGACGACGTGGATTGATTATGGGAAAAACTTGAATTTTTCAAGCGCCGAAATAAGGGGAAAAGTGCCAGCATATCGGGCTATTGGGTGAATCCGTCGCCGTTTAAAGTCGATTGCCTCACCCTGAACCAGGCCCCCACTATGTCGCGTCAGCCAACCCCTTGTCTCTCCGGAGCTTCTTTAGCGCTGCTGCTGGCGTTGCTGCTGCCGGTCGCCGCCCAGGGTCAGTCCACGGCAGCGCCCAGCCTGGACTGGCGCGAGCCCACACAGCGTTGGCTGGATACCGCACTGTCCCACGCTCTACCCGCCGGCGCTGCACCGCTGCGGCTGGAAGTTGTGCTGGGTGAGCTTGACAGCCGCTTGCGGCTTGCCCCTTGCAGCAAGGTGGAGCCTTTTGTGCCGCCAGGCGCCCGCCTGTGGGGCAAGACCCGGCTCGGCCTGCGTTGCGTCGAAGGCTCGTCCAAATGGAGTGTGTTCTTGCCGCTCACGGTCAAGGCCTTCGGTCCCGCCTGGGTCATCCGAGGTGATGTTGCTTCCGGCGCTGTACTGACGCAGACCGACGCGGTGGAGGCTGAGGTGGACTGGGCGGAGGACGCCAGCCCGGTGGTCGCCAAGTTGGCGGGCTGGGAGGGGTATACCGCCACCCGTGCCCTGAGCACGGGCCAGGTGCTGCGGCAAAGCGTCGTCAAGCCGGCCCAGGTGTTTCAAGCCGGCGCACAAGTGCGGGTGGTTGCCCGGGGTTATGGCTTCCAGGTGGTATCCGATGCCCAGGCCCTGTCGGCCGGGGTCATCGGACAGGTCGCCAGGGTCCGCATGGACAACGGCCGCATCATGACCGGACTGGTCACTGATGGCCGAACCGTCAGCCTCGACATCTGAGCATTCAAAAGATATGCAAAAAACATGCAAAATAAGCCTCAAGCCCTGCGGAGATCGGTCGATAAAGGTCGTACGAGGCTACATCCCCAGTAGTTCGGGAGAACATGATGAAAATTAGCACACCGCCAGATCTGCTGATCGCAGGCGGATCCGCCGCTCAAGCCCCGCCAGCCAAGGCGGCGCAGACGCCTGCCAGCGCAGCCAGCAGCGATGCTGCCAAAAGCACACAGTCCGCCGGTGTGGCCGTCACAGTGTCCAACCTGGCACGGTCGATGGAACTGGCCAGCAGGTCGGATTCGGGCGATATTGATACCGGCAAGGTCAATGCCATGCGGGCGGCCATCGCGCAGGGCACCTATGTGGTCAATCCTGGCGCCATTGCTGACAAGCTGTTGGCCAATGCCCAGGAAATCCTCAACCGCCGTCGTAACTGAAGCGACTGCCGGATAAAGCGGCTTAACGGGTCTTTCCATGGAACAAACGCTGGCTGAAGTCGAATTGCAGCTCCGCACAGTGGCCGATGCCATCGTGGCCGGTGAACCGCAGTCGCTCACCATCGCCGCGACATCGCTGCGGCTGGCTGCGCTGGCCTTGGCGCAGAGCTTTCAAAATACGGCCGCCGCCGGTCGACCTGATCCTGGTCTCAAGCGGCGCGTGCGCAGCATGGCCCGGCGCCTGGCCCAGCAGCGCGAGAGCTTGATCCGGCGCGCAGCGCTGGTCGATCGCTCGCTCAATGCCCTGGTGCCCGCCACCCGTGGCGCCAGCTATGCGCCTGGTGCCAGTGCGTATGGCACAGCGGGACGCCAGACTGGCTCCTTCCGGGTGCTGTCTGCCTGACATAAACCGCTTCGCTCCAGGCGACAAAAAAGGCTGCCACTGGCAGCCTTTCTTTTTGGCGAGCAGGTTGTCGCGTTGCCGCCTCAGTGCGACCGCATCTTGGCACGCAGTCGCGCAATCGACTGGCTGTGCAGCTGGCAGATTCGCGATTCTGTAACGCCGAGCACAGCGGCAATTTCCTTGAGGTTCATGTCCTGTTCGTAGTACATGCTCATGATCAGCTGCTCACGCTCCGGCAGGTTCTTGATGGCATCCACCAGGGCTTGGCGCAGGCGCTGGTTGCCCAGCATGTTCAGCGGATCCACCTCGGCATCAGCGACATGGTGATCAAGAAAGCTATCCTCCTCGTCACCGCCGCGTCCCATGTCCTCCAGATAGACCAATTGCGTGCCGCGCACCTTGCCCAGCAGCGTTTGATAGTCCGCCAGGCTCATGCCGAGTTCGGTGGCAATTTCGCTCTCCAGCGGTGAGCGGCCCAATCGGTGCTCCAGCCGGCGCAAGGCTTGCTCGATGTCCTTTTGGCTTTTGCGCGAGCCGCGGGACATCCAGTCGTTTTCGCGCAGTTCGTCGAGCATGGCGCCACGGATGCGTTGCGTGGCGAAGGTCTCAAACTGCACACCCTGTGCGGCCTCGTAGCGGGCCAGTGCATCGGACAGGCCGATCAGCCCGACCTGGATCAGGTCGTCCACCTGCACGTTGGCAGGCAGTTTGGCCATCATGTGATGAGCCAGCTTTCGCACCAAGGGCTGGTACTGCCGGATCATCGCGTTTCGGTCGAGCTGACCTTTGGCGGTGTACATCAGCGCACCCCCGCCCAATGTTTGCGCGGCAGCGGAAGGGCACTCTCCAGCAGACGCAGAGTCAGCCTGGACATCGGCTCCGAGGTGCCATCCATGACGGGTCGGGGCCCCAATGGCTGGCAGTCGGCCTGGTAACCCAAAAATGTCATGGCGCAGGCTTGAAGCTTTTGGGCTGCAGTGTGGACCAGTTCCCGACCGCCGTCAGCCGCTGCGGGCCCGATGGCGGCAATGGTGGGCTTGAGCTTGGCGTTCAGCACCAGCGTTTTCAAGGCCCGATACGCAGAGACCGGCGAATCGGCCTGAGATGACACCGCCAGCAGGGGTTCGAGGCTGCTGCCGTTCAGCAACTTGACCAGTTCGTCTGCTCGGGCATAGATCACCACCACGCCATGGCTCTGGAACAGAGGGCTCAACGGGTCAAGGGGGCCATCATCGCCGGCCGGCATGGCACAGAGTTGTTGCAGTCCGCGCGCGCTTGGCAGCACAGACCAGGACATTGGTTCGCTGAGACCATCTGGCCGCCAGCAGGTATCGTCCAGCAGTTGGATCAGGCCGGGGTTCTGATCGGTTTCTGTGCTGGTGCCATCCAACACCGCCACCGAGTAACCCAGGCGCACCAGCGTGGAACACAGCTCCCACAGCAGCGGCAGCTCATCCTGCTGGTTGCCGTGACTGACCAGCGCCATCAGGCGCGGCGCCGCTTGCGGCAGCAGGCCCTGCAACCCGGAGGCTTGATGGTTGGCGTGATCAAGCATCGAAACGGCCTGGATGCGTGGGCAGCGGTTGGGAATAGAAAAAACCCAGATCGGCGGCCGTCGGGTCGAACGCCGACTTGGTGGGCGCACGCATGGACAGCCGAACCAGCTTTGCAGCGTCTGCCGAATCCCAGTCCTCTGGCACTTTTTGTCCGGTGGTGACACCGCGCAGCAGCAACTGGTGCCTGATGGCCGCATCCAGCGCTGGCCCCAGTTTGGCTGCTTCGTCGATCTTGGACAAAATTGCCTGCTGAGGCCCCTTGGTCTTGAAGCAGCTCACCATGGTGTCAAGCGTGTCGCCATGGCCGCCGGCATTGAGCACCAGCAGGCGGTTGATGCCCGGCAGGTCCAGTACGCCGAGCATGTCCCGTTTGCGCGGATCGCTGGGGGCCAGGCCGGTGGTGTCGATCAGCACCATTTTTTTGTTGGCCAACAGGTTGAGCAGATCCTGCAATGCCGCCTGATCATGCGCCAGGTGCGCCACGACACCCAGCATGCGGCCGAAGGCGCGGAGCTGATCGTGGCCACCTACCCGGTAGGTGTCCAGGGTAATCAGCCCGACACTGGCTGGACCATGCGCCCGGGCGCAGAGTCCGGCGAGTTTGGCGGCTGTCGTTGTTTTGCCCACGCCGGTGGCGCCAACCAGCGCGTAGGTGCCACCCTCTTGAATCAGGGGACGCGAGCGGGCGTCGGTTTTCAGGTTGCGCTCCAACACCGCCATGACCCAACGCAGCGATTCGGCAGCGCCCACATCTTCGGGCATGCGCTCCAGGATGGTGCGGGCCAGCGTGGGTGAGTAGCCTGAACGGATCAGCTTGAGCATCAGGTTTGACTGAATCGGGTTCTGCCGTGCCTGACCCAGCCAGGTCAAGGTGTTGAAGCGGTCCTCAATCAAGGTCTTCATGGCGTGCAACTCATCGACCAGGCCTTCGGATGCTTTGGGCGCTGGGGCAGCAATGGCTGTCACAGGGGCTACCGGGGCAGCGGTTGCGGCTTTGCGCGGCGCAGCAGGTTTGGCAACCGGGTTGGCCTCGGCGCGGGCCGGTTTGGCTGCCGGTGCCGGAGCGGGAACGCGGGGTGCTGGTGCGGGTGTGGCGGCTTCGGCCGAGCTGCTGTTGCCGCCGTTTTTTTGTGCTTCCAGAGCCTCGTGCCGGCGTCTCAGCATGCGCTCGCGCACATAGTCCTGGAACGACAGCGTGCTCATGGCCAGCTGGGCCGCATCGTCTTCCACTTGGGCGCGGCTGTCGTCAAGCTCCGGGCCAGAGTCGCGGCGAAGGGCCGGCACCTGGTCGCGCACGCGGGTGGCAAAGGACTCGCTGCGATCCAGCGGTGCCAAGGTGTTTTCGGCGGTGGCCAGTACCTCCACGCCGCTGGCTGTGCTGCGGTTCGACAGGATCAGCGTCTCGTCGCCGAAGGCCAGCCGGGCCTTGGCCAGAGCCTCGCGCGACGTGGGGGCCGTGAATCTTTGGATGTTCATGATGGGGCGCCTCTGAGGATCGGACCGATGCGGATGGTGTGTGACTCAGGGATTTCGCTGTGTGCCAGCACCTGAAGTCGGGGTGCCACGCGCCGCACCAGGCGGGCAATGGCACTGCGAATCGTGTCGGGCACCAGCAGGCAGGCTGGGATACCGATCTCCTCCTGCTTGAGTGCCATTTCTGCCGCGGCGCGGGTGAGGATGTCAGCCACGCCTGGATCGAGCGCCGGACCGGATGCATTGCCCAGCGCCTGCACCAGCAGCCGCTCCAGTGAGGGGTCGATGGCGATCACGTCAAGCTCACGGGCCGGGCCATAGATCTGCTGGACGATGGCGGGCGACAGGGCGATGCGCACCCGGCGCGCCAGTTCAGTCGGATCGGCAACGTTGGCGGCATGCTCGGCCAGTGACTCGATGATGGTGCGGATGTCGCGGATGTGCACGGACTCGTCCAGCAGCAGCTGAAGTACCTTCTGAAATATTGCGATGGACACCATTTTGGGGACGACTTCTTCAATCAGTTTCGGAGCCTGTTTGGCCACATGTTCCAAGAGTTGCTGGGTCTCGGTCCGGCTCAACAATTTCGAGGCTTGGACTTGCATCAAGTGTGACAAATGAGTGGCCATCACGGTCTCGGAATCAACGACGGTAAACCCCGCCATTTGCGCGGTTTCCTTCTGTTGGTCGTCGATCCAGTGCGCTGGCAGGCCGAAGGCCGGGTCGGTCGTCGGGGTGCCGATCAAGGGGGTGCTGATACCGCCCGGGTTGATGGCCAGGTGCATGCCGGGGAAGGCCTCGCCTTCGCCCACAATCACGCCACGCAGGGTGATGCGGTAGCTGCTGGGTTTGAGGTCCAGGTTGTCCCGCACATGCACCGGAGGTGGCAGAAAACCGACCTCTTGTGCAAATTTGCGACGAACCCCTTTGATGCGGGTGAGCAGGTCACCCTGCCGGTTTTTGTCCACCAACGCGATCAGGCGATAGCCCAGCTCCAGCCCGAGCTGATCTACCGGCTGCAGGTCATCCCAGGTGGCCTCGCCGTCAGGGGACGCCGCACCTGCTGTCGCCGCGGCCGCCGCTTCGACCGTGGCCGGATCGGGCGCAGGCGGCTGGCGTGCAATAAGCCATGCGCCATAGCCCAGCACCGATGCAATGCCCAGAAACACCACATGCGGCATGCCGGGAATCACACCCAGCACGCCCATGATGGTGGCGGTGATGCCCAAAACCTTGGGCGAGATGAACATTTGAGCCACGATCTGACGGCCGAGGTCCTCTTCCTTGCCCACCCGCGATACCACCATGGCGGCCGCGACCGAGATCAGCAGGCCAGGAATCTGCGCCACCAGCGCGTCACCCACGGCCAGCAGAACGTAGGTGTCGGCCGCCTGGCCGGCAGTCAAACCATGCTGCAGCACGCCGATGGCGAACCCGCCAAAGATGTTGATCAGCAGGATCAGGATGCCCGCCACCGCGTCGCCCCGGACGAACTTGGATGCGCCGTCCATGGAGCCAAAGAAGTCGGCCTCTTCGGACACCTCGGCCCGGCGCCGCTTGGCTTCTTTTTCGTCGATCAAACCTGCGTTCAGGTCGGCGTCCACCGCCATTTGCTTGCCCGGCATGGCGTCGAGGGCGAAGCGGGCCGAGACTTCGGCGATGCGCTCGGCACCCTTGGTCACCACCACAAAATTGATCACCACCAGAATCGAGAACACGATCAGACCGACCGCAAAATTGCCGCCAATCAGGAAGTGGCCGAAGGCCTCGATCACGGCGCCGGCGGCACCGGGGCCGGTGTGACCCTCCAGCAGCACCACCCGTGTGGAGGCGACGTTCAGGGACAGCCGCATCAAGGTGGTCAGCAGCAGGATGGCCGGGAAGGCGGCAAAATCCAGCGGCTTGAGCATGTAGGCCGCCACCATCATCACCATCAACGCCACCGAGATATTCAGTGTGAAAAAGGTGTCCAGCATCCACGGCGGCAGGGGCAGCACCATCATGGCCAGGATGGCCACCACCAGGATGGGTGCGGTCGCGCCCTGGATCAAGGCCCTGTGGCCGGCAAACCAGTTTTGCAGTGATTGGAGTTGTGCGTTCATGCCGGGGTCACGTTGGCGACGACTTTGGACAGAGGATCGAGCTCAGGCGGTACGTCGGGTAGCGGGGGCTCGCCTGGCATCGGTCCGTCGCCACGCAGTGCGGCCTTGAGCCGATAGATATAGGCCAGCACCTGGGCCACGGCCGTGTAGAGGCTGGCTGGAATGTCCTGGTCGAGCTCGGCGTTGGCGTACAGGGCGCGCGCCAACATTGGCGACTGCAGCACGGGAATGGCATGGTCTTTGGCGATATCCCGGATCTTGAACGCCAGCAGGTCGGCGCCCTTGGACACCACTTGGGGCGCGCGCATGGTTTTGTCGTCGTAACGGATCGCCACCGCATAGTGGGTCGGGTTCATCAACACAAAGTCAGCTTTGGGTACGGCCCGGATGCTGTTGCCCTGCGAAAGTTCGCGCTGGCGTTGGCGCCGTTTGCCCTTCATCTGCGGGTTGCCGTCGGACTCCTTGCCCTCCTGCTTGACCTCCTGGTGTGACATCTTCAGCCGGGATTTGTGCAGGAAATTTTGGAGCGGTACGTCGACCATGGCGACCAGCAGCACCACCAGCATCAACAAGCCCATGCCCCGGATCAGCCAGTTGGCCAGATGCTCCAGCGCTGCGGTGGACGGTTGCAGCACCAGCGTGGCCAAGGAGGTCAGGCTTGAACTGAGGTAGACCGTACCCAGCGCGATCAGCACCACCGTGATGAAGGTCATTTTCACAACCTCAGACAGCTTGTCCTTGGTGAACAGGCGGCCAAAACCGGCAAGTGGATTGACTCGGCTGAAGTCCGGCATGATGGGTTTGACGCTGGCCACCCAGCCACCTGCAGCCACGGTGCTCAGCACTGCGGCCACACTCACAATGGCGGCAAAAACGGCGCAGCCCACCAAACCGATGCCCACCATTTGCCCCAGCCGCTGGAGCATGACTACCGGGTCGGTCATGACGCTGGCGTCGAAGCGGAGTTGCAGCCCCATTTGCTGTTTGAGTTGCTGCAGCATCAGTGGCGCGAGCGCCATGATGCCCAGGCCACCGGCGCCCAATACTGCCAGGTGCGACAGGTCCCGGGAGCGGGTAACCTGCCCGTCTTCGCGTGCCCGTTCTAGCTTTCTCTCGGAGGCCGGTAAATTACGGTCCTGACTGGTGGATTCCATGGCGGCCAAACTGTGACGTTGCAGCCATTGTCGTGACGCATCCCCCCAACTAAAGCGGGAAAAGAGGGGGTTTCAAGGCGCACTTCACATTACGCCTAACCCCCGCCGGTGGCGGCTCAGAAACCCAGGCTGGCCAGCAGGTCATCCACCTCTGACTGACCGGAGACCACATCGGGGTTACCCAGAGGGTTGATGGTTGGCCCAGACAGGGCCGGCTCATAGGGCGCCGCAGGGTTGTTGGCGGGCGCAGGGGTCTTTGTGGGCGCATCAGCCGGCGCGGTCTGTATCAGCAACTGCACCAGTTGCTCTTCCATGTTGGCCGCCAGCCGCACCACCTTGGCGATCACCTGGCCGGTGAGGTCGTGGAAATCCTGGGCCATCATGATCTCGGTCAGGTGCGCGTCGGCCTGGCGCGTCGATGCTTCAATGCCGGCCAGAAAGCTCAGCAGTTCCGTTGTGCTTGGCGCCTCCGCTCCGCCGGCCAGCAGCCGCTGGCTCAGCACCTGACTGGCAGTCAGCACCTGGTCGTGATCGGCCTTGGCCATATCCACCCGGTTCAGAACCTTCTCGGCCGCCTCGCCGGTCAGCCGGGAGATGTAGGAGAGCCGGTCTTGCGCGTCTGGCAATTCACCCGCCAGGCCTCTGAACTTGTCGGTGAGACCCAAGGCTTGCAAAGCGTCATGCAACTGGCGAGTCAGCGCGCCAATGCTGTGGTGGATGTCAAGCCCGGACTCCGAAGCGGCAGACGAGGCGGCGGCAGCGCTGTCCATCAGGTGGCCGGCTTCATGCCATATTTGGTCATGATCAGATTGAGCTTGTCTTCCAGCGTGGCTTTTGTGAAAGGCTTGACAATGAAGCCGGCGGCGCCTTTTTGCGCCGCCAGCACGATGTCTTCCTTACGCGCCTCCGCGGTCACCATCAGGACCGGCAGGCGCTTGAGCTTGTCGATCTTCTGAATTTCACCGAGCAATTGAAACCCGTTCATGTTCGGCATATTGATATCGCTGATGACAAAATCGAATTGGCCGCCCTGCAACTTCTGCAGGGCCACCACGCCGTCCTCGGCCTCTTCCGAGTCGGCATAGCCGATTTCCTTGAGCAGGTTGCGCACGATGCGACGCATCGTGGAAAAGTCGTCAACGACCAGAAAACGAAGAGCACTGGCCATGGAAAGCCCTTTCATTGAGGCGATGCGGTGCCCGTGGCGCGCTGGCGCTGGCCCACCGTGGTTGGGTATGGATTTGCGTCACGGCTTGACGTTGTTGGTCGCCGCCTTGGGCGTCAGCGGGGTTCGCCCGGCGCCAGACAGCCGCGCCTCTGCCTCGCGCGACATCACCAGAATGCTGATGCGGCGGTTGATCGGGCTGAAGGGGTCGTCCTCTTCCAGCAGATTGCTCGAGGCCAGTCCCATCACCCGACCCATCCGTTCGTCGGGCAAGCCGGCCAGCACCAGCTCGCGCCGCGAGGCGTTGGCCCGGTCGGCCGACAACTCCCAATTGCTGTACCCGCGGTCACCCAAGCCAAACGGTTTGCGGTCGGTGTGTCCGTCCAGCCCGATTTTGTTGTCCACGCCGTTGAGGGCACCACCGATTTCGCGCAGGATATCCCGCATATACGGTTTGACCATTGCGCTGCCGCTGTCAAACATGGGGCGTTTTTGGTCGTCCACGATCTGGATCTGCAAGCCGTCGGGCGTGGCATCAATGCGGATTTGTGAGCTGAACTCAGACAGCTTGGGGTTGCTGGCGATCAAGGCGCTGATTTTTTCGCTCAGGGCGTCCAGCTTCTTCGCGTCCTGCTTGGCAATCTCCGCCTTGATGGCCTCCATCGCCGCCTTTTTTTCAATGGGGTTGCTGCTGCTGTCCGAGCGCGCGTTTTGCCCCACCGTTTGGGTCAGGTCCTTGCCACCCCCGTTGATCACGCTACTGCTTTGTCCAGAGCCGGAACCACCCATCATGGCCACCTTCAGGGGTGACGTGAAATAGTCGGACAGGCCCTTTTTGTCGCCTTCCGTGGTCGAACCCAGCAGCCACATCAGCAAGAAAAACGCCATCATGGCTGTCACAAAGTCGGCGTAAGCAATCTTCCACGCACCACCATGCACGGCGTGCCCGCCTTTCTTCACCTTTTTGACGATGATCGGCTGAAGCTTGTTGGGGTCAGTCGCCATGGGTCAGACGGGCAGACGGCTATTTCTTGCCGCGCACATGGTTTTCCAGCTCAAGAAAGGTTGGTCGCTCGGTGGAGAACAGCACCTTGCGGCCGAATTCAATGGCGGTGGCGGGGTTGTAACCCTGCATGCTGGCCAACAGGGTGGACTTGATGCATTGGAACTCCTTGGCGCTGTCTTCGGATTTTTGTTCCAGCAGGCCGCCCAGCGGCTCCACCACGCCATAGGCCAACAAAATGCCCAAAAACGTGCCCACCAGTGCTGATGCAATCATGCCACCCAGCACCGCCGGCGGTTGGCCCACCGAGCCCATGGTGTTCACCACCCCCAGCACGGCCGCCACGATACCGAAAGCTGGCAGCGCCCCCGCCAGTCGAGCGATGGCCGCCACCGGGGCATGCGCTTCGGCATGGTGGGTGTCGATCTCGCTGTCCATCAGGTTTTCGATTTCATGTGAGTTCAGGTTGCCCGACACCATCATGCGCAGGTAATCGGTGATGAACTCCACCACGTGGTGGTCATGACCGACGTTGGGGTATTTGTTGAAAATGGCGGACTCGTGGGGCTCTTCCACGTCTTTCTCTATCGCCATGAGGCCTTCTTTTCGCGCCTTCTGCAGGATGTCATACAGCAGCGCCAGCAGCTCCATGAAACGCGCCTTGGTGTACTTCGAGCCCTTGAGCGCCTGCGGGATCAGCTTGATGGTGGCCTTGAGCACCTTGGGCTGGTTGTTCACGGCAAAGGCCCCCAGTGCCCCGCCAAATATGGTGATCAGCTCAAAGGGCAGGGCCTCAAGAATCACCTTGATGTTGCCGCCATGGAACACATACACCCCGAAGATGCAGCCCATAGACACCACATAACCAACAATGACAATCATGGGCAGGTGAGGGTGGTGTGAGGCATCACGGGGGTGGGGCTTTGAAAATCAACTATAGCTTGCGACTCCCGATTTTAGGGAACAAATGCGGCAGCCCCAAAAGAAAATAGGGCTCCAAAGGAGCCCCATTTGCCGGTTTGCCCGGTGCGCCCGGTCAGTGCAACAGAATGCCGCCACTGGCGGCGCCCTTGCCGGCGCGGGCCGGTGGGGCGCACAAGCCGCATTCAAAATGCCGGGCATTTTCGTAAGGCTCAGTCACGAAATGGCCGCCGCACTTGCTGCATTGGGTGGTGCCCAGCATGTTGTTGTCCACAAACTTGATCAGGCGCCAGGCCCGGGTGATCGACAGCAAGGGCTCCACACCGCACACCGCGATCTGCTCGCTGTAGAGTTTGTAGGCCTTCATGATGGCGTCGATGTCTTCCAGCGCGCTGACCTTGGTCAGGTACTCGTAGATGTTCAGAAACAGCGAGGCGTGGATATTGGGCTGCCAGGTCAGAAACCAGTCCGTCGAAAACGGCAGTTGCCCCTTGGACGGCGACCGCCCCGCCACCTCCTTGTACAGTCGCAGCAGGCGCTCGTACGACAGGTCGGTTTCACTCTCCAGCACCTGCAGGCGGGCGCCGAGTTGGATCAGTGCCACGGCGCGGCTGACCTGTTTGGAATCACTGAGAACGCTTTTGCTGGCCATGATGGTGTCCTTTCAGGGCTTCGGCTTACAGGGCTTCGGAATAGCGGCCGGCCATCAGAATGCTGGCGTGCAGTTTGGTGGTGCCGTCGTTGTCCACCTTGCTCACGGTGTGGTTGGTCAGCAGTTGCCACACCATCTCGTCATCGGCGCGGAAGCGGCACAGCAGCATGTTGCCGCTGGCGATCTTCATGATCTGGGCCGGCGACAAGGTGCTGATCAGGTCAGCCGCCTCTTCCGACAGGCCCAGACGGAACAGCGCTTCAGCGCGGTCCTGCCGGATCAGGCTTTGCGCCAACATCAAGTAGGTGAGGTTGGCTTCCCTGATTTCTGCAAGCATTTGGTTCTGGTCCATGGCGGTCTCCGTTGGGGTGACTGAATCAAGGTTTTGATTCGATGAAATGGATTGTGAAACCATGCCTGATTAACTTGAATCGGAAAGTGGCCGTTTGTCGTGTCAGCC
>JBAXMQ010000075.1:0-15785 GCA_037134215.1 Betaproteobacteria bacterium
CGAGCCCAGGTTGGTCTCGAAAAAGGCCGAGGCCATGCGCTTGTTGATGATGATGTCGCGTTGGCGGTCGATCACCAGCCGGTCGTCAAACTCCGAGCGGCGGCTGCCGACCTTGATGTTCTGCAGCGAATCGGGGGTGTTGGTGCGGGTGCCCCAGACGCCACAGTCTTCGCCGGAGTCCATGTAGGCCACATAGGTCCAGACCACCGGAAAGCCGCGGGCGCGAAACTCGGCCGCCAGCGTGTTGACGTGCTCCAGTTGGCGGGGGTCGGTCTCATAGGCGGTGGCGAACTCGCCGACGCAGGTGTAAGCTTTTTGCAGGTCGATGTTGATCAGCGCGGGCTTGCGGCCAAAGCCGAAGCGCTTGCGCGTGGGGTTGGCTTTGAACGCCTGGTAGAGCTGGCGGCTGGTCAGGTTGGATTGCTCCATGGCCGGTGTCTTTCTGAAGGGTTGAGGAACGCAGGCCAAGGTTCCCCGGCGCTGACATCGGCGTGCCCGGGCGTGGCCACGCTTTACAAATAATGATGCATCACCCATATTGTTCTGTCAATAGAACAATTCGGCAGGACGAAGCGCTACCCTTGAAAAGCTACAGATCACAAGTTAGCATCTGGCATGACCACATAGGAGATGCTTGCAATGATCCCGGTTAACCGCATGGAGTGCCCAGTTGTTACGCAAAACGTGACCGAAGTGGACCTGATGGATGTCGAGATTCAGGAATGCCCATATCCGGCCTACAAGACGCTGCGTGAGGAGGCGCCGGTTTACAGGGATAAGCTGACGGGTTTTTATGTAATGACCCGTTACGAAGACTTGCGCGAGGTCCTCAAAGACCCGGCGACTTTCTCCAACCTGCGGCCCCGTGGCCCCGACCACATTCCTCCCGAACGGGTTCAGATGATCGCTCAGCTGTTTCGCGAAAAAGGCTGGTTGCCGGCACCTACCCTGTCAGGCCGGGACAACCCGGAGCACAAAGAGATGCGGGCCTTGTTTGACCACACCTTTCGCGCTAGCCGTATCAAGCTGATGGACCCTTATGTGCGTGATTTATCCTATCAGCTCGTCGATGCATTCATCTCTGAGGGGCATTGCGACTGGGTGCGCCAGTTCGCGGTGCCTATGCCTTTGATCATCATCGGAAAGCAGATGGGTGCACCAGAAAAGGACATCTGGCGCATCAAGGCCTGGACCGATGCCTGGGTCAAACGGCTTGGCCTGATGCAGACTGATGCAGAGGCGATTTGGTCGGCCGAGATGGAAATTGAGCAGCAACACTACTTCCAGCCTATCTTCGAGCAACTGCGACGTGAACCGAACGACACCCTGCTGTCAGAGTTGGTCAATCGCGAGATTCCTGAATGGGGTCGTAAGCTCAACGACAACGAATTGCACGCTGAGATGACTGCCGATACGTTTGTGGGTGGCTCCGAGACAACGACCAACGCCTTGTCGGCCGGCATTATGTTGCTTGCGCAAAACCCAGACTGTTTTTCGCTGCTGAAATCCGACCCAGAACGCTACTTGCGAACTTTCATTGAAGAGGTCATTCGTCTCGAAGGCCCGGTTCAGGGCCTTCAGCGTTTCACGACCTGTGACGTCAGCTTCCACGGCGTCACGATTCCGAAGGGGTCGGTGATCAACGTCCGATACGCTGCGGCAAACCGGGACCCGGCCCATTTTCCGGACCCGGACCGGATCGATTTGGAGCGCAAAAACGCCGCCACCCATTTGGGTTTTGGTTCTGGCGTTCACCATTGCCTTGGTGCCCCGCTGGCCCGCCGCGAGCTGTGGTGGGGCTTTACGGCCTTTCTTGAGCGCATCGAGGACTTCCGCCTTGCGCCTGGCAAAAATCATCTGCGGCACGTCCCTAACTTCTATCTGCGCTGCCTCAAAGAGTTGCACATCGAATTCACACCAAAGAAACGGCCATCGCACTGATCGCGACGGCCTTGCGCCGTTCAACGGTACGCTGGCATGCCCAGGATGTCTCGGGTCTGCGCAAAAGTTGCGAGTGGCCGGCCCATGGCCGTGCACAGTGCCTTGGTTTCTTCGATCAGTTCCACGTTGGTTGGCGTACGGTTCGGGTCGAAATGTTCTTCGATGCCAATATGCAGGTGGCCGCCAAGCTCCAGGGCCATGCGCGCGACCGGGGTTTGCAGCAGATCGCCACCCCATACTGACACTGACCAGGGGATATCTGTGCCCTCCAGCATTTCCACGTAGGCGGCCAAGGCTTTTTCGGTCGGAGGCAGTCCGAAAGAAACCCCTTTGGCGCGGGCCCACAAGCCCCACTCACCGCCAAAATAAAACTTAGCCATGGACCCCTTGGGCAAGCGGCCGGCACGGTACCAGGCCAATGTTGTCTGCAGGAACCCGGGCTCGAAGATGGCCAGCGATGGCACAAAGCCAAGCTTCTCAGCCAGCCCAAAGGCGTAGGCATGGTCCTCATAACTGTTGACATAGCTGAAGCCCACCGGCAAACCGTCAGGGCCCGGATAACCCAGGTTGGTCGAACCGGGATCCACCACGCCGAATGGCATGGGCACTTCAGCCGCAATGAATGGGTAGTGTGAATAGCGGTCTTGGATCGGCTCCAGGTTGGCACCGTCGGCCTGATTGACCGACAGCGTCGGGTACCACAGGGCATCCGGTTTTTTTGCGAGGATCACGCGCCAGGGTTCAAGGTAGGCCTCGGCACCAGCTTTGCCGTTCAGGCGAATGTCGTAGGTGTGCGCATGGATCACCGAGGCGCCAGCGTCGAAACAGCGCAGGCTGTCCTCGATGATGGCTTCGGCACTCAGCGGCACATGGGGGTTGCGATCTGGGGTGACGCCACCATTGATGGCGACTTCGAGAATGACCGGGACCTTATTCATGAATGCACTTCCTCTTCAGGGTATGAGCGCCATCTGGCGCGGTTTCAGGTTAGGGTGGCGGCTTGCGACGGCCGGTGAGGGCGAGCATCCAGCAGGCTACGTGTGTAGGGGTGCTGCGGGTTTGCAATCACGGTTTCGGCGGCGCCAGTCTCGACGAATAGACCAGCCTGCATAACAGCAATACGGTCGCTCATGTGGCCGACCAGCGAGATATCGTGCGAGATAAAAAGCATAGCCAGGCCATGGTCGCGTTGAAGGCGTAACAACAAATTGAGCACCTGTGCCTGGATCGACACGTCCAGTGCTGAGGTCGGCTCGTCTGCAATGATGAACTCGGGGTTTAGGCTCAGTGCGCGCGCAATCGCGACGCGCTGGCGTTGTCCCCCTGACAACTCATGAGGATAGGCCAATCTGTGAGTGGCGTTGAGCCCGACTTCCTCCAGCAGCGCGAGCATGCGTTTCTCCGTCGCACCAGCATCCAAGCCAAGTACGTGGCGGAGCGGCGCTGCCAGCGTGCGATCAATTCGCATGAGTGGATCGAGTGACGAATAGGGGTCCTGATGCACGATCTGCATTCGACGTCGAAAGGCGCGTAGCGCTGCGGGACTCAGTGCCCGCACGTCGGTACCTGCGAACAGCACGCACCCATCAGTTGGCTCTACCAGCCGCATCAGGCAACGCGACAAGGTGCTTTTGCCGCAGCCCGATTCTCCAACCATGCCCAGGGTTTCGCCGACACCCACCTTGAAACTGACGCCACCGACAGCCACTACAGGCGATCCACCGGACACCCGCGCCTGGTAGACCTTGCTCAGTTGTGTCACCTCTAGCATGACCAACCCTCTTCGTATTGCAGGCAGCGCACGGCGTGCTCTGCGGCCACGGGTGTCCAGGCCGGCACTCTGTGCCCGCAGCTTGAGCGTGCCAGCGTACAGCGCTCGGCGAATGCACATCCGTCACGGCCACCGCCGGGAGCAGGAAGCTGGCCAGGAATGTCGCGCAGTGGGCTTTTGGGCGTCACCCCAGCCAGACCGGGGCTGGCGGCGATGAGCGCTGTTGTGTAGGGGTGGCGCGCTGCGTCAAACACCTGTGTAGCAGGTGCGGATTCGACGGCGCGGCCTGCATACATTACAAGCACACGGTCACAACGCCCGCCAATAACCGCGAGATCGTGCGAAATCAGCAACAGCGCAAGACCCCGGTCGCGACGTAGTCGGTCCAGCAGGTCGAGGATCTGGCTGGCGATGCGGGCATCCAGGGCCGTAGTGGGTTCGTCGGCGATAAGCAACACGGGCTCACCGGCCAGCGCCATCGCGATCATGGCGCGTTGCTGCATGCCGCCAGAGAGTTCGTGGGGGTAGGCTCGGGCCACCCGGTCAGTGTCGTTCAGGCCTACCTCAACCAGCAAATCGCGCAATACTGCTTGCTGGGCTGCACCACGCAGGCCCCGATGCAGCTGCAAGGCCTCGCCAATTTGGCGGCCCACTCGCATGACAGGGTCAAGGCAGGCACCAGGCTCTTGGAAGATCAGGCCAACTGCACCGCCGCGTACCTTGCACAGGGCTTGCTCAGAGGCGCCAACGAGCTCAGCACCTTGCAGTCGAATGCTGCTGTCCGAGCGCATTTGCGCACCGCGCGGCAACAAACCTAGGATGGCTAGCGCGGTCATTGACTTGCCACAGCCCGATTCCCCCACCAATCCCAGGGCCTCGCCTTGATGGATCGCCAAAGACACACCCCCCAGTACCGCAGCACCTCGTATGTCCACTGCGAGATCGTCAACGACCAGTACAGCCTGCTTCGTGTTCAAAGGAACCTCTCGCCAACGTCAAACACGTCTCGAAGGCCATCGCCAAGAAAGTTGAACGCCAACACGGCCAAAGTGATCGCACAGCCGGGCGCTAGAACCGTCCATGGCGCGAGTTGGAAAGCGCTCATTGAGGCCTGCAAGTCGCCACCCCAACTTGGTGCGGGTGGCGGTAGGCCAAGCCCCAAAAAACTCAGCGAAGCCTCGGCGAGAATTGCAAACGCCACCGACAGAGTCGCCATGATCAGTACGGGTTGGAAACAATGCGGCAGCACATGCAGCCACATGATGCGCCCAGTGCCAAGCCCACTTCCCTGAGCCGCTTCGATGAACGGCAGTTGGGCCACGCTCAAGGCCTTGGCGCGGGCCATGCGCGCAAAGAAAGGTGTGAGAACCAGACTTAGCGCAACCACGACGCTGACCAGGCCATCGCCCAACAGCATCTTGGTGATGATGGCCAACAGGATCACTGGGAACGGCAGCAGCAGGTCAACGACCCGACTGATCAGCCAATCGATCCGGCCGCCGAGGTAACCAGCCAGGGCTCCGAGCGGTACGCCTACCAGCACGGCCACCAGAGTCGCCAGCAATCCAACCACCAAAGACATCCGACCGCCATAAAGTGTACGGCTCAACACATCGCGGCCTAGTGCATCCGCGCCGATGAGGTAGCGCTGCCCGGGCGCACTGAAAGTTGCGGCGGCATCGATCTCGTCGTAAGGGTAAGGCGACAGCCAGCCGGCGCCCAATGTGATCAATAGCAGCACCAGGATCAGCAGGCAACTGTAGCGGACCTTGGCGCTTTGCCAAGCCCTCTGCGCCGTACTGGCGCGACCAGCGCGGGGCGCGCTCACCGCGACGGCCCCCGAGCAGAAGTTCGGATTCTCGGATCCAGCCAAAGATAGAGCAAATCCACGATCAAATTTGCGATCAGAAAAATTGCGGCAACCACCAAGATGAAGCCCTGGATGGAGGGGTAGTCTCGCGCAGTGACTGCATTCAGACCATAGGCGCCAACACCTGGTATCACGAAAAGCTTTTCAACCACCACGGCGCCCGCGACCAGATACCCAACCTGTAACCCAATCACCGTGACGACTGGAATCAGCGCGTTTCGAATCCCGTGCGCAAACAGCGTCATCTTACGACTCAGCCCTTTTGCCAGGGAGGCTCGCACGTAGGGTCGGCCAAAGACCTCCAACAAGGACCCGCGCATCAAGCGGCAGATCACCGCCGCACGCGGCAGCCCGAGCGCAAGCGCAGGGAGAACCATGTGGGCAAAATGCTCTGTCGACCAGGAAAAAGGCTCAAACCCGGTGGCCGGGAAAATGCGCCATTGCAAGGCAAGGCCCAGCATGAGAATGGCCCCAACAAAGAACTCGGGCAGTGAGATGCCCAGCAGGGTTGCTGTCAGGACCGCATGGTCTGCCATCTTGCCGTAGCGCCAAGCGGCCCAGATACCCGAGCCAATGCCCAGCGGCAGAGCTACCGCCAGCGCCAAAAGAATAAGCTCTAGGGTCGTTGGCAGACGACGCCACAACTCTTCGGACACCGACAGTTGGGTCAGCACCGAGTAGCCTAATTCGCCCTGCAAGAGATTGACGAACCAGATCATGAATTGCTGTAGCAATGGCAAGTCCAGGCCGTAAAGCGCACGTAATCGGTCGTAATCAGCCTTCTCGTAACTGGTTCCCAGCCAATTGAGCACCGGGTCCCCAGGCACGAAGCGCATGAGAATGAATACGATGGCCGCGACTGCCAGCAGGGTGCCGCCAGCAGTCGCTACCCGCAGGCCTGAACTGATCAGAAGGCCGTGATGTGCCAAGTTGCCTTACCCGTCACTGCGAGAGCCAGACTTCGTCGAAATAACTCACGTTGTAAGGCAGGTGCACATAGCTCTTGATCTTGGACGACATGACCGCGTTGCTAGGGACCTCCATCAACGCCATCCAGCTGGCCTCTTGGGCGCCCAGCTCCTGGATGCGGTGATAGGCTTTCTTACGTTCAGCATCGTTGATGATGCCTTGCGCTTTCGGAACCAACTGGAACAGCTCTTCGTTGTTCAAACTCACGAAGTTGACCGGGTTGTCTTTGGTCCAGAACATCACATAACTGTTTGGCTCTGGGCCACCTGTTCCCGCGACGGTCGACGCTTCAAAATTTTTGTTCCGAAGTACGGTAGACAGCCAGGCTTGGTGCTCCATCACCTGGTGGGTCACGGTGACACCAATTTTGGCGAGCTGTACCTGGATAACGGTGGCTTCCTGACCAAGCTGTGGCTTGACCGTGGAAGAAACCAACGTGAATTTCAGGTTGGATTGCCCCGCATCGGCCAAGAGCTTCTTGGCCTTCTCAGGGTCATAGGTGAATGTCGGGAGCTTCTTCGGGTGGTGAAAGTCGTTCGCCGCAGCAATCTGCGCGGTCGAGCCTTTCGCACCTTTGCCGTAAACCGCAACTGCCAGCGCATCGCGATCAATTGCCATGTTGATCGCTTGACGCACACGAACATCGTTAAAGGGTGGCTTGGCCGCGTTCAGCGCAAACCAGTCGAATGAATAGGCGTTCTTGACGCTCGATACCAAGCCAGGCTCTTTGTCAACCAGTGGTAACAATTGCGTCGGGATGTCGCGCACCAAGTCCAGTTGGCCAGTACGCAGGCTGGTCGTGAGCGCGGTTGAGTCTGGGATCACCTTGAACTCGAGTCGATCCAAATACGGCATTTTGGGGCGGTAGTAACTGGTGTTTTTGGTGAGGACGATTCGGTCGCCTGAGGCCCAGTCTGCCAACTTGAACGGGCCTGTGCCGACGGGCTTTCGCGCAAAGCCTGCATTGCCTAGAGCCTTGACTGCCGTTGGCGAGGGGATGCCCATGCCACCGACGTAGAGCAGTTGGTAAAAAAAGCCAGGCCAAGCTTGTGACAGTACCACCCGAACGGTACTCGGGTTGATGACCACGACCTGCTCGATCGGCTTGAAGAATGTGCGATACGGCGAGGAATTAGCGGGATCAAGAATACGGTCAAACGCGAACTTGACGGCCGCCGCGTCGAAGTCGGTACCGTCGTGGAATTTCACCCCTTGGCGCAAGAAGAAGTCAACGGCGCGACCGTCATCCTCTGTTCGCCAGCTTGTGGCCAGATCCGGCACGATTTGCATCTTCGCGTCGTAGCGGACAAGTGTATTGAAGATGTTCGAGACCACATGGCCGGTGGAACCGTCCGTGATGACCAGCAGCGGGTCAAGGCTGCGTGGTTCGGACTGAATGCCTACCCGAAGTACGCCGCCATCGCGCGCCTGCTGCGCCAGAGCCGCTGACGTTGAAGCCGCAAGCAAAAATACGAGCACAAGCTGCCCAAGCCATCTTTCGATCATGTTGTCTCCTTGTTATTGAAGCATCCGCGTGGAATCCGGCACGAAAATCAACCGAAACTGATAGTATCGAAATTGGTTTGGTTTGACAAACGTCGGACAAATAGTAAGGAGATTGCGGCCATGAATATCGAAGAGCGCCTTCGCAGGCTTGAGGACGAAAAGGCCATTCTTGACACCTTGTATTCCTATGGTCATTACCTCGATTACGGGTTGGAGGACGCTTGGATCGACTGTTGGACCGAGGATGCGGTACTAGACTGGCCCGGCCGGGCCTTTATGCGTGGGCATGCAGAGTTAAGAGTGGGGTTTCGTGCCCACTCCCATGCGCCGGTCCTGTACCACAAACATGTGGTGATCGCGCCCATGGTCACGCTGCAAGGCGACTCCGCGAGCGTTCAAAGCATGTTTGCCCGGCTCGATCGTTATCCGGATGGGCCTGGCATTCGCGCTTTTGGCCGTTACTGCGACAAGCTGGTTCGGTGCCCTGACGGTCGCTGGCGCTTCACCGAGCGACTGCCCGAGATCGAGGGTGTACGCGCCCAAGCGCCACTGGGTGGCGAGCCTTTCCCTGACAGCCCGGAGATGCGCAAGGCGGCAAAGGGCACCTGATGTCCCCAGGCTGCCTCGGTCGATGGCGCGCAATTCAGCGGTCTCGCACCGCCCACTCCAGCAGCGCGTCGAACACCGGTCGCGCGGCCTCGGCCGCTGGGTGGTTGGCGATGGCCACCAGCACATAGCGCTTGCCGCTGGCGCCATGCACATAGCCGGCCAGTGCCGTCACGTCGCGCAGGCTGCCGGTTTTCAGGTGCGCGTTGCCGGCCAGGGTGCGGCGGTTGCGCAGCGTGCCGTCAACGCCGTTGAGTGGCAATGAGGCCATCAATTCAGGCATCAGCGGCGAGCGGTAGGCGGTCTGCAGCATACGAGCCAGACCCAGGGCGCTGATCAGGGTCCGGCGCGACAAGCCGGAGCCGTTGTCCACCACGGGCACATCCTCCGGCCCGATGCGCTCCAGCCACCAGCGGCGCAGTGCTGCGCGCGAGGCCTCGGCGGTGGCGCGCGCTGGACCGGCGGCAGCTGGGCGCGAGCCGTTCGGCGCCGGCGCGGCCAGGCTCAGGGTTAGAAACAGCTGCTGTGCCATCACGTTGTTGCTGTACTTGTTGATGTCACGGATGATTTCGGATAGCGGCGCGGAGTTCAGCTCGAACACCGGTTCGGGCAGCAGGTCCGACACCGTGCCGTTGCCGCTGGGCAGGGTGGGTACCCGGCCGTCGCGCACGGTGCCGCCCAGCTGGCCGCCCATGTCGCGCCACAGGCCTTCGACCGCTCGCAGCGCGAAACTTTTGGGGTCGGCATAGGCCACCGACCAGACTTTTTCGGCACAGGCGGCCGGGTAGCTGCCGTTAAAGCGGATGCGCGCCGGGTCGGAGAAATCGGCCTTTAGCGCCGCCCGGTAGTCGCCGCAATCACCGTTGTTGTTGAGCGGCACGCTGGCTTGCATGTCCACGCCCGCCAGCGGCGGCTCGACATGTACCTGGGCGCTGCGGATGCCGCGGTCAGGCACAAAGGTCATGGTGACCGACTTGAAGTTCAGCAGCAGCGCGTCGGGTGCGGCGTTGTAGGGACGCAGCGGTTCGCCATCAAAACTGGCGGGGTCCGTGGTGGCGACGTCAAAGGCGCTGCGGTCGAGCACGATGTCCCCGGCAATCTGACGCACACCGAGCCCTTGTACCCGGCGCAGCAGCAGCCACAGCCGCTCGGTCACCAGCTTGGGATCGCCCAGACCCCGGATGTACAGGTTGCCGTACAGCGTGCCGTCGCGCACCGCACCTTCCACATAGACCGGGGTGCGCCAGCTGTAGGCGGGGCCGAGCAGATCGAGCGCGGCGTAGGTGGTGACCAGCTTCATGACCGAGGCCGGGTTGACCGGTACGCTGGCGCGGTGGCTCAGCCGCGGCGGCTGCCGGCCTTCGGCATCCACCACCAGCAGGGTCACGGCATCGCGCGGCAGGTTGGCGCGCAGCAGCGCGGCCTCCACCGCCGGCGGCAGGCCTTGCGCTGCGGCCAGCCCGAATACGGCCCACAGACAGGGCGCCGCCAGCATGGGCCACAGAGATCGCCAGGGGAATTGCAGACGGGTCATCGAAAGATCATTATCCAGCCACGGATAATGGCGCCATGCCCTCTCGCGCCACGCACCCCATTCTGGGCTTTTCACCACGCACCATCGGGCTTGCCGCCGCCCTGGTCACGGTGCTGATCTGGACCTCGTTCATCATCATTGCCCGCGCCTCGGCGGACCCGTCGCGTGGCGGCAGCCTGTCGCCCTTTGACATCGCCTTTTGCCGGGTGGTGGGCGCCAGCCTGCTGCTGCTGCCCTGGGGCTGGTGGCTGGTCAGGCGCGACCGCCGCACCGGCGCACCGCCGTCCGCCTCGCTGTTCGGCCTGTCGCCGCTGCCATGGCGCGTCACCGCCCAGGTTGGCCTTTTTGGCGGCCTTTTGTATGCGGTGCTGGCCTACAGCGGCTTTGTGTTTGCGCCGGCCGCCCACGCCTCGGTGCTGATGCCCGGCAGCCTGCCCCTGTGGACGGCCTTGCTGGCCCTGCTGCTGCTGCATGAGCACATCACACCGGCCCGCGCCACGGGGCTGGCCCTGATCGTGACCGGTGACCTGTTGGTGGGCGGCGCCAGCCTGTTGCGCGCCTTCGACGGCGGCCAAGTCTGGAAGGGTGATCTGCTGTTCATGCTGGCGGGGCTGTGCTGGGCCTGCTACAGCGTCCTGGCGCGGCGCTACCGGCTCGACGCGGTCCGCGCCACCATCGCCATCACCGCCCTGGCCTGCGTGGGCTATGTGCCGCTCTACCTGCTGCTGGTGCTGACAGGCGTGTTGCCCGACCACCTGCTGACCTCGCCCCTGCGCGAGCTGCTGTTCCAGGCGGTGTTCCAAGGCTGGGGTTCGGTGGTGATTTCGGGGATCACCTTCACCCGCATGATTCAGCACTACGGCCCGGTGCGCTCGACCATGATCACCGCGCTGGTGCCCGGTCTGTCGGCTTGCGGCGCCGTGCTGTTTCTGGGCGAGCCGCTGCACTGGAACCTGTGGGCCGGCTTGGCGCTGGTGACCTTGGGCATCGTGTTCGGGGTCCGGGTCCAGCGCGCTGCTGCCGCATGAAGCTGCTGGCCTTTGACACCAGTACCGAGCGCATGTCGGTGGCCGTCCAGACCCTGACGCGGGATGGCGTGCAGTGCTGGCGGCACGAGGGTGAGGGCGGTGCCCGCACCTCGGCCCATCTGATTCCCTGCATTGAAGCGCTGATGGCCCAGGCCGGCCTGGGCTTTGCCCAGCTCGACGCCATCGTGTTTGGCTGTGGTCCGGGCTCGTTCACCGGCCTGCGCACCGCCTGTGCGGTGGCGCAGGGCCTGGCCTGGGGCGCGGCGGTGCCGGTATTGCCGGTGGACACACTGCTGGCGGTGGCAGAGCAGGCCAGGTTTGAGCTCGCGCCAGCAGCGCCGGCATCTCAGGTGTTGGCCCTGCTGGACGCCCGCATGGATGAGCTCTACATGGGCCGCTATGCCTACAGCCAGGGCTTGTGGCAGGCGCTGGCAGCGCCCGCGTTGGTGCAGCCCGAGCAGGTGTTGCTTGAGAGCGGGGTTTGGCTGGCTGGCCTGGTGCCCGAGGCCTACGCCACACGGCTGCCGGCTGGCGCTGGCCCGCCGTTGCCCGCCCTGCCAACGGCCGACGCCCTGCTGCGGCTGGCGCCGGCCCTGCTGGCAGCGGGTGGTGCCCGGCGCGCCGAGCTGGCTTTGCCGACCTATGTGCGCGACCAGGTGGCCAAGACGACGCTGGAGCGCGCAGCGGAGAAAGCCACACTGTGAACACAGCCCTCGCCTCGCCCGAAGTGCGGTTTGAAGCACTGACGCTGGCTGACCTGGACGCGGTGATGCGCATCGAGCACCTGGCTTACGCCCACCCCTGGTCACGCGCCGTGTTTGAAGACACGGTGGTGGCGGGCTACCAGGCGCAGCGCCTGCTGGCCGGCGACACGCTGCTGGGTTACTTTGTGGCCATGAAAGGCGTGGAGGAGGTGCATTTGCTCAACATCACGGTGGCGCCGGCACACCAAGGCCGGGGTTGGGCCCGGATCATGCTGGAGGCCCTGGCCCTGTGGGCTCGCGGGCAGCATGCCAAGTCGCTCTGGCTGGAGGTGCGCGTGGGCAACCGCCGGGCCATCCGGGTGTACCAGGCACAGGGCTTTCGCCAGGTGGGCCGGCGCGTCCAGTATTACCCGAGTGGCCACGGCCAGCGCGAGGACGCGCTGGTGATGAGTCTGGCTTTGTGAGAATAGAGGCATGAGCCTTGAACTCGACGAGCGCCAACGGGCCATGCTGGCCGAGATGGGCGTGCGCGTCTGGCTGCCGCCGTCACGCCCCGCCCCGCAAACCCCGATCCCTAACCCAGCCCCGGCCATCGAAATCGCTATTGAAATAGTAGCTGTAAAGCCAATACTGGCAAGGCCGGAAGCCCAATTTGACCCTGCTCAGGATACGCCCGCCAGGCCCCTGCCGGCGACGCTGGAGGCGCTGGACGGGCCGGCCCTGGCTCAGGCGGTGGCGGCCTGCCAGGCCTGCCAACTCTGCAGCGGACGCCGGGCGCCAGTGTTCGGACGCCCAGGCCCGCCACAGCCGGCTGACTGGCTGGTGCTGGGTGAACCGCCCGACGAGGAAGAAGAACGCGCCGGCAGTGCCTTTGCCGGACAGGCCGGCCAGTTGCTGGACAACATGTTGCGCGCCGTCGGGCTGACGCGCGCCTTGGCCGACGCAGCAGCGCCCCCGGCGAGCCGGGCTTACCTGAGCAATGTGGTGAAGTGCCGGCCGGCCGTGGTGCGCATTCCGCAGCCGCAGGAACTGCTGGCCTGTGAGCCGTTTTTGCAGCGCGAAATCGCACTGGTGCGGCCCAAGGTGATCCTGGCCATGGGCCGCTTTGCCGCGCAGGCCTTGTTGCAGGGTATTCAGCCCGACCTTGCCACGCTGCCGCTGGGCAAGCTGCGCGGCCAGACCTACCAGTACCAGGGGGTGCCGGTGATCGTCACCTACCACCCGGGCTACCTGCTGCGCAGCCAGGCCGACAAGGCGCGGGCCTGGCTGGACCTGTGCCGGGCACGGGGCGTTATGTTAGCCGCCGCCTCAGGCACGACGCGCGGGCCATAGCACCGAGCCGATCGCCAGCACCATCAGCAGCACGGCGGCCCAATCCTGCCAGTGCAGCACCTCGCCCAGCCACCAGGCGCCGCTGAACACGCCCAGCACGGGGATCAGCATCACGCTGAGCGTGGAGGCCACCGGCGGCAGATCGCGCGCCATCGAATACCACACCGCATGGGCAAAACCGAAAATCAGCACCGCATTGAAGCCGATGGCGCCCCAGGTGGCGGCAGGCGGCGCGGTCCACTGGCTGCGCTCTAACAACAGCGACAACACCGTCAGCAGCACGCTGGTCATGGCGGTCATCCAGAAACAGATGGTCAGCGTGGGCACTGGCAGCGTGGTGCGGCGCAGCAGGTTGGTGCCCAGCGCCCAGGTCAACGCGGCGATCAGCGCCAGCAGCACGCCGACCGGGCTGCCCGCCAGGTGGGTGAACTCGTACCAGAGAAGCAACACCACCCCCATCGCCGCCGCGGCCACACCGGCCCAGGCGCGCGGTGCCAGCCGGCTGCCAAAAACCAGCGCCCCCAGCACTGCCGAAAAAATAGGCATGCTGTAGCCCAAGATGGCGGCGCGCCCGCTGCTCAGCGCCTTGATCGCCACGATGATCAGCGCGTGCCAGACAAACATATTGGTCAGCGCCAGCCAGAACAGCTCGCGCCAGTGTGTGCGCGCCACCCGGAACGGCACGCGCAGCAGCACCATCCCCAACGCCAGCACCGGCAGCCCGAGCCACATCGATAGCATGCGAAAGGTCAGCGGCGGGTAGTCGGTGACGCCGAGTTTCATCACCGGCCAGTTGACGCCCCAGACCAGAGTCAGGAGCACGAGGCCGGTCCATTGTTTGGGTGACAGGGTTTGCATAGAGGCATTGTCCGGTCAACTTGGGCCGGCTTGGTGCTCATTTCGGGTTCCTACAATTGGCGCATGACATTTCTAGACATGCTGCGCGCCGCTGAGCGCCAAAACGGTTCGATGGTTTGTGTGGGGTTGGACCCGGAGCCGGCCCGGTTCCCGGGTGCACTGCGCGGCGATGCCAGCCGCATCTTTGATTTTTGCGCTGCCATTGTGGAGGCCACGGCCGACCTGGTGATCGCGTTCAAGCCGCAAATTGCCTACTTTGCCGCCCACCGCGCTGAGGACCAGTTGGAGCGGCTAATGGCCCACATGCGCCAGGTCGCGCCTGGTGTGCCGGTGATCCTGGACGCCAAGCGCGGCGATATTGGCAGCACTGCAGTCCAGTACGCGGTGGAGGCGTTTGAGCGCTATGGGGCTGACGCGGTCACCCTGTCGCCCTTCATGGGCTTTGATTCGGTCGAGCCTTACCTCAAATACCACGGCAAGGGTGCTTTTTTGCTTTGCCGCACCTCCAACCCTGGTGGTGACGACCTGCAATCACAGCGCTTGTCCAGCGTGCCGGGTGAGCCGCTGCTCTACGAGCATGTGGCGCAACTCGCCCAGGGACCCTGGAACCTGAATGGGCAGCTTGGCCTGGTGGTGGGTGCCACCTACCCGGCTGAGATTGAGCGGGTGCGGGCCATTGCGCCGACCTTGCCGCTTCTGATCCCTGGCGTGGGGGCCCAAGGCGGGGATGCCGCAGCCACCGTGAAGGCGGGCTGGCGTGGTGATGCGCAGGGCACCGTGGCGCCGATCATCGTCAACTCTTCACGGGCCATTTTGTACGCCTCGGCGGGCGAGGACTTTGCCCAAGCTGCCCGGCGCGAGGCTCTCAAGACGCGTGAGCTGTTGCAGGCGGCCCGGGCTTAGCGCCAGCGCCTAAGCAGACGCGGCCAACAGCAGCCGCTTCAGGTAACGCCCGGTGTGGCTGGCCGGGTTGTCTGCAATTTGCTCGGGCGTGCCGGCACCCACCAGCGTGCCGCCACCGGCGCCGCCCTCTGGCCCCATGTCAATCAGCCAATCGGCCGTTTTGATCACGTCCAGGTTGTGCTCAATCACCACAATGGTGTTGCCGGCGTCGCGCAGCTGGTGCAGCACGCGCAGCAGCAGGTCAATGTCGGCAAAGTGCAGACCGGTGGTCGGTTCGTCCAGGATGTAGAGCGTGCGCCCGGTGTCGCGCTTGCTCAGCTCCAGCGCCAGTTTGACCCGCTGTGCCTCGCCGCCCGACAGGGTGGTGGCCGCCTGCCCAAGCCGGATGTAGCTCAGGCCCACATCGAGCAGGGTGTGCAGCTTGCGTGCGATGTTGGGTACCGCCTTGAAGAACTCGGCAGCGGCCTCCACCGTCAGGTCCAGGATTTGCGCAATCGTCTTGCCCTTGTACTGGACCTCCAGGGTCTCCCGGTTGTAGCGCTGGCCGGCACAGACGTCGCAGGGCACATACACATCGGGCAAAAAGTGCATCTCCACCTTGAGCATGCCGTCACCCTGGCAGGCCTCGCAGCGGCCGCCGCCCGAGGCCGCGCCCACATTGAAGCTGAAGCGGCCCGGGCCATAGCCACGCTCCCGCGCCATCGGCACCTCGGCCATCAGCTCGCGGATCGGGGTGAACAGGCCGGTGTAGGTGGCCGGGTTG
>JBAXMQ010000076.1:0-15746 GCA_037134215.1 Betaproteobacteria bacterium
GGCCGATCGGGCCGGCCGATCAGACACTGTTTTGCTTTGTATTGTTCTGTATTGCTATGCTATCAATAGCTAACTGTTGTTTTAGCACAAGGGCTAGCGCCCGATTTGACCTAAAATTCTTGGCACTACCCAGCCTTTGGGTTTTCCCCTCAACCCATGCCCCACCCCACTGCCCCTGAGCTCCAGGCCTACTTTCAACAGCAGGGCGTGCAGCAGGTCGAGTGCGTTTTCCCCGACATATCCGGCTACCCGCGCGGCAAGCTGATGCCAGCCGCCGCCTTTGCCGCCGGGCAGGCGTTGCGCATCTGCCAGGCCATCCCGATGCAGGCGGTGACCGGCGACTACTCCTATGACCCGGTGTTCCCCGACGCAGACCCCGATGTGCGGCTGGTGCCCGACCTGGCCAGCCTGCGCCTGAGCCCCTGGGCCAGCCAGCCGCGTGCGGTGGTGATCCACGACTGCGTTGAACTGGACGGCACGCCCTGCATGTTTGCCCCGCGCAGCCTGCTCAAGGCGGTGCTGGCCCGCTACGCGGCCCAGGGCCTGACCCCGGTGGTGGCGCCCGAGATCGAGTTTTACCTGACAGCGCACAATGCGGACGCCAACCTGCCGCTGCAGTCACCGCAGCCGAGCCATGGCCGGCCGGAGGTGGGGCAGTCGGCCTTCAGCCTGAATCTGCGCAACGCATTCGCACCCTTTTGGGATGAATTCAACGCCGCCTTGGCCACCCTGGGCATCCGCGCCGACACCTGGCTGCACGAGGTGGGGCCCAGCCAGTTCGAGATCAACCTGCTGCACGGCGACGCGGTGGCGGTGGCCGACCAGGCCTTTTTGTTCAAGTACGCCGCCAAGGAAATCGCCCTCAAGCACGGTCTGAACGCGGTGTTCATGGCCAAACCGATCGCCGGCGCCGCTGGCAGCTCGATGCACCTGCACCAGAGCCTGCTCGACGCCGACGGCCGCAACATCTTCAGCCAGGACGACGGCAGCGAGGCGCCGGCGCTACGCCAGTTCATCGGTGGCCTGCAGGCCCATGGGCCCGACCTGCTGCTGCTGTGGGCGCCCTTTGTCAACTCGTTCCGCCGCTATGTCAGCGGCAGCCAGGCGCCCGTCAACCTGCAGTGGGGCTATGACAACCGGACCGCCGGCCTGCGCTTGCCGGACAGCACACCGTCAGCGCGCCGGGTGGAAAACCGCATTGCCGGGGCCGACGCCAACCCCTACCTGGCGATTGCCGCCTCGCTGGCAGCTGGGCTGGCCGGGCTGGAGGCGCAGCTGACCGCCACACCGCCCCTGGCCGGCAACGGCTACGACCAGCCGCGCAGCCTGCCGCGCGACTTTGCCCAGGCCCACGCCGCCCTGGCGACCAGCGCAGTGGCGCGCCAGTTGCTGGGCGAGCGCTTCGTCACCGGCTATTGCGCCGTCAAGGCGCTGGAGCACGACAGTTACCTGGCCGAGATCAGCGCCTGGGAACGGCGCTACCTGCTGCCGCTGGTCTGAGCGTGCGGGCTACAGGGTGCCGCTGCGCTTGAAGCGGTCGGTGGCCGCGACCAGTGCGGCGGCGATACCGGGCTCGAAGGCCGCGTGGCCGGCGTCCTCCACCATTTGGAAGCTGGCTTCGGGCCAGGCCTGGTGCAGGCGCCAGGCCGACAAAGGCGGGCAGACCACGTCGTAGCGGCCCTGAATGATCGCCGCCGGCAGATGCCGGATGCGGTCGACCCCACGGATCAGCTGATCATCGCCCAAAAATGCCTTGTGGCGGTAGTAGTGCGCCTCCAGCCGGCCCACGCCCAGTGCCACCGCGTCGCTGCCAAACTCGTCGGCCACCTCGGGGTGCGGCAGCAGGTGCAGGCAGCTGCCCTCATAGCGGCTCCAGGTGCGCGCCGCCTGCAGGCCTTCGGCGGGGTCGGCGCCGAACAGCCGCTTGGTATAGGCACCCAGCAGATCGGCCCGCTCTTCGGGCGGAATCGGCGCCACCAGCTGGGCATGGGCCTCCGGGAAAAACCAGCGCATGCCATTGAGGAACCAGTCCAACTCGGGCGGGGTGCACAAAAAGATGCCGCGCAAAACAAAGCCGGTGCAGCGCTGCGGGTGCGCCTGGCCGTAGGCCAGCGCCAGCGTGGAGCCCCAGGAGCCGCCGAACACCAGCCAACGCTCGATGCCTATCAGCTCGCGCAGTTGCTCGATGTCCGCCACCAGGTGCGGTGTGGTGTTGTTGCGGGTCTCGCCCAAGGGGGTGGATTGGCCGGCGCCGCGCTGGTCGAACAACACGATTCGGTAATGCGTTGGGTCAAAAAACTGCCGG
Source organism: Betaproteobacteria bacterium (assembly GCA_037134215.1). Taxonomy (GTDB): domain Bacteria; phylum Pseudomonadota; class Gammaproteobacteria; order Burkholderiales; family Burkholderiaceae_C; genus Rhodoferax. The sequence continues at coordinate 2,306 of JBAXMQ010000076.1, forward strand.
TGCGCCTTGGACAGGCCGGCGCCCGGGCCGCCATGCAGAAACAGCACCGGCACCCCCTGCGGGTTACCGCACTCCTCCCAGTACAGGGTGTGCAACCCGTCGACCGCCAGCCTACCGCTGCGGTAAGGCTCGATCGGCGGGTAGAGGGGACTGGCGCTTGCGTTGGCGGTACGGACAGCGGTCATAGGGCGGGCTCCCTGCAAAGGGCAGATTTTGCCTTCAGCGCAAGGCGCAGGCATCAGCACCGATCAGCATCATTGACTCTATCAATCGATTAGCAAGTTTCAATTGGTGTTATTTATGCAAATTCACTATCATTTGTTCTGTGTTGATTAATTTGATCTATTTTTACTGGAGTTCATCATGACCACCCCACAGCGTCCCACCATCAAGACCATGGCCAACCTCGAAGCCGCCTTTGCCGGCGAGTCGATGGCTCACATCAAGTACCGCTACTTTGCCAAGCTGGCGCGCGAAGCCGGCGATGAGGAGACCGCCCGCACCTTTGAGGCCACGGCCGACCAGGAAGTGATGCACGCCTTTGGCCACCTCGACCTGCTCTACCCCAAGGCCAGCATGACGCCGGCCAAGGCGCTGCAAATCGCCATCGACGGCGAAACCTATGAGTACACCGAGATGTACCCCGGCTTTCGCCAGACCGCCGAGGCCGAGGGCAATGCCGCAGCCGTGGCCGAGATGGACGCGCAGATCGGCGAGTCCCAGGCGCACGCGGCACAATTCAGGGCCACACTGGACAAAGCGCAAAAACGGTTTGCCGCCCTGGCCAAAGTGGAAGAACGGCACGCCCGGCATTACCAGGCGCAACTCGACAAAATCAGCGCCTGAAGTTTTGCTACATATTAAATAGCTATAGCGTCAATAACCACGTGGCCTAGAGCCCGATTTTTCATATTTTTTGGAGTTAGACATGAAGACCTGGATTTGCATTGTTTGCGGTTTTATTTACGACGAAGCGGCTGGCCTGCCGGGCGACGGCATTCCCGCCGGCACGCTGTGGGCTGATGTACCCGCCGGCTGGACCTGCCCGGACTGCGGCGTGGCCAAGGCAGACTTTGAAGCCGTCGAAATCTGAGCCCCAGCCGGCACTGCCATGAACCTCCCCCTGATCGTCATCGGCGCCGGCATGGCCGGTTGGACCACCATCCGCGAATTCCGCAAGTTTGACCCGGACACGCCGGTGACGCTGATCACCGCCGACAGCGGGGACTTCTATGCCAAGCCGACGCTCTCAAACGCCTTTGCCCAGCAACGTGGCCCGACGCAGTTGGTCACCACGCCAGCAGCGCGCATGGCCGAGACGCTGAAAGTCACCCTGCTGGCGCACACCGAGGTACTGGCCATTGACCCTGCCCAGCGCCTGGTGCGCACTGGGCAGGGCGCCTTGCCCTACCGCGACCTGGTGCTGGCCACTGGCGCCCAAGCCATCCGGCTGCCGCTGGCGGGTGACGCGGCCGAGCGGGTGCTGTCGGTCAACAGCCTGGACGACTTTGCCGCCTTTCACGCGCGGCTGCTGACAGAGCGCGTGCCCGAGGCCGCCAAGGCCCGGGTGTTGATCATGGGCGCCGGGCTGATTGGCTGCGAGTTTGCCAACGACCTGGCCGGCACCGGGCACCCGGTGCAGCTGGTCGATCCAGCGGCCGCGCCAATCGCGGCGCTGCTGCCAGCCCAAGCCAGCGCCGAGCTGCAGGCGGCCCTGAGCGGCTTGGGGGTGCAGTGGCACTTTGGCACCACGGTGAGCGCAGTCAACCACGCCGCCAGCGAGGCGGGCGCCCTGCAGATCACGCTGGCCAACGGCCAATCCCTGACGGCCGATCTGGTGCTGAGCGCCATCGGCCTGCGCGCCAACACCACGCTGGCGCAAACGGCGGGCCTGCACTGCGAGCGCGGCGTGGTGGTGGATGCCAGCCTGCGCACCAGCCAGCCACACATTTACGCCCTAGGTGATAACGCCCAGTACGCCGGTGAAAACTGGGATCAGGCGACCAGCGCCCCTGTAAGCGGCGGCCGCACCCTGCCCTATGTGATGCCGATCATGAACGCGGCCAAGGTGCTGGCGGCCACCCTGAGTGGCACCCGCACCGAACTGGTCTTTCCGCTGATGCCGGTGGGCATCAAGACACCCGCACTGCCCATCGTGGTAGCCCCGCCCGCGCCTGGCACCGCCGGTGAGTGGCACAGCAATTCGCCCGGGATCTGGCAATTTCGCGACCCGGACGATCAGGTGCGGGGCTTTGTGCTGGCCGGCGCCCAGACCAACCAGCGCATGGCGCAAAGCAAGCTGGTGCAGCTCTGAGCCGCCCGCCGGCTCAGTCCAGCAGCGTGGTGTAGACCAGGTTGCGGAACAGCTGGCGGTAGTAGGCGCGCTGGTTGGGCGCCTCGATCAGCATCAGCGCCAGCAAGTCCCGGCTGGGGTCGACAAAGAAGCTGGTGCCGCCCATGCCGCTCCAGTAGTAGGTACCGACCGAGCCTGGCACCGGGGTCTGGCCCAACGCGGTGCGCACCGCAAAGCCCAGGCCAAAGCCCTCGCCCGCTTCCAGCAGGGTGTCCCGCGCCGGGATCTTGCCCAGGTGGTCGGTGGTCATGTAGTCCACCGTCGCCGGGCCGAGCAGCCGAACCCCGTCGAGCTCACCTTTGTTCAGCATGAACTGTAAAAAACGCGCGTAGTCAGCTGCTGTGCCCAGCAGGCCGCCGCCGCCCGATTCCATGGCCGGTGGCTCCGTGACCGGTGGCAGCACCAGTGGCTCGCCGCCGTCGGGGTCGTGCTCAAAGCCTCTGGCCAGTCTTTGGCGCCGATCGGCCGGCACATGAAAAGCCATGTCGGTCAGCCCCAGCGGGCTAAACAGGTTTTCCGCCAGGTGAACACCCAAACTCTGGCCGCTGATGACTTCGACCACCCGGCCGAGCACGTCGGTGGCTCGGCTGTACTCGCCCACGCTGCCGGGCTGGTACATCAGCGGCAGGGCGGCCAGTGCCCGGCTGCTGGCGGCGCTGTCGCGGCCGGCCATGCGCTGGTTGATCTTGTGCTCGCGGTAGAGCCGCTGCACCGCCGAGTCGCCGGCAAATTCATAGGTCAGGCCGGCGGTGTGGCGCAGCAGGTCCTGAATGGTGGCCGGCCGCAGAACCGGCTGCAATGTCAGCAGTCCGTCACGCTCCACCGCCACCTGCTGGTTGGCGAACTCGGGCAGGTACTTGGCCACTGGGTCGCACAGCAACAAGCGACCCTGCTCCATCAAGCGCATGGCCGCCACCGACACCATGGGCTTGGTCATGGAAAACAGCCGGAAAATGGCGTCCTTGGCCATCGGCGCGCCCGTGGCGGGGTCTTGCACGCCGAGTGCCTCAAACAGGCCGATGCGGCCACGTCGCGCCAGCAGCACCACCGCCCCCGGCAGGCGCCTGCTGTCAATCTCGCGCTGCAGCACCTGCAGCAGGGCTTGGGTGCGTAGCGGGCACAAGCCGAGGTCAGCGGGGTGGGCTGAGGGGAGGGGTGTGGAAATGGGGGCAAAGGTGCTCATGACCTGAGTTTGCCGCAGATCCCACCCGACACCCTGCGAGGGGCGGGTGGATCGCCTAGGGTTTTCCCCTGGGCCGGAAGTACACTTACCGCCCCAAGGGAATAGCCACCAGTCATCTTTGGGTCGATACTGGCCGCAGCAGGAGACACAGATGCCCGAAAGCACCCTCAACACCGAAGAAAAACGCGCACAACTGCGCCGCGCCGCACTCGAATACCACGAGTTGCCTACCCCGGGCAAGATCGCCATTGCGGCCACCAAGCAATTGGTCAATCAGCGTGACCTGGCGTTGGCCTACTCGCCCGGTGTTGCAGCGCCCTGCGAAGAAATCGTCAAAGACCCCAACAACGCCTTCAAATACACCAGCCGCGGCAACCTGGTGGCGGTGATCACCAACGGCACGGCGGTGCTTGGGCTGGGTGATATCGGACCGCTGGCGGCCAAGCCGGTGATGGAGGGCAAGGCCGTCCTGTTCAAGAAGTTCGCTGGCATCGATGTGTTCGACATCGAAATCAACGAGAAACATGACCTTGACAAGCTGGTCGACATCATTGCCTCGTTGGAGCCCACCTTTGGCGGCATCAACCTGGAAGACATCAAGGCGCCTGACTGCTTTTATGTCGAGCGCCGGCTGCGCGAGCGCATGAAGATCCCGGTCTTTCACGATGACCAGCACGGCACGGCCATCGTGGTCGGTGCGGCGTTGCTCAATGCGCTCAAGGTCGTTGGCAAAGACCTGCAGCAGGTCAAGCTGGTCACCTCAGGTGCCGGCGCGGCGGCGTTGGCCTGCCTGAGCCTGCTGGTCAAGCTGGGCATTCCACGGCAGAACATTTTTGTGACCGACCTCGCCGGCGTGGTGTACGAGGGCCGCACCGAGCTGATGGACGAGGACAAGATCGTCTTCGCGCAAAAGACCGAAGCCCGCAGCCTGGGCGAGGTCATAGCGGGCGCTGACATCTTTCTCGGGCTGTCAGCCGGTGGGGTGCTCAAGCCCGCCATGGTGCAAAAAATGGCGGCGCGCCCGATCATTTTTGCCCTGGCCAACCCGAACCCGGAAATTTCACCGGAAGAGGTCAAGGCGGTACGCAGCGATGCCGTGATGGCCACCGGACGCACCGACTACCCGAACCAGGTCAACAACGTCCTGTGCTTTCCCTACATCTTTCGTGGCGCCCTGGACGCCGGCGCCTCCACCATCACGATCGAGATGGAGATCGCTGCGGTGCACGCCATTGCCGATCTGGCGCAGGCGGAGCAAAGCGAGGTGGTGGCTGCCGCGTATGCGGGCGAAGAGCTGGCTTTCGGCCCGGAATACCTGATTCCCAAGCCGTTCGATCCGCGCCTGATGATGAAGATAGCGCCGGCCGTGGCCAAGGCCGCTGCTGACAGCGGCGTGGCGCTGCGCCCGATTGCCGACCTGGACGCCTACCGCGAACGCCTGCAAAGCTTCGTCTATGCCTCCGGCACCACCATGAAACCGATTTTTTCAGCGGCCAAAAAAGCGCTCAAAAAGCGGGTGGTTTACGCCGAAGGCGAGGAGGAGCGGGTTTTGCGCGCCGCGCAAATCGTGGTGGATGAGGGCCTGGCTCTGCCCACCCTGATCGGCCGGCCGGCCGTGATTGCGGCGCGGGTGGAGAAATTTGGTCTGCGGCTGCGCGCAGGCATCGACTACGCCGTGGTCAACGTGGAGTCGGATCACCGCTACCGCGACTTTTGGCAAACCTACCACCGCATGACCGAGCGCAAGGGCGTGACCGTGCAGGCGGCCAAAATCGAAATGCGACGGCGTTTGACCCTGATCGGTGCCATGCTTCTGCACAAGGGTGAGGTGGACGGGCTGATCTGTGGCACCTGGGGCACCACGGGCCTGCATCTGCAGTACCTGGACCAGGTCATCGGCAAGCGCGCCGGCGTCAACACCTATGCCTGCATGAACGGCTTGCTGTTGCCCGACCGGCAGCTGTTCCTGGTCGACACCCACGTCAATTACGACCCCAGCGCCGAACAACTCGCCGAGATCACCACCATGGCCGCCGAGGAGATGATGCGCTTCGGCATCCGGCCCAAGGCCGCGCTGCTGTCGCATTCCAACTTTGGCAGCAGCAGCCAACCCAGTGCCCTGAAAATGCGCGACACCCTGGCCCTGCTGCAGCAGCAGGCGCCCTGGCTGGAGGTGGACGGCGAAATGCACGGCGACGTGGCGCTGGATGGCAAGGCGCGCGCCGTCCTGATGCCCAACAGCACGTTGGCCGGTGATGCCAACCTGCTGGTTCTGCCCAACATCGATGCCGCCAACATTGCGTATAACCTGCTCAAAACTGCGGCTGGCGGCAATATCGCGATCGGGCCGGTGCTGTTGGGTGCGGCCAAACCGGTGCACATCCTGACCGCCAGCACCACCGTGCGCCGGATTGTGAATATGACAGCTCTGACCGTCGCTGACGCAAACGCCGGCCGTTAAAGCGATTCGGGAAAGCGGGCGCTAACTTATTTGCGAATTCCCCGTTTTTTTGTGCTTATTTTTTGAGCATCCGCTTGCTTTTTTTCGGCAAATACACGACACTGCGGTCATTGAAGTTTCCGGGTAAACCCGGGTGTTGTTTGAAATCAATCCATGCCGTGGTCGCCAAGCATCAAGCGGGTACTGACAAGCTTTTTGCTGGTTGCGCTGTCCGGCGTCAGTTTGGTGCAGGCCAAGGGGCCGGTACCGTCAGACGCCCTAACCAGTATCACGGTGGCCGAATTGCCACGGCAAGGCGCGCAAACCTATGCCCTGATTTTGCAGGGTGGTCCGTTCGCCCATGAGAAAGATGGCAGTGTATTCGGCAACCGGGAGCGGCTGCTCCCGGCTCAGAATCGGGGTTACTACCGTGAATACACCGTGCCGACGCCTGGGGCTGGCAACCGGGGCGCCCGTCGCATCGTGTGCGGCGGGCCGACCAGCACGCCGGTAGCCTGTTATTACACGGCCGATCATTACGCGAGTTTTCGCCGGATCGTGCCCTGAGTTGGTATGACTAATTTATTGAGAGTGAAACTGTGATGAGAACCCTACTTCCTCAGGAGCCGGAGGCACCAGCGACGGCCTCCACCGACACGCCCTTGCGAGGCGTGAGGAACAACATCGTGCAGTCCATCCGCGCCTTCCGGGTGCAGGAACTGCAGGATGCGGCCCGCACCCTGGGCCAGCATTTTCTGTATGCCAATCTGGCCAATGCCCAGACCAAGCAGGAGGTGCTGGACCTGATCGGGCAGCAGTTCATGCTGTCCTCCAACGTGGGCAAGAATTTCGACGCCTTGTACGACGGCATGACCGACCCGCTCCACAAATCGGGGCCGCAACCCGGCTTTATCGTGGTGCTGGAACATATTCCGGCCAACGCCCGCTTCGACAAAGAGGCGCGCGAGCAATTGCTCGACATCTTCCGCGACGCATCAGACTACTGGGGAGACCGGAAGATACCGTTCCGATGCTTCTATTCTTTTCTGTAGCCCGTTCTGCACACACCAGCCAAGCAGAACGGGCGAACGAGGCAAAGAGCGACACCGCCGTCAACCCGACCGTGTCAGGCATTGAGTTGACCACCGAGTCCGGCGAAAAAATGCCAACCGACAAACTGGTTGACGTCTCCCCGCTGGCGCTGCGCATGAGCAGCCCTTTCAACGCCGGCTACTGGTTGACCGCAGCCTGAGCAGCCACCCCAGTTGCTCACGCGCAGGCCCACTTTGGTGGGCCTTTTCGTTGGCTCGGGACGGTTCGGTTTGGTTGGCGCGGCTGGGGGCCGGCGCCCGGTCAACTGCCGGTTTGCTGCACTTGCCCGGCCAACGCCAGGTACTCGGCCACCGGCACTTCTTCGGCACGACGCTGCAGTTCAAACACACCGGCAAAGGCTTTGGCCTCTAGCCAGCGGCCCAGCGTGTGGCGCAGCAGTTTGCGGCGCTGGCTGAAAGCGACCTGAACCAGTTCACTGAGCTGGTCCACATCCAGCGCCGCAGGCTGCACATGCGGCACCATGCGCACCACAGCGCTGTGGACCCGCGGCGGCGGCTCGAAGCACGCCGGGGGCACCGGCAACACCGACGCCATGGCGTAGCGCCATTGCAGCATCACACTCAGGCGGCCATAGGCGGCAGTGGCGGGTTGGGCCACCATGCGGTCGACCACCTCTTTTTGCAGCATGAAGTGCTGGTCTTCAATATGCGCTACGTGCTCCAGCAAATGGAACAGGATGGGCGTGGAGATGTTGTAGGGGAGGTTGCCGACAACTCTTATTTTTGTAGCATGAAGTCCATGTGCCACAAGGCTGAAGTCGACTTTCAGCACATCAGACTCGATCACACTCAAGTGCTGGTTTTGGCGCAGGCGCGCGGCCAGATCGCGGTCCAGCTCGATCACCGTCAGGTGCCCAAGCCGCTCCACCAGGGGCTGCGTCAGGGCTGCCAGCCCCGGGCCGATCTCCACCATGGCCTCGCCCGAACGGGGCGCGATGGCGGCGACGATGGCGTCAATGATGCCGGCGTCGGCCAGAAAATGCTGGCCAAAGCGCTTGCGTGCAACATGTTTCATGCCCGCTGAACCGGGCGCCGGGTCTTGCTCACTGCGGCAATTCGCGCATTTCGACATAGGCGCGCGCCCGCAGGTCCTGCGCCCACAGGGGAAAGGCTTCGTCGAGTTTGCGCTCGCGCAGCAGGTTACGCACCGCCTCGCGTTGCTCGCGCTGAGTGGTTAGCACCTGCCGCCGTTCTTGCAATTGAATCAGGTGGACCCCGAAGCGCGACACCAGCGGCTCGCTCATGGCGCCTGGCGCCAGCAGGTTCATGGCCTGCTCAAACTCGGGCACAAACATGCCGGGGCTGGCCCAGCCCAGGTCGCCGCCCTGGGCGGCACTGCCGTCCTGTGACACCTCGCGCGCCAGCGTTGCAAAATCAGCCTGACCGGTCAGCACCTGCTGGCGCAGTGCTGCCAGCCGTTCGAGGGCGGTTGCCTCGCTGAGTTGGGGGCCCAGACGCAACAGGATGTGCCGTGCCCGGCTTTGCGTGGTGGCGCTGGGCAACAGCAGGCCGGCCTCCTGTCGCTCCAGCAATTTGAGGATGTGGAAGCCCGCGCCCGAGCGCAGCACCCCGGACACTTCGCCGGCGGCCAGCTTCTGGGCGGCTTCTACAAAGAGTGGCGGATAGCGCCCGATCGGTCGCAGACCGAGCTGGCCGCCATTGGCCTTATCGGCGGCGTCGGATATTTCGCGCGCCAAGGTCGCAAAGTCTTCGCCGGCGCGCACGCGCGTCAGCGCGGCCTCGGCCCGTGCCTGCCGCTCTGCAATTTGCGCGTTGTTGGCGTCGTCGGGCACTGCAATCAGAATTTGGGCCAGGTTGATCTGGCGGCTGGCCGGATCGGCGCTCTCCTGCGCCTGGCGCAGGTACTGGTCGATGTCGAGCTCCGACACACGGGCACGCGGCTCGAGCTCCCGCTCGCGCAGACGGGTCAACAGGATCTGGTCGCGCAGCTGGGCGCGGAATTGGGCGGGTGATACGCCATCGTCGGCCACTCGGCGGCGCAATTCAGGCAGTTCCAGCTGGTTTTGCCGGGCAATGGACTGCTCGGCGGCGTCGATGGCGGCCTCGTCGGCGCGCAAGCCGCTGTCACGCGCCAGCTGCAGCTGGACCCGGTCATTGATCATGCGCTCCATCACCTCGCGGACAAGGTCGGCCCGGGGCGGCGGGGCGCGCCGTTGCTGGGCAAGTGTTTGCCGCACACGTTCGATCTCCAGCTGAAGTTCATTGTTGGTGATTGGGTCAGCGTTGACCACCGCCACAATGAAATCTGCCGGCCGTCGCTGCCCGTTCGCGTTGATCGCAGTAAAGAGCGGCGCCGACAGAGCATCAGAAATTTTCAATTGCAATTCCTGCGCCTGCAGCGGAAAGCTGATCGCCAGAACCAGCAACAGCGACACAAAACGGTAAGTCATCATGGTTCAATCATAGTTGTTGAAGCGGCTGCTCGGGCTGCTGCCGTCGCGCAGCAGCTGGTAGCCCGGAATGTTGTCTTTGAGCGCCTGCAGCGGGTTGACGCCGAGCCGGGTGAAACCGACAAACTCCAGCTGGGCCATGATGCGGGTATTGGCCGTCGTCGGACTGGTCTGCACCCGCTCGACAGCCAGCCGGCCGAGCCAGCAACAGGCGTCGTACTCGAAACCCAGCACGGCGTTGACCAGGCGGCTGTCATTCACGCTGTAATTGAGGCGACCCACGCTGTACCAGCGGTTGCCACCTTGTCCGCGACCGGGCCCGAGATCGAGACCGCGGTCGCCCCACAGGTCATTGATCGGCCACTGCCAGCCCAAGTCCACCTGCTCGCTGACATCGCGCTGGTAGCGGTAGGCGGCAGACACCACCCGGTACAGGCCGGGGCTGTAGCGTGCAGCGGCGGTGGTTCGAACCGGTAGGTCGGTGCGGGCGTTGAACTGCACCGTGGTGTCGAACGCCCAGCGCGGGTCCCAGTTGATGCTCGCACCCACCAGCAGGTCGCTCAGCCGGTCCGCCACCACAAGGCCGCCGGGCAGGGTGACGTTCTGATCCTCAAAACGCAGGCGCTGCGCGATGCCAAAGCGGGCCGCCTCGGCACCGGTATCCGGGTTCAGCAGCCGGCTGGTCACGCCCAGTGTGAGCAGGTTGTTGTCGGCAATGCGGTCATTGCCGACATAGGGGTTCTCGGTGAAGATGGTGGCAAAGCTGAAGTCGTTGGCGCCCGAGTCGTAATTGGGCAAGCGGCTTTGGTCGCGAAACGGCGTGTTGACATAGAAGGCGCGCGGCTCCAGCGTCTGAAGCAGGCTGCGGCCCAGCAACTGTGTGTCGCGTTCGAACACCAGTCCGGAGTCCAGGCTCAGCGTCGGCACCAGACGGGTGGCCGCGGTGGCACCATCGGTCAGCGGCGTATCGAACTGGTAGCCGGTGGCGTGCAGTTGCAGCTTGGGCGTGATGAAGCCGCCCGGCATCAGCCAGGGTCGTGCCAGCTGCAGCGCCGTAAAGGCCCGTTCGCCATTGGGCTGACCGGTGAACACCGGCTCCGACTGGAAGCGCGTGTAATCGGCGTCGACCACCAGGTTCAGGCCGGCCACGATGTCGCTGCGCTGGTAGCGGCTGGCCAGCTGTGGCAGCCGGTCGTAGGGCGGCACGATGGGTGCGGTGGGGTCCTGCAGGGTCTGCCATTTCAGGGTGCGCAGTCTGTTGGAAAAAGCCCCGTCGGACCAGCTCAAGGTCGCGTCATTGGCCAGCAGGCGCTGGGTCAGGGTGCTGGAGGCGCGGGTGAAATCGCGCCAATAGTTGTCGTCGCTGACCCGGTTCAGGGACACACCCAGCGCCATGCTGCCGGCGCCGAACGGCCGGGCCAGGGTGCCGCTGTGCCTGGCCGCCAAGCCCCAACGTGTCAGGTTACGCAGGGGGTCATCGGGCATCAGGTCCCAGCGCAGCTCGCCGCTGTAGTCCGCTTCCAGGTAACGGAACTCGGTGGCCAGGTTGACGCCGCGCTTGCTCATCAAGGTCGGGGTCAGGGTGGCGTCGCGGTTGGGGGCGATATTCCAGTAATAGGGCACGGACAGCTCCACGCCGTTGACGTTGTCGATCCCGGGTGTCGGCGGCAAAAACCCCGACTTGCGCCGGCCGCTCAATGGAAAGCTCAGGTAAGGTATCGGCAGCAGCGGCACCTGCATGAAGCTCAGCACCGCGCCCTGGGCGAAGCCCACGTCCTCTTCGGTGTCGATCTGGATCGATGCAGCACTCAGCAGCCAATCCGGCAGCCAGCCAGGCCCGGGCTGACGGGTGCAGGTGGTCAGATTACCGTTGCGAATCACCGCCCGACGCTCGTCAAGAAAATCCACCCGCTCTGCCTCGCCATGCACATCGTTGCTGCGCAACTGGTAGCTGGGCTGGATGAAAAATCCCTCAAATGAATCCAGCCGCAATTCCAGCAGCGGGCCTTCGTAAACATTGCCGCCGCGGTTGATGCGGACCTGGCCGCGCGCGCGCGCCTGGTCTTCAGGCTGGTCGTATTCCAGCCGATCGGCCCGGATCAGCATGTCGCCTCGTCGCAACCGGGCGTCCCCGTCTATCACCAACTCCAGGTCCGGGCGACCATACAGGTGTTCTCCTGACACAAAGGTCGGCAAGGCGGCGCGCGTGGCTGGCGCGATGGCGTCTTGCAGGCTGGTGCTTCCGGTCAGTTGCAGACCAGGCTCGGTCGGCGCGCCAACCGGCTCCGGCGCCACCACCGACTGGGCCGCCACCGGGTCGACAGCGGCCAGCGCCCAGGCCAGCGCCCAGGCCAGTCCGAGGCCGCACCGATCCCGGGCACGCCGGGGCCGGTGCGGGGGATCGTGCGGCATCGGTGGCATCGGCGGCAGGGGCGGGAATAAAGGCGGATCAAACGCGGCCGCGAGCGGCACGGCTTTGTAGAATGGATTATCCATGAGCCCTGCCAATGCCCCCCCAGCCTTGCCCACGCCGCCGCTTTGGACCGACCCGCAGCGCGAGCGCGCGTTCCAGCACTGGCTGACCGGTCTGGCCGGCGCGCAGGGGCTGGACGCCAACTCGGTCCGGCTGGCCTCGGCCGACGCCAGTTTTCGGCGCTACCTGCGCATTGACAGCACCGCCGGCAGCCGCATCATCATGGACGCGCCGCCGCTCAAAGAAGATTGCCGTCCGTTTGTGAAAGTGGCACAGCTGATGCAGTGGGCTGGCCTGCTGGCGCCCCAGGTGTTGGCCTGGGACGAGCCCAACGGCTTCATGATGCTGAGCGACCTGGGCACACAGACCATGATGCAGGCCATCGACCCGGGCCAGCCGCAGGCCAATCTGGGCCTGTACCTGCAGGCGGTTGACGCCCTGGTGGCTTGGCAGACCGCCTCAAAACCCGATGTGCTGCCGCCCTATGACCTGGCGCTGCTGAAGCGCGAACTGGGGCTGTTCCCCGAGTGGTACCTGGGCCAGCACCGCGGCCTGACGCTGGATGCCGCCCAGCAAACCACGCTGCACACCGCCTTTGCCACCATCATGGCGCAGAACCTGAGCGCGCCCAGCGTTTATGTGCACCGCGACTTCATGCCGCGCAACCTGATGGTTGCGGGCGACCGGCTGGGGGTGCTGGATTTTCAGGACGCGGTGTACGGCCCGATCACCTACGACGTGGCCAGCCTGATGCGCGACGCCTTCCTGAGCTGGGACGAAGACTTTTGCCTGGACATCACGGTGCGCTACTGGGAGCGGGCCCGCCGGGCCGGGCTGCCGGTGGGCGATGATTTTGGTGAGTTTTACCGCGGCGTGGAGTGGATGGGGTTGCAACGCCACCTCAAGGTGGCCGGCATTTTTGCCCGACTGACGTTGCGCGACGGTAAGCCGCAGTACCTGGCCGACACGCCGCGCTTCATGGCCTACATCCGCGCCACCTGCGGCCGCTACCGCGAGCTCAAACCGCTGTTGCGGCTGCTGGACCAGCTCGAAGGCGTAACCGCCGCCAATGGCTACGCCTTTGGCCGGGTCTGACCAAGAGATGAGTCAAATCAGGCCCCAGGCCACGTCCAGCAAGCATTGTTTGCTATTTTTTAAATAGCATTACCCGCCATGCCTCGTTTTTATTGCCCGGCATCGCTGCAGCCCGATGCCTTGCTGAGCCTGCCGGCGCAGGCGGCGCGCCATGTGCAGGTGCTGCGGCTGCAGCCGGGCCAGGCGCTGACGTTGTTCAACGGCGAGGGCGGCGAGTTTGCGGCCACCGTGACGCAGATGGGCCGCAGCGACGTGCAGGTGCGCATCGGCGCCCATCAGCCACTGGACCGGGCGGCGCAGCGGTCAGTGACACTGGCGGTGGGCATGCCGGCCAATGAGCGCATGGACTGGCTGGTGGAAAAAGCCACCGAGCT
>JBAXMQ010000077.1:0-15265 GCA_037134215.1 Betaproteobacteria bacterium
GGCCAGCGCCTCATCGGCCAGCACCCGGTTCAAAAATCCACGCGACAGCATCTGATGGGCATCCAGCACAGCCGCTTCCAGCAGCATTTCCCGCGCCGTCAGCAGGCCGGCTTCGCGGGCCACCAGCGCCGCCTCGCGCGGCGCCATCGGGAAACCCAGTCGCGCAATCGGCGCACCAAAGCGGGCGCTAGCCGCTGCCAATCGCAGGTCGCAACAACTGGCAATCTCCAGGCCAGCGCCCATGCAGTTGCCCGCAATTTGCGCCACCACCGGCACATCGCAATCCAGCATGGCCTGCAACGCTGGCCACACCTCACCCTCATGAAACTGGCGCAGGCTATCTGGCTCGAATCGGAACGCCGGGTATTCAGAGATGTCACCGCCGGCGCAAAAATGGGCGCCCTCCCCGCTCACCAGCACGCAGCGCAGGCTGTTCTGCTGGGACAGATCGACAAAGACGCGGCGCAGGTCGCGCCACATCTGACGCGTCATGGCATTGAAGCGCGCGGGGTGGCTCAGCGTCACCCGCGCCACAGCGCCCTGCCGCGCCAAGACAATGCCGGCCTGCATGCCCCGGGCAACGCCTAGTCGAGCTTGGCGCCCGACGCCTTCACCACGGCCGCCCAACGCTTGATTTCGGCGCTGACAAAGCTGCCAAACTGCGCTGGCGACTGGCTGCCGAAATCGGCCCCGTTGCTCGCCCAGATGGCTTTGAGCTCGTCGGTGGCCGCGGCACGGCGGATTTCCTCCAGGATGCGGGCCTGCACATCGGCTGGCGTGCCCTTGGGTGTCCACAGGCCATACCAGGTGGTCACGGTGTAGTCCGGCAGACCCAGTTCGGCCGCGCAAGGCACGTCGGGGAAGGCCGGGTTGCGTTTGAGGCCCGACACCATCAGCGCCTTGATGCGCCCGCCCTTGATGTGACCCGCCGACGAACCCAGGCCATCAAACATCATGTCCACCTGGCCGCTGATCAGGTCGCGCAGGGCGGGACCCGCGCCGGTGTAGGGGATGTGGGTGATGAAGGTCCCGGTCTGCTGCTTGAACAGTTCCCCCGCCAAGTGGTGGGATGTGCCTGTGCCTGCCGAGCCGTAGTTGAGGCGGCCGGGATTGGCCTTGAGCTGTGCCAAAAAGGCCTTGAAATCGCCCGAGACGCTTTTGGGGTTGACCACGAGAACCTGGGGCACATTGGCCATCAAAGCGAGCGGAATGAAATCCTTCTCGATGTCGTAGTCCAGCTTGGGGTACATGGACGGCGCAATGGCGTGGTGCACCGCGCCCATGAACAGGGTGTAACCGTCAGGCGCCGCCTTGGCTGCCACACCAGCACCCAGCGTGCCGCCAGCGCCGCCGCGGTTGTCAATCACCATGGTCTTGCCGGTCTGTTTGGCAAACTGGGCCGACAGCGGCCGGGCAAAGGCATCGGTGCCGCCGCCGGCCGGGAAGGGCACGACCAGCGTCACCGGCTTGGTCGGCCAGGCCGATTGCGCGCGTGCCGCCAGTGGCAGTGAGATCACGCCGGCCGCAGCGGCCAGACGCAGCACAGCACGGCGGCTGGCCAAAATTTCAGATGAATTCGTCACCGTTGTCTCCTCGTTGTTTTCAAACTATCACGAACTTCAGCAATTTCGCTCTTTTTTTTATAGCATATCCCTCAATAGCCGCGTGGCCTGGATGCCTATTTGACGGTCAAGGGCTTGCGATTCACAAACCACCAAAGACCGGCGCCGCCCACCACCATGGGCACGCACAACCACTGGCCCATGCTCATGCCGAGCGACAGCAGTCCCAAATGGGCATCGGGCTCGCGAAAGAACTCCGCCACGAAGCGGAGCACTCCGTAGCCCACCAGAAAGGCTGCCGCAACCGCCCCGCGCGCGCGGGGTCGGCGTGCATAGAGCCAAAGCAACACAAAAAGCAAGAGCCCCTCCAGCAAAAACTGGTAGACCTGTGAGGGATGACGCGGCAGCCCACCCGCGCCCCTAAACACCATGCCCCACGGCAGGTCGGGGCTGCTGAGGCGGCCCCACAGTTCGCCATTGATGAAGTTGCCCACCCGTCCCGCTGCCAGCCCGGTCGGCACACAGGGCGCCACAAAATCGGCGACTTGAAGCAGGGGCCTGCCGCGCGAGCGGGCGAACCAGAGCATGGCCACGATCACGCCCAGCATGCCGCCGTGAAAACTCATGCCGCCCTGCCAGACCGCCAGCACCTCCAGCGGATGCGCCAGGTAGTAGGCGGGCTTGTAAAACAGACAGTAGCCCAAGCGGCCGCCAGCCACCACGCCCATGACCCCCAGGAACAGGATGTCCTCCACGTCTTGCCGCGACCAGGCTTGCGACCCGGTCAGGGAGGCGAATGGCTCGTGGCGCAGGCGCCGCAAGCCCAAGACCATGAAGAGGCCAAAGGCCGCCAGGTAGGTGAGGCCGTACCAGTGCACAGCCAAGGGCCCGAGTTGGAGCGCCACCGGGTTGATGGAAGGATGCGTCAGCATGGCGCCATTGTGCCTGCCTTCGTGGCGCTCTGGCCAAGCGTCCGGCCCGACGTCGAAGGCTAAAATCCGGCCACCTCAACCGTCCCAGCCCTTTCAGCCATGAGCGACTCCAAAGTAATCCCGGTGCATGCCATCAACTCGCGCAGCAAAAACATCACCGAGGGCAAATCGCGCGCGCCGAACCGCTCGATGTACTACGCCATGGGCTACGAGGCCGACGATTTCAAAAAACCCATGGTGGGCGTGGCCAACGGCCACAGCACCATCACGCCCTGCAACTCGGGCCTGCAAAAGCTCGCCGACGCAGCGATTGCCGGCATAGAAGAGGCTGGCGGCAACGCCCAGGTGTTTGGCACGCCCACCATCTCGGATGGCATGGCCATGGGGACTGAGGGCATGAAGTACTCGCTGGTCAGCCGCGAAGTCATCTCGGATTGCATCGAGACCTGTGTGCAGGGCCAATGGATGGACGGCGTGGTGGTGGTGGGCGGCTGCGACAAAAACATGCCCGGCGGCCTGATGGGCATGCTGCGCGCCAATGTGCCAGCCATTTACGTCTACGGCGGCACCATCCTGCCGGGGCACTACCAGGGCCGAGACCTGAACATCGTCAGCGTGTTCGAAGCCGTGGGCCAGAACGCGGCCGGCCAACTCAGCGACGCTGACCTGCTGGAAATTGAACGCCGCGCCATCCCGGGCACCGGCTCCTGCGGCGGCATGTACACCGCCAACACCATGTCCTCGTCCTTCGAGGCGCTGGGCATCTCGCTGCCCTACTCCAGCACCATGGCCAACCCGCACGACGAAAAGCTCAACTCGGCCCGGGAGTCGGCCAAGGTCTTGGTGGAGGCCATCCGCAAGGACATCAAGCCGCGCGACATTGTGACGCGCAAGTCCATCGAGAACGCGGTGGCCGTGATCATGGCCACCGGCGGCTCCACCAACGCCGTGCTGCACTTTTTGGCCATTGCGCATGCCGCCGGGGTCGAGTGGACGATTGAGGACTTTGAGCGGGTGCGCCTCAAGACACCGGTGCTGTGCGACCTCAAGCCCAGTGGCAAGTACCTGGCGGTGGACTTGCACCGCGCGGGTGGTATTCCGCAGGTCATGAAGACCCTGCTCGCCGCCGGTCTGCTGCACGGCGACTGCATCACCATCACCGGCCAGACCATTGCCGAGGTGCTGAAAGACATTCCCGACGCCCCGCGCGCCGACCAGGACGTGATTCGCCCCATCGGCGACCCGATGTATGTGCAGGGCCACCTGGCGATTCTCAAAGGCAACCTCAGCCCCGAGGGCTGTGTGGCCAAGATCACGGGGTTGAAAAACCCGGTCATGACCGGCCCAGCGCGCGTGTTCGACGACGAGCAGTCCGCATTGGCCGCCATCCTGGCCAACAAAATTGTGCCGGGCGACGTCATGGTCTTGCGCTACCTGGGCCCCAAGGGCGGTCCTGGCATGCCCGAGATGCTGGCACCGACCGGCGCGCTGGTGGGCCAGGGCCTGGGCGAATCGGTGGGCCTCATCACAGACGGCCGCTTTTCGGGCGGCACATGGGGCATGGTGGTGGGCCACGTGGCACCGGAAGCGGCAGTGGGCGGGCTGATCGCGCTGATCGAGGAAGGCGATGCCATCACCATCGACTCACACCAACTGCTGCTCCAACTCAATGTCAGCGACGAGGTCATTGCGCGCCGTCGCGCCAGCTGGACCGCGCCAGCTCCGCGCTACACACGGGGTGTGCAAGCCAAGTTCGCCTTCAATGCCTCCACCGCGAGCAAAGGCGCGGTGCTCGACAACTACTGAGTGCGCGGCCGCCGCAGCAGGGCAAGGGCCTCAGCGCCGGCCCCTGTCCCGCGGCAAGCCCTGGGCCTTGCGATGACGGTCAACAATGGCCTGCCTGCGGGCGTCTTCGCGGCGCTTGGCCCGACGCTGGGTGTAGCCGGAGGCATCGGCCCAAGCCCACCACAGCACCGCTGCGCCAAACGGCGACAGAACCCACCACCAGCTCCACGCCGCCACCGGGCTGAGGGCGGACACCTTCAACGCCAGAAACACAAGGCCAATCCCGAGCAGGTACATGCAACACCTTGATTCAGTGACAGCCCCACCGCGGGCGTTGATGAAACATCATCCGTACAATGCAGGTTAGCCCCTTTATCTGACAGACTCTTAGAGAAAAAACATGTTGAAGCGCTCGGCCTACCTCTTATTGACAGCTGCCTCTATCGCTACGCCGACCTGGGCTGACCAGGCGCTGGCCAACACCAAAAACTGCATGGCCTGCCACGCCGTCGAACGCAAACTGGTCGGCCCGTCCTACAAAGAGATCGCCAAAAAATACGAGGCCAACAAAGATGCGGTCGAGCTGCTGGCCGGCAAGATCATCAAAGGCGGATCGGGCGTCTGGGGCGCGATCCCCATGCCCGCCAACCCGCAGGTCAATGACGCCGATGCGAAAAAACTGGCCGCTTGGATACTCAGCCAGTAACGCGGCTCATCGAGCCGCTGACCAAACCCTGGCTCAAGCCGGTCAGTAAGCCTGGCCCAACTGGCTCAGGATCGCCGGGTTTTCCAGGGTAGAGGTGTCTTGGGTGATGGTTTCACCCTTGGCCAAAGAGCGCAACAGCCGGCGCATGATTTTGCCGGAGCGGGTCTTTGGCAAATTCTCTCCAAAGCGGATGTCCTTCGGCTTGGCAATCGGGCCGATTTCCTTGGCCACCCAGTCGCGCAGCTGTTTGGCAATGAGCTTGGCCTCGTCCCCGGTGGGCATCGGTCGCTTGAGCACCACAAACGCGCAGATCGCCTCACCGGTCAGGTCGTCGGGCCGGCCCACCACGGCGGCCTCGGCCACCAGGTCAGTCTTGGCCACCAGAGCGGACTCGATTTCCATGGTGCCCATGCGGTGGCCTGACACATTCAGCACATCGTCGATGCGGCCCGTGATGCGGAAGTACGCACGGTCGGCGCTGCGCACGGCACCGTCGCCCGCCAGGTAAAGCTTGCCGCCCATTTCCTCGGGGAAGTAGCTCTTCTTGAAACGTTCGGGGTCATTCCAGATGGTGCGGATCATGGAAGGCCAGGGGCGCTTGATGACCAGCAGGCCGCCCGAGCCATGGGGCACATCCCGGCCCGACTCATCGACGATGGCCGCCATGATGCCCGGCAGGGGCAGCGTGCAACTGCCTGGCACCAGGGGTGTCGCACCCGGCAGCGGCGTGATCATGTGGCCGCCCGTCTCGGTCTGCCAAAAGGTGTCGACGATGGGGCAGCGCTCACCGCCCACATGGCGGTAGTACCACATCCAGGCCTCGGGGTTGATGGGCTCGCCCACCGAACCCAGAATGCGCAGTGAACTCAGGTCCGAGCGGGCCGGGTGCACTTTCTCGTCCGCCTCGGCCGCCTTGATCAGCGAGCGGATGGCGGTGGGCGCGGTGTAGAAGATGCTGCACTTGTGGCGCTCGATCATCTGCCAGAACCGCCCTGCGTTGGGGTAGGTGGGTACGCCCTCAAAAATGATTTGGGTGGCACCGGCCGCCAAAGGGCCATAGGCCACATAGGCATGGCCGGTGATCCAGCCGATGTCTGCCGTGCACCAAAACACATCGTCGCCGCGCAGGTCGAAGGTCCAGTCCATCGTCAGCTTGGACCACAGCACAAAGCCGCCGGTGGCATGCTGCACGCCCTTGGGCTTGCCGGTGGAGCCCGAGGTGTAGAGGATGAACAGCGGGTGCTCGGCCCCCACAGGAACGGGCGCGCAGTCCGTGCTCTGGCCAGCCAGCGCCTGGGCAAAGGTCAGGTCGCGGCCGGCCACCATGTTGCAAGCCGTCGCGGTGCGTTCGTAGACAAACACGTTTTTGATGGACTCGCAGCCGCCCAGGCCCAGGCCCTCGTCCACGATGGCCTTGAGCGGCAACTCCTTGCCGCCGCGCATCTGGTAATTGGCCGTGATCACCGCCACCGCGCCGGCATCGATGATGCGCTCTTGCAGCGCCTTGGCCGAGAAGCCGCCGAACACCACGCTGTGCGTGGCGCCAATGCGGGCACAGGCCTGCATCGCGATCACGCCTTCGAGCGTCATCGGCATGTAGACCAGCACCCGATCCCCTTTTTGGATGCCGTGGGCCTTGAGCGCATTGGCAAACTGGCTCACCCGATCGAGCAGCTCGCGGTAAGTGGTCTTGGTGACCGCCCCATCATCGGCCTCGAAGATCACAGCCGTCTTGTGCTCATTCGGCGTGCCCATGTGCCTGTCAAGGCAGTTGGCAGAGGCATTGAGCTCGCCATCGTCAAACCACTTGTAGAAAGGGGCCTGCGACTCGTCCAGCGTGCGGGTGAAGGGCTTGGACCAAAGCACATTCTCGCGGGCCAGGCGGGCCCAGAAGCCCTCAAAATCAGCCCCGGCTTCGGCGCACAGGGCCTCGTAGCCCGCCATGCCGGAGATGCGAGCACCTTGGACCATGGCATCGCTGGGGTGAAAAACACGATTTTCAACCAGCACGGATTCAATGGCGGATGTCGGTTCACTCATGGGCTTGTCTCCTGCAGTAATCATTCTGGAACGGGCGCAACTGTCGGCTTGCGCACTTACAAGCCACTGACTGGCCCGAAACTTACGCCAGCCAGGGACATATCTGACATCCTACAATGCGGCCGGCCAAACCAAGGATGCACCATGACGCCCGACGCCCGCTCCAAACCCCGCCGCATGCGCCCGCTACCCAGCTTCATTTTTGCCAGCCGCTGGCTGCAACTGCCCCTTTACCTCGGCCTGATCGCGGCGCAGGGTGTGTACGTGTTTCACTTCTGGGTCGAGTTGGTGCACCTGCTGGAAGCCGCCTTTGGCAGCCAGACCGCGCTACAGGCCTTGATCTCGAGCATCGGCTACAAGGAAACATCGGTCACCACAGGCCTCAATGAGACCATCATCATGCTGGTGGTGCTGGCGCTGATTGACGTCGTGATGATCTCCAACCTGCTCATCATGGTCATCGTGGGCGGTTATGAGACCTTTGTCAGCCGAATGGATCTCGAAGGCCACCCTGACCAGCCCGAATGGTTGAGCCATGTGAACGCGTCGGTCCTCAAGGTCAAGCTGGCCACGGCCATCATCGGCATCAGTTCCATCCACCTGCTCAAAACCTTCATCAATGCCGCCAACTACGACGAGAAGGTGTTGATTGCGCAAACCGCCATCCACGTCACTTTCTTGCTGTCAGCCATGGCCATTGCTTACACCGACCGCCTGATGACCCATCAGGCGCCTGACACCCACTGAGCCAAGGCGGCAGACGCGCTAGCGCGTCGCGTCTTGCGGCGTGGCTGGCACCCGGTGGGCCAGCAAGACCAGCACCCCGGCCACACCGCTGACCAGCGAACCCAGCAGCACGCCAAGTTTGACCTGTGCCTCGTACATGGCACCAGCACCCTCGAACGCCAGGGAGCCGATAAACAGGCTCATGGTGAACCCCACACCGCACAGCACGCACACACCCAGGAACTGGCCCCAGCTGCTGCCAGCCGGCAAGCGCGCGCCGCCCCACCGAATCAACAACCAGGATGAACCAAACACACCGGCCGCCTTGCCCAGCAGCAAACCCAGCGTAATCCCAAGCGGCACCGATTGCAGCAGTGTGCCCAGCGTCACGCCATCAAGCGCCACACCCGCATTGGCAAAGGCAAACACCGGCAGCACCAGGTAAGCCACCCAAGGGTGCAGGGCATGCTCGGCACGCCGCAGCGGCGAGCCACCCCGCCCATCCGCGATCGGGATCGCCAGCGCAGTCACCACCCCGGCCAGCGTGGCGTGGATGCCAGACTTGAGCACACACACCCACACCACCAGCCCCACAATGGCATAGAGACCCACCGCCATAACACGCCAGCGGTTCATGGCCAGCAGCACCAAGCCGCCCAGGCCGGCTGCCATCAACATCGTGGGGGACAGGTCGGCGGTGTAGAAAAAAGCGATCACCAAAATGGCGCCCAGGTCATCAATGATGGCCACCGCCGTCAAAAACACCTTGAGCGAGGCCGGGACCCGACTGCCCAGCAGCAGCAAGATCCCCAGCGCAAAGGCAATGTCGGTGGCCATGGGGATGCCCCAGCCGCGCAAGGCCACGGGGTCGCCCCAGTTGAACGCGACGTAAATGGCCGCGGGCAGCACCATGCCGCCCACTGCAGCCCCGGCGGGCAGCAGGGCCTGCGCCTTGGAAGCCAACTCACCGTCGAGCAACTCGCGCTTGATCTCCAAGCCCACCAGGAAAAAGAAAACCGCCATCCAGAGGTCGTTGACCCAGACCAGCAGGGGCTTTGACAACAGCAGCCAGTCGGCGCCAACGCGAACTTCACCGGGTATTTGCAAAAAATGCTGGTACGCCTCTGACCACGGGGAGTTGCTAAGCGCCAAGGCGGCTACGGCGGCCAATGCCAGCAGCAGGCCGCCCAGAGATTGGGCATTGACAAACTCATTGGCGGTGCGTGCGATAGATTTGAGCATGGTGACATGGTCGCCGCAGTCAGCGGCAGTTGGGGCGGCCTCGTTAAACTCGACCGTATTGTCACCCAACCCACGCCCCTGAAACTTAAGGCATTGCACCCCCATGAGCACCATTCGCCAGGACGATCTGATCGAGTCCGTCGCCGCCGCCCTGCAGTACATCAGCTACTACCACCCCGCCGACTACATTGCCCACCTGGCCCGCGCCTACGAACGTGAGCAAAGTGCAGCGGCCAAGGATGCCATTGCGCAGATCCTGACCAACAGCAAGATGAGCGCCACGGGTCACCGGCCGATCTGCCAGGACACGGGCATCGTGAATGTATTCCTCAAACTCGGCATGAATGTGCGTCTGGAGGGCTTCACCGGCGGGCTGGACGACGCCATCAATGAGGGCGTGCGCCGCGCCTACAACCACCCGGACAACACCTTGCGCGCCAGCATCGTGGCCGACCCGGAGTTCGCGCGCAAGAACACCAAGGACAACACGCCGGCGGTGATCTTTACCGAAATCGTGCCCGGCGACACGCTGGAGGTGACGGTGGCGGCCAAGGGCGGCGGCAGCGAGAACAAGAGCAAACTGGTGATGCTCAACCCTGGCGACTCGGTGGTGGACTGGGTGCTGAAGACCGTCCCCACCATGGGCGCGGGTTGGTGCCCGCCCGGCATGCTGGGCATCGGCATCGGCGGCACTGCCGAAAAAGCCGTGCTCATGGCCAAGGAAAGCCTGATGGACGACCTGGACATGTACCAGCTGCAGGCCAAGGCCAGTGCTGGCGCGGCTTTGAGCCAGACCGAGGCGCTGCGCCTGGAACTTTATGAAAAGGTCAATGCGCTGGGCATCGGCGCCCAGGGACTGGGCGGCCTGACCACGGTGCTCGACATCAAGATCAAGATGTACCCCACCCACGCCGCCAGCAAGCCAGTGGCCATGATCCCCAACTGCGCCGCCACCCGCCATGCCCACTTTGTGCTGGACGGCAGCGGCCCGGTCTACCTGGACCCGCCTTCGCTGGACCTGTGGCCCAACGTGGCCTGGACGCCCGACTATGTCAAGAGCAAAAAGGTCAACCTCGACACACTGTCGCCGCAAGAGGTGGCCAGCTGGAAGCCCGGCGACACCTTGCTGCTGAACGGCAAAATGCTGACCGGCCGGGACGCCGCCCACAAGCGCATCCAGGACATGCTGGCGCGCGGCGACAAGCTGCCGGTGGATTTCACCAACCGCGTCATCTACTACGTCGGCCCGGTCGACCCGGTACAGGGCGAGGCCGTGGGCCCGGCCGGCCCCACCACCGCCACCCGCATGGACGGCTTCACCGAGATGATGCTGCGCGACACCGGCCTGATTGCGATGATCGGCAAGGCCGAGCGCGGCCCGGTGGCAATCGAGGCCATCCGCAAACACCATAGCGCCTACCTGATGGCTGTAGGCGGCGCCGCCTACCTGGTGAGCAAGGCGATCAAAACCGCCAAGGTGGTCGGTTTTGCTGATCTGGGCATGGAAGCGATCTACGAGTTCGAGGTGGTCGACATGCCGGTCACGGTGGCGGTGGATGCCGGCGGCACCAGCGCGCACATCACCGGCCCGGCCGAGTGGCAAAAGCGCATCGCCAGTGGCGAGTTCAAGGGGATCGCGGTCAAAGCGAACTGATGGTGAGTTCGTCGGCTGGTAACAGGCCTTTGTTTGCAGGATCAGGGCGGCGGGGCATTCGGCTCCGCGGCTGTCCCCCGCCCTACGGGCTCCTCCTTGATGCCGCTGCGCCGAACGCCCCACCACCCTGATCTGGCGCGGTGGTTGGTAAGCCGTGCAAAGAGGCACGGGTCTATCCCTGTTCTGGCAATCCGGCTTACCGGTGCCCCCCAGTTCGCCAACTGTCGCGCCTGCTGCGGGGGCCGATGGTATGTCGCGGCGAGGTCAAGGAAGGAGCCCGTAGGGCGGAGGGACACGAGCGGCGGCATGCCGTCGGCGCCCGCAGCTCGCCAACCAAAGCCCCCTCCCCTATTGCACAAATCGCAACAATGCCAGTGCCGACTAGCTACCCAAAACTCGACCCGCCTCGATGGTGATGCAGCGGGCACAACGGCTGGCGATGGCGCGATCGTGGGTGACCAGCACCAGGGTGGTGCCCTGCTCCTGGTTCAGAGCAAACATCAACTCCATCACCTTTTCGCCGGTGGCGAAATCCAGGCTGCCGGTGGGCTCGTCGGCCAGCAGCAGGGCCGGTTGCAACACAAAGGCCCGGGCCAGGGCCACGCGCTGCTGTTCGCCACCACTCAGCACACGCGGGTAGTGGCGCAGCCGCTCGGCCAGCCCTACCCGGCCCAGCATGGCGGTGGCGGCCTGGCGGGCATCGCGGCGCCCTGCCAGTTCCAGCGGCAGCATCACATTCTCAAGCGCCGTCAGGTTGCCCAGCAACTGGAAACTCTGAAACACAAACCCGACTTTTTGCGCCCGTAAACCGGCACGCGCGTCCTCGTCCAGGGCAAACAGGTCCTGCCCGGCCAGCCGGACCGTGCCACGGGTGGGTGTGTCCAGGCCTGCCATGATGGACAGCAGGGTACTCTTGCCAGAGCCGGATGCGCCGACGATGGCCACGGTTTCCTTCGGATTCAGCGCAAAATCGATATCGCGCAGAATGTCGAGGGTGCCGGTAGAGTCGGTCACCGACTTGAACAGATGCTCGACCGAAATAATTGAATCAGACATGGGGCTTTCTTTGTACCGACGACACTTTATCGCGCTTGCGCTGGCTGGGGCCGGTGTGGGGGCATCCTGGCCTGCCTTTGCCGCTGGCACAACCACAGCGAGCGCGGCGAAACAGACCATTTTGGTGATGGGCGACTCGCTCAGTGCCGAGTATGGCCTCAAACGTGGCACAGGCTGGGTGGCGCTGCTTGAGGATCGACTCAAAGCCGAACAACGCAATGTGGTGGTGGTCAACGCCAGCATCAGCGGCGACACCACCTCCGGGGGCCGCTCTCGGCTGAACGTGCTGCTGACCCAGCACCGGCCCAGCCATGTGATCATCGAGCTGGGTGGCAATGACGCACTGCGGGGCCTGCCGCTGAGCCTGACCGAAGACAACCTCACCCAGATGACAAGGGCCGCGCAGCAAGCCGGCGCGAAGGTTCTGTTGGTGGGCATGCAGGTGCCGCCCAACTACGGCCGGGACTATGCCGAGCGTTTCGCCACCCTGTTCGCCACCGTGGCCAAGGCCAACAAGGCGGCGCTGGTGCCCTTTTTGCTGGCCGGCGTGGGCGACGGGCCGGACCCCACGAAGATGTTTCAGGCCGACCGCATACACCCCAAAGAAGAGGCTCACCCCATCATGCTGGGCAATGTCTGGCCAAGCCTGCGAAAGCTGCTCCAGTGAGCCTGGTGACCCTGAGCGCGGAGCAGGCCCTGGGTCGGCTGCACCAGTTTGACGCCGTGATCGACGCCCGCAGCGAAGCCGAGTTTCAAGAAGACCACCTGCCGGGCGCGGTGAACTGGCCCACCCTGAACGACGCTGAACGGCATGCCATCGGCACCCTGTACAAGCAGGTGAACCCCTTTGAAGCCAAAAAGCGCGGTGCCGCCCTGGCCGCGCGCAACATTGCGGCCCACATCGAGCGTGAGCTGCTGAGCACCGGCAAAGAATGGCAACCCCTCACCTACTGCTGGCGCGGCGGCAAACGCAGCGGCGCGCTGTCGCTCATCCTGGACCAAATCGGCTTTAGGGTGACGCTGCTGGAGGGTGGCTACAAGGCCTTTCGGGCCGCCATGGTGCAAGACACTGCCCGCCGCGTGGCCACGCTGGACTGGCGCGTGGTCTGCGGCACCACCGGCTCGGGCAAAACCCGACTGCTGCAGGCGCTGGCGCAGGCCGGCGCCCAGGTGATTGACCTGGAAGGGCTGGCCAATCACCGCAGCTCGGTGCTGGGGGCTATTCCTGGCGTGCCGCAGCCAACGCAAAAGCGCTTCGACACCCTGATCTGGGACGCCCTGCGCCGCCTAGACCCGGCCCGGCCGGTTTACATCGAGAGCGAAAGCAAAAAGGTGGGCAATGTGGCCGTGCCCACCGCGCTGATTGACGCCATGCGGCAAAGCCCATGCCTGAACCTGGTGCTGCCCGATGCGCAACGTGTGGCCTTGCTGATGGAGGACTACGCCTTTTTTGTGCAGGACGGCGACCACTTTTGTGATCGGCTGCAGGTGTTGACTGAATTCAGGGGCAAGGCCGTGGTGCAGGCCTGGCAGGCATCGGTGCGCGCCGGAAACATCGAGCCGGTGGTGCAGGAACTGCTCACCCTGCACTACGACCCGGTCTACCTGCAATCCATGCGCCGCAACTTCAAACAGTACGAAACATCAAAAATGATAGTGCCAAACGACCACAGCACAGGGGCTATGGCCGAATTGGCTGCCAAAATTTTGCAAGAGCCCGCCTGAGGGCGCTAGGTGTCCAGCCCGGCTTGTGGCGCTGGCGCCGCCTCAGGGCTGCCGGCCTCGTCCGCATCAGGGGCATCGGGCAGACCGTCACCCACCTTGCGCTCCGCCTTGTTCTTGAGCTTTTCCTCTTTCTTTTTCTTCTTTGCCAGCTCTTTCTGACGCTTTTCGTAACCGTAGTTGGGTGTTGCCAAGTTGTGCTTTCAATTGTTTAGAGCCACTTTAACATTTTGCGGGCTCAGTCGGCATGCCTCTCTGGAGAGCTGCGACAGGCCACGCCATTTAGCTTACAGACAGGTGGCTTTTTCGGTTAACGGACGGTCAAGCGCCAAGGTCTCGCTCAAAGCACCACACCAATCACGTTCTGCATGGTCGACTCCAAGTTTGCCTACTTGGTCCAGTTTTCGACTTCGAGGCCCTTCACTCGAGCGAAGTCTTTCACATTGTTTGTGACAACTATGGCGCCCATAGTTCGCGCATGTGCAGCAATCATGAGGTCAGCGGCGCCGAGCTGGGCACCACGTTTCTTCAAGTCCGTGCGGATCTCAGCGTAATGCTTGGCCGCATCTTGAGGCCAGTCCAACACAGACAGGTGCAAGACCAAGCTATCGAGAACCGATTGGTTCTGTTTTCGCTTCGCGGCCGCCGAGGCCTGCACACCATATGTCAGCTCGGCAAACGTCACCGCCGACATCACCTGCTGCTGCAGAGGCACCGACTGCACCCGAGCCGCCAGCGCAGGGGACTCACCTCGCATGAGGAAAATGCAGGTGTCAGTGTCCAGCATGAACAGTTGATCCGTCAAAACGCTCGCTCCTGAATGGGCATGCGTTCGCGGTCTGCCATGAAGTCTGAAGAGGCCGTCATGCCTGACGCAAAGAAGCCAGACCAATCAGTCGGACGCGGTGTCAAGACCACACTTTCTCCCTCACGACGAATGAACACCTCACGAACAGAGTCTGGGAATCGATATTCCAGAGGCATGGTGACTGTCTGTGAACGGTTGTTCCATCCAACGCGAGCAGTCGGCCTAGGGGTCGGTGTTTGATGTATTGCCATGTATCAGAGTATATGGCGTTGATCGCCATATGGCAAGCCATACTCCCCAACCAGACCCGTTAATATGCTCAATTCATGTAAAATGCGTATTGATGCATATTCTTTGGGGGCTAAGCAATGCAAACCATAAGTGCTACAGAACTCGCCAGAAATACCCGCGAAATACTGGACCGCGTAGCCACACAGGGCGAGACCGTCGCCATTGAGCGCAATCACACCATGATCGCTCAAATCACGCCCCCGCAGAAGACCATGACAGCCTCTCAAGCGTTGGCCGGACTCGTGTTTCCAATTCTGACCCCGCAGCAAGCAAGTTCCTGGCTTGACGAGAGTAAAGATGGTTTTAGTGACGCGGTGCGTGACCCATGGGCATGATTTTTGATAGCTGTGTTTGGGTGGGTCTGGCTTCCAACCAATTGGATACCCGAGCGGTTGTAGAGGCCGCAGGTGACCTTCCAGTGTTCACATCCGCAATTTCCATCGGAGAGCTCAGTTTCGGCGTACATTCATGTACCGACGCGACCGTTCGTTCCATGCGGGCAGCGTACCTACGCCAAGTGGAAAGTCGTCCGGTTTTGGAAGTTTCCAAACACACGGCTGCTGCCTTCGGAATACTGGCGGCAGCCGTCAAGCAAAGCGGGCGCTCTACCCGAGCACGTTACAACGATCTTTGGATAGCAGCTCAGGCCATTGAGCATGGGTACATTCTGTTGACACTCAACAAGGCGGACTTCGCTGACCTACCCGGTTTACGAATCGCAACGCTATTGCCCAAGTCTCA
>JBAXMQ010000078.1:0-15139 GCA_037134215.1 Betaproteobacteria bacterium
CAATGATGACAAAGTTTGTTGATTTTGTACCGTTAAAGTCCAAGGAATAACATCAGCAACATCCGGAACCAAAATTGGCTGAAAATGGTTTCCGATGTTACTGATGTCTCCCACTGCAATTACTCCTCCGACTTCTCTTTCAGGCGATAGCTGTGTTTGACCCCGCCAAGAATGAGCTGAACTAGCTTCCGACCATCGGGTGTATCGACACTAAAGTGGCGCTCAAGAATCTTGCGCATTAGCTTCCCCGCTTTACTGACTCTGGTTTTCTCATTGTGATCGAACCATTTGTCTTCGATATTTAGGTCGGCAGCGGATGCCATGGCAACAATTTCAGTTACTTTTAAGTTTCCATCAGCCTTTTCATTCCACCAAGTTTGGATTAGCTCGCGGACCATCTCGGCTTCAGAATCCCCAGTATCTTTTTGGAAATCCATATTTGTCATAAAGCCATCAAACCCAGCGTGCTTCAAGATTCCACCCATGACTTTTGAGAAAGATTCAAAGCTTCCAAGAGGCTGTCCACCCCACGCTGGACGTCCCGCATTTACCCATGACATGACAATCATGAGACACGCATCTACAAGTTCCTCACGGTGCTCAGCTATCCATTCAGGAAGTGGATCGTGAAGGAAACCCGTGCGCAGATATGGATCTGCTGTTGTCGGAATCAAGCGGATACGAAGAATTCGTCGCTTCATCTGACCAGCGAAATCAGGGTTATTACCTGTACCAATCCAAGGACCTAAGTTGTCGAGCTTCACGACAGTGTTGGTATTGAGCAAACGATCACTGATTGAGTTAGAAGTTACAACACTTGCCAGAACATTGGAATCGATAACTTCATCATCCGGCAGATTGTCATAAAGGTAAGGTCCTCCACCGGACATTAAATGGGATGTAATTTGCTTTCGTACTTCTTCATCGGACTTGGAGAATGCTTTGTTAGAAATAATCCGTCCAACACTTGGATAGCACAAGACTCCCGCCAACAACGTCGCACCCGTTCCGTGAATTGGTTTGTCAATTAGAAAGAACGGAGACGGTCCAGTAAAGAGATTGCGTGCAAAGTCATGAAGCATGAGCGATAGCGCATGTGCTTTATCTTGCTGGGTTGCAAACGGGAAGTCTGCGAGACAGTCCCCGAAGATGAATTCCACTGCCTCCTGTGGAGTCTTAAACTTTGAATTTGAACCTAAATCACTACGACGTAAGTCCAAGCTACGAACTCGATAGATTTCAGATTCTTCGTCATAACCAAACTCACTGACTAACTTCCCGTCCGCTGTAATCACGGGAATAGTTGTAACTTTACGAAGATATGGCAGTGGCGGGTTAATCGTTTCAAGCATGTCATCAATCACAATCTGTTCTGGATTGAGTGCCGAATATCCATCCTTGGTCGCCTTTACCCAGTCGCCAGAACGTGAAAATACGTGACGTGCAGACTTACCGTCTAATACATCCCATGTAACGTCGCCTGGATTAATACGCAAGATTCCGGCATGGTTCGCAAAGACTCGCTCTGGTTCATTTGAAACAAATATTGATGCCCAAGCTTGTGCAGTTTTGTCAGGTAAAGATCCACTATTGACAACAATCTGACGCTTACCAGGTAGGCCTAGATCAACTGGAGACTGAATACCACCACTAAATGGGCAGTGACTGCAATACGTATCACCGTGAAGAGTCGTCGCAATACTTTCGCAAGTTCGCTTTGCCTTATCGGGATCTACTTGATCAAAGAGTGCATCCGCCTTTTCTGCGTCATATTCAGGGTGCTCACGTGACCACTCATGGAAAAGCTCCCTTCCATTTGGTGCAAAATATAGAACGGATGCGAGCGCAAACCACTCTGAGTACTTCACTGTCTTTGGGTTCACGATTGCGTTATTAATCCATGCGCATCCTTTGCGCACCTTCTCAATTGACATCAACCCTTGCTTATTCTCAAGAGATTCCCGTGGATGAGTAACTGCCTTCTCAATGCCAGCATCCTGAATTTCCTTAACTGTATAGAGACGCTCAGGATTTTCAGTTAAGAACTCAACTACCTTTGGGTTAGCTCTATCCTTAAAATTTAGCGATCCAGGAAAACGTAGCATTCGCGATAAATCATGGGTTGCATCAAACTCATAAGGTGAAGCAAAGGCACCGAAGCCACGATAGAAAGCACGAACTAGTTCTTGTGCCTCCTTTCGCTGCTCTTCAGTTTCGATAACAATTTCTTCACCTAGAGCCCAATAGGCATGCACACCATTTCCGGAAGAGAGTGTGTAAGAAGGCTTGAGAGCAAAACCTTCCAGCAGAGTTAATGCCTCCTCTTTCGTACGTGGACGATGCTTGTCAGGCTTTTTTGGATCACTCACATCTATATCCATTCCGATGATGCTGATGTTTCCGACCTCTTCATTCCCACCACGTTCACCCAATGCCAATTGTGTGGCACGACGATTGATACCAAAGTAAACAGGAGACTTTTTGGAAAGTGCTTCTGCGCGATTAACAATCGCATCCATACTTGCTGCATTCAATGATTCGCTCAGTAATTTGGTTGAACTTGGATCAGATGTGTATGAGAGCACTACATAGCCTTTGCCACTGCCAGCGACCGCTTCCATGAATGTTTTGGGCTTAATTGGTTTGATGTTTGCATACAGGTTATTCATTCTTGCCTCCGTTTAGATATGCAGGGAGTGAAAGTGGATTTGGCTCTGCCAGGTAATTGATGGCTGACTCCGGAATTCGCACTGCCCGCCCAATACGTTGGACCGGGAGTTCCCCCGAAATGGTCATGCGGTAAACCTTGCTTTCGCTAAGACTTAGGCGTTCGGCTGCCTGCCGAATGGTTAAAAGTGAAGACATACTGTTTATTCCTTACTAGTTTGGTTATGTTTAGTGGCACCTGGTTGGTGCTGGGCCAACAGTCTCATTTCTTGAAAAAAGCACGGGAGGTCTGTCGAAATTCGACGGAGGTTAGATGCCATTTATAAAGAAGCAACCAATAAGGCCATCAGTAGTCATTGATTTAACAATTACAGAGATGATTCGATGGAATGTGCATTCTGTTTTACGCAATTTTGTAGCTGAAGATATTCGCCTGGCCCAGGAGATTGAGGAGTACCTCAAGAAGATTGGCTCTAAGAAAACCAAACGGCTTGTTAACGTTAACTCATACATCTTTGAAGAGGACGGGTCGCTACGGGAAAAACCAGATTATCAACGCTGGGGGGCCCGCAGGTTATCTAAACTGCTTAAGAGGAAATCAGAATCTTCATATGGAAAAGCTATTGGTGGGCAGGAATCGGAGAAGCTGCATATAACCGCAGAGGAATTGATCCACTTCTCATTGTTACTTGGAGTTTCACCTGCCTACCTTTTGCAGCCAACACTTGAGCAATTGGAACATAACTACCTTCTTAGGCTTAAAGAAGTGGGGAATCCAGATTTTGAAGTACGTGCCGTTCCATGGATGCTCTGGGTCAACGGAATCCGACCACTTAAAGAATTGAATTCTGAGGCTTTTCTCTTCCGAATGCGCGAGCTGTCTACAAACCCAATAAATATTGGAGCGGTGAACAATCCGATTCCAGCAATGCCAAAAGTTGATGTCTCTTCTCCAGAAGGTATTGAGCAAGATGTAACTAGATGGGACCAGGCTCGTAAGTCTCCAATATCCGCACTGTTAGATGGCATTACTACTCCAGAACATGGAGGGCCAATTACTGATCCGCCTTCAATACATCCATTAGCAGGGCTCCTCCGAGGATCAGTTGCAGAGAATTTTTATGAGAATACAAAGGCCTACAACTTGTTGATGCATCATGTTCGCCAAGCAGTTGTTTATATGAATAATCCCAATCGACAAGAAGACAGAGTTAAAGATATCGAATGGTTCTTAGATCGCATTCGGGAAGATTTATCGTCGATTGCTTTCTACGGAGATGGAAGTTCTCCTCAGCAATCAGCCACGCAAAAGAACGATGGCGTAGATGGGAAAGCCTAAATACATCTTGGATCCTGACTGTACCCATGAGGAGTACGCAAAGGAGCGCTCGACATTTGGTGGCCAAAAAAGTGGAGATTACCAATGCATAAGGTGTGGGTTTACCTGGGACCCACAAAACCCACCACCCGCTCAATGACCAAATTTTTAGCCAATCAACTATCCCCGTTGCTACCCTTAAACTGATAGAAGTTCCCACAAATTCTGATTCTTTACTCTAAATGTTGAGGAGAAATATGGCACGCGTTCAGAAGCATTCTTCACTGTCACTTTACGCACATTTTGAAGCGCCGACTTTGGAAGAAGCCCTTGAGTTAGCAAAAGTAGACGAGAAAGAAAATTGGAAATTTACTGAGGAATTATCAGTTGATTATTTCTTAGCGGATACAGATGCCTAGATTCCTGATTAAGTCCAATCACATAATTATATACACAGCGGACGTGGACGTTGAACTTCCCGAAAATAAAGACGACCTAGCGGGATTCATGGAAAAGTATGAAGAAGAAAATAAGGTGAATTGGACACAAGTAGATGTAGTTACTTATTACTCTGGGGATGAAGTTTAAGTCGTAGTTGCTTTCTTAGAATTGTAAATCACGAAAGTGTTGGAGGAGGATGCGGCGGTGGAAACCATTATCAGCATCGTGGTGAAGGACTAATTACAAAGTTAAGAGATCACATTTGCCTTTTTTGCAATGAATCAAATACTTATGCAGTAAGGATTCATGGCGAATTTGTCTTCGACCATGCTCGAGATGAACACTGGGACATCACCGCAGTCATATATTCAAATACGCGAGACCAAGCCAATATTAAATGTATTAAATGTGGCTCACTAAAATTTGGGAAGAGATCTTGGAATTATTGAGCTTACTAAGAGTTAATCACCCGAGTAATCCCACCACGTCTTATTGCCATTAACCTTAAAGTCACACTTCAAGATCTTGGCACAAAACGCATTCAGAGATTTTGTCCCGTTGTACTGCTCCTCATCAAGTGTCCACGAAACTACCGCAACAACATTGCCCTCGTTATCAACTAGCGGCCCACCGCTACTGCCACCAGAAATATTGTTGGTGACCAAAATCTCCGACTGATTTGAATTAATCACATTTCCAAATGACACCGAACCCTCATACCCATCTGCGCTTCCAAGTGCCATAACCCAATACCCTGGATATGGGTCATATTTTGAAAGCCCCAACACCGGAAGCTTCTGCTGCGTAGCAATCACAGCTAAATCATTCTCTTCATCCCACTTCACAATTACAGCAGCAACTGGATCTTCATAAGGAAGCGCAATCGTTAGCTCGTGATCCACCCCAATGCATTTCTCGATCACATGGTGATTGGTAATCAATGTTGTCGGATACTCATCAGACACATCTGTTGCTAACTCAATCGCAAACGCGGTTCCCTGTGACCCCTTGCCCTTTGTAGGTTCACACCACACAGTCACCGTTGACTCCTGAGTCTTATCAACTAGCTGCTCAATAATGCGAGGTGGCACAAAACCATCCTTTGCTGGATCCTCGTTTGCATATTGAATTGATGGAGCCCAGCTGAGTAAGAAAGCACCCAAAGCAAAGGGTGTTGCAATGATGGCTAGATAGGCAATGAACTTATTGGAATCGGTATCTCTCATGGAAGGAAGGTTACGGAGAGTGACTGACAAATTGCCCTCAGCACTACTTCAACAAACTTACTCCCCAAAGTGCTCTATGAACTTGCCATCCCAGTCATAGCTACCAAAGTAATCCTGAATGCTCTCAACAACACGGTTTTGTAGCTCTTGCATCTTCTCTTCGCTCATTTCTCCTCCATCCCATCTCGGTACCCGGACCAGTCACATGCTCTGCAGTTAACATCAGGATCAATCCCATCAGGACTCACACAACACCCACCCACTGCATACTTCTCAAAGTCAAAGGTTTCATGATCAGGCATGCCGTAGAGAATCTTTCGTAGTGTGCCTAACTCTCCGCAAGCTGGGCATACCAGTGAACTAATCCGTAGCCGACGTTTTGTTGTCATTTGCTCCTCGATTCTTTAGATACTCAATGAAGTGCTGATTACTAAGGCAATACTCACTCCTTTGTGTTCTTATCAACGCAATTGCCTCATCAGCTCTCAAGCCATCCTTCATTAACACTAACGCTGTAACCAAAGATGATCGATTCATACCCGCCTGGCACCGAATCAACACTCGATCCCCGGTCTTCCACTGTGCGTGAACCCAATCGGCAACCGCTTCAATCTCTCTAATAGTCCACGGCTCAAGCGGCCCGTCGGGAAATGCAAACCGCATCTCCTTAACGAGCCACCCAACTGGCAATGTGTACGCACACAATGAAACTACAGAATCAAAAGGCCTGGGATCTCCTACAGTAGGTAATCGTTTCTCGCCCCGATATATTGTTGCTCCATCATCAGTTCCACCTTGATAGAGCTCTTCAAGGATTTTGCTGTGTAAAGGAATGTCATCAAAATCTCGATCCTTTTTCATAGCGTCTCCTTTTTTAATTCTAGTTCTTCAATCTGTTTTTCCACACGCTCCATGTAGCTGCGCATTTGGGCTCGCACTGCCTCTGCTTGTTCAGCGAATCCAGCCCTCGTTGCTTCGCAAAAAAGCGGATTCTCAGAACGCTGCAGCAACTTCTTATACTTTTGCACGAGATACATCATGTCCCAGACGCCCATTTCTACCTCTCAATCTTTTCTTGCCTTGTTGTTTTCACAGATATCGCCATTTTTCCATTTCTAATCCAAAGAATCACCGTTTCAATCTCGTGCGAGATGTAAAGACCCTGACTCAATAGTTGGTGCCTTGGATTATTTGAATTCACCACCAAAACTCGCCGACGAATAAGCACTGGAATGATTTGATTCCACTCCCATCCCGGATATTTTTGTTGCAGGAACTCTTCATGAAATCCTCGCAGGATAGGAATCCAATGGGCATACCCTGCTAGTTGTTGAAGTGAGTCAAAATCCAAAGTGAGACTAGCTTCATTCTTCACTTAAACCGTTCTCCACATTTATTGCACTGGTAGAACGGTTCAGTTGTCACATACTTCTGATCTATGTCATTACCGCGACACATCGGGCACTGCTTGTTCGCAACATTTCCCACTTCTTAGACTCCTTTCTTGTTAAATATCATTGGACCACAGATTCTGTTGTGGGTCTTCACAAATGATTTAGCATCTGCGTTTTTCACTTCAATTTGATAATCACCGCACTGCTGGCAAATAGCTGTCCACAAGTACACGTTAATATCTTCTTTGTATACATAGTTGACGATCAGTGCCACGGTCTCACCTTTCAGTGAAGGCAATCCGATGTGACCTCTGACTTGATGAATCTGCTCTGACTCAATGCCATCTAGTTTGTGTTGGACATTTTTTGAGATGACTACTGCTATCTCTTGATTTGCCGTTCCGTTTTCATGAAGGATTAGCCCACATGTGCAGTGGGTGGTGCCAGGACCATTGGTATAGACGCAGTGCCAGCCTTGCCTCTGCCAGCGACGTAAGTTGCCATAGAACAAACTAGATCTAAACAACCCGTACTTGGCACGAACATCAGCTGCCCTTATCTCTGCCTTTAACTGCTTCAGGTACTCAGCTGTGACAACCACATCCTCGTAGGTAACTGTGTAACCAACCTCCTGCAGGTGGGGAACACCTGCAGGAGTTGATCCTTGATCCTTATGCCGCTTCATCACACACATCCTTCGCTGCTAACTCTTGGACGCTTTTAACTCGCCTCAGAATCTCTGCTGCATACTCGGGCATGCCGTTTGTTTCATAGATATCAGCTATTGCTGTATCCACTTTGATCAGAAACTCCCACTCCTTCCAACCCATGGCAACGGCTAGATTTCTAGCTTCGTCATAGAGCCGGCTGGCTGTTTCTAAATCTCCTAGGAGTCTGTTTGCGACTCCTAGAAAGTACTTCAGAGTCCACACTCTGCGGTCATCGCCCAAGACTGTAAAGAAATCCAACGCTCTCTGACCGTGATGGATGATGTTGACCGGATCCTTTAGCTCCACATGAACTTCAGTTAACCGGTAATCACAATCGACGATACTTTCGATCTCATCCTGTGATTTAAACGCTGACCGAGACTTTTGGTAAGCATCTCTTGCCTCTTCATATCGGCCTAGCTCGTACAAGCCCATCCCAATATTAAAGTAATCAATTCCATAGGATTCCTCACGCAAAAACATCTCTGTCATCGCAATGGCTTCTTGATGGCACGCTATGGAGTTTTCATATTGGCCTGCTGCAAAGAAGTATCGACCTTGATCTCGCAGTAGATCATCTAGTTCTTCTATTTCAATTATCTTGGCCGCTTCTATCGCTTTGCCCAGAGCTTGCGCTGCATCTTGCCTGCGCTCGAGCTTTTCATAATTCCTCGATAAACCTATGTTCACATCGAAGATCTCGCGTTGATACTCACTTTCATTTTCTTGTTCAAAGATTTCCTTTGCTGTTTCACACAGTGCAACTGATTCTTTGAACTTGCCTTGGTCAAATGCAATTCGACCTAAGGCAACATACGCATCGGCTCTTATACTTCCTTCGTTGTTAGCCGCGCGCTGCCACAACTCTTTGCTCACTTCATCTAAGGCTTGTTCTTCAGACACCTCTTCCCTCCTGAGCTTGCTCGGTTAATGTATTGGGGGCCACTGACAGGTCAGTGTTTCCTCCAGGTTCTCCATACACGGCAATCCAGTGCGCATGGAGCGCTCGAAGAAGATCTACTTCTTCCAGAAATGAGACGATTGATACCCACCCGCAGGCGCAAATAGCCTGAAAGTAAATATCTTCAACATCGAAAACAGCGTTTGCATGCTCATTAGACATCGCAAAACCAGGCCCTAACTGGGCTCTTAAATGAAAAGAGACCCGCTACTTCCGGCGGTGTCTTTCATCGCCGGCAGGTCTTCCTTTAGGACCACCGTACGCGGATCGAGCTGCGCGGATTGGTACTAAGCAAGCTAAAGGGCTTAACGCTTAGTTCTTGACCTGCAGAAAATATAGCATCTTGGAACATCACACTCCAAATTTAGGTCAACATTAGAATCGGGAGTTTCAGAGTAAATGTCAGTCTTGACCTCTAGTTTTGTTTCATGGGGATAAATTTCAAGGAGAACCAAGCCCGGCTTGAGCAAGCAGCCAAAATAGCCCAAGACTTAGAGCGGGTCCTTGAAGAACAAGAGCATTTAATCAGTGGGACAAAAGCAGCAGCTTCTCACGCTAAAGAGTCACAAGTTCTTCTTGAATTAGCCAAACTTCCAATCGATCGCTTGAAAGATGCGACCGAAGAAACGGTTCGAGTAGAAACTCTCCGCAAATATGGATTTGAGAATGTTGCATCAATCTATAACTCCTCCGCCATACAGCTCGAGAGAATCCCAGGAATCACGCTTAGCTCTGCTCAATCGCTAAAGGCGCTCGCAGACCAGATGTATCAGGCTGTCGCTCAGTCAATTTCATATGGCATCGATATTGACGATCTCACGCGGGCAGATAGTGAGCTCATAGAAAATCTTCAAGGACTAGATTATCTTCGAGCCGCAACGAAGAACTCAACAAGCAAAATGAAACCTATCGCGCAAACTATTCGTACTTCTCTCAGCCAAACACAACCTCTGAATTCAAGACTTCGCTGGTTATTTACTGGTTCTGAAAAGAAAGAACGTGCGATCAATGCTTTACAAGAAATTTCATATTTAATTGGTGAGCCAACGACAATCGCCCTAGTTGAAGCCGCTCGATATGGTCTAGATGCACTTGAAAAAAGATCTCCCCAGCCAATTGAGGAGTTCAAAAAACGTTCCAGTGATTACTACGCAATCCTTGAAGAAGTTACCAATGTTCGCCCCAACAACGCAGCCAATAGCCACTTCAATCAAGAACTCCTAGACAAGATTCAGGCTCAAGAACTCGATACTTCGACAATCAAAGCCACACTTCGCCAATATCAAACCTTTGGTGGAAAGTTTGCCCTCACGCAAGGTCGTGTGATTATCGGCGACGAGATGGGGCTTGGCAAAACTCTTCAAGCCATTAGTGCCATCGCACATCGAAACTTAGCTGGTGCGACACGCTTTCTTGTCGTGTGCCCAGCCAGCGTGGTTACTAACTGGATGCGAGAAGTAGATTCACGCAGCGATCTACCAATTATCAAGATTCACGGTGAAGATCACAAAACTTCCCTACAACGCTGGATTGAGTCCAGTGGAATCGGGATTACAACCTATGACACATTGAAGAGTTTTGAACTAACAGAACAACAGATCTCAGCTCTTAATGTTGACACGGTGATTGTTGATGAGGCTCATTACATAAAGAACATCGCGACTGGACGTACGCGGACAATCCAGAAATGGCTTGATAGATCCCCAAATGTCATTTTTCTAACCGGCACTCCTCTTGAAAATAGAGTTGAAGAATTTGTAGCCCTTGCAAAATTGCTTGATTCTAAAATGGGTAATGAACTCAGCCGAGTCGCACTTGCCGCTGGTCCTGAGTCATTTAGAAAAGCAGTAGCACCAATTTATTTGCGTAGAAATACTGAGGAAGTATTGAAAGAACTTCCAGAACTTATCGAAGTGATTGAATATTGCACTTGGGAAGGTGTCGATAAACAGAAATATATCGACGCGGTTGCTGCTGGAAACTTTATGGCAATGCGGCGAGCAGCTTTTAGCCCACAGCCAGATATGCAGCCAAGCAAGCTAGAAAGACTTGTTGAATTAGTTGAAGAATCTATTGATAGTGGGCAAAAGGTTATTGTCTTCTCGTATTTCAGGAGCGTGATTGAGCAAGTAATGCAGGCTCTTGGTGAACGTGCAATCGGACCAATCACAGGTTCGGTCTCTTCCTCGCAACGACAAAATATCGTTGATCAATTCCAAAGTTCTCCAACCCCGCTTGCATTAGTTGGCCAAATTCAGGCGGCAGGAACTGGATTGAACATACAAGCTGCCTCTGTAGTTATCTTGTGCGAACCGCAGATAAAGCCGTCACTTGAAGTACAAGCTATTGCCCGGGCTCACCGTATGGGGCAGGTTAGAAAGGTACAAGTGCATCGACTAATTCTGCCCGAAAGTGTTGATGAGCAGATGTTGGCTATGCTCGCTAGGAAGCAAACTGAGTTTGATGACTATGCAAGGGATAGCGATTTGGCCAACAGTGCTGTTGGAGCAAAGGAAGTATCAGAAGAATCAATCGCTAAGGTAATAGTGATGGATGAACGCAAGAGACTGGGATTAAGCACCTCAACAGCAATTGAAATTGGAGTTCCCGAAGACCAGTAGGCGTACTTCTATCGGCTACTCATAACTACATTCATGAGCCACTTTCCCGCCTATTGCGGGAAACCACTCTTCACAGTCTGGGCATTTAAAATTGATTCCCGACCCATCGGAAATGAAGCGATTCTGGTACTTATCAGAGTTCTTGTAAAAATCAGTTGAACATGTGACGCATTTGTAGTCAGGCATATCTTCTGAGAAGCAACATCCACCACAAACAAACTTGGCTGGGTCAGGTTGTTCCATCGGCAACCCATAAAGGTACTCCCGAACACCTTCTTTAGAATTACAAACAGGACATTTCTTCATTACTTCAACTTAGCTCCTACCACTGACAAGTAAATAAATCATTGATCGGTGTGAATATGGTCGCCACTTGGGGACTGTTGCTCCTCTTCAAGCGCAGAATCGAGCAGATCATAATTCTCAAGAATAGTTCGCCACTTATTGGTATCAATTTGGTACTTCGCAAATTCGATATTCGGGCTAACGATTAGACGTACCTCGACCCCTGATTTTTGAATAACTTCGTC
The DNA here is from genome assembly GCA_037134215.1 of Betaproteobacteria bacterium. Taxonomy (GTDB): domain Bacteria; phylum Pseudomonadota; class Gammaproteobacteria; order Burkholderiales; family Burkholderiaceae_C; genus Rhodoferax. The sequence goes on from JBAXMQ010000078.1 coordinate 11,869, forward strand.
TTCCTTTGCCCAAAGTTCATTTCTTAGCTCATCTAAAGTAAAGTTTTTTGCGACGTAAGCTTTTCTCCAATGGCTCCAAACTCCAGGTATGTATTCATAGCCGCTAGATTTGAGTAAATCCCTGAGTGGGAAAGTGCCATCGCCTCTAGATTGCGTAGAATTCCCTACCAGAGCTAGAACTTGCCTTGTCACTGAAGTTGGACCTTCAAGGTTTTCCCACTTAATTTCTTGGATCAACTCTTTGTTAGTTTGCAGATCGAGGAATGGCGTTACCTCTTTTTGATCTGTCAAAACAATTAATTTCACAATTGCGCGAGTAGACGCTACATAAAGAAGGCGGCGCTCCTCATTCATTACCGAACTAAGGTCTGAACCCAATATTCTCGAAAAAACCCAATCTGGATGTATGAAGGGATACCTTCGTTGAATTGCATCTAGCAAAATGACAGTCATTTTCTCTCGACCTTTATAGCGGTGAGAAGTGGAAATTGTAATCCTTCGAGCTAGATCTTCATCAAAGAATGAACGAATATGGGTTAGATACCCGTCCAATTTCCTGCTACTGACGTCAGAGGAAGTCTGGCTAACATAATAAGGAATTGTGTTGGTACGAGAAAGTATCACAATATCTCGATTTTGTTCTAACTCTTCTTGTAGTAATCGTAGTAACGCGGGAGTAATCAGATCACCATTATGCACTTCTTGTTCATGAGGGGTTGGCTTTATTTTGTCTAAATAAGCGATAAAGATTCTGGTTTGACGCGAGTGGGAAGCCTGAGCTGGAACACCGTAACCCTTCATTATCTGGTTACCAAACTCCACAACATACTTATCTGATCTGTAGTTTGTAGATAGATTTAGTATCTTAGATTTCGGGAAACTATTCTCAAAGGACTCGAAATATTCCAAGTCAGCACCAGCAAACCCATTAATTGCCTGCCAATCATCTCCTACGCAAAATAGCTGAATAGAAGGATTTACAATCAAGATGGCTCTCAATAGGGAATCAAACGCATGACTGAAGTCCTGGAATTCATCAACAAATACGTATTTAAGTACACGGAAGTCACCATTGCCGGGAACGCGATTAAATGTGTGCTTACCTGATGAAATTGCGAGCGCAGCATCAGCGAGCAGCTTTGAAAAGTCAGTATCTCCTTGCTCTTCAAGTTTACTCGTATAGAGACCAAAGAAATATGACGCTTGCTTAATGAAGTTTGATTCGATCTCGTTCAGTGAATCGTGCTTTTCTGCACGCACACCTAGCTCTTTCGCATCCCAACCTAATTGACGACATCTGAGTATGAACTGAGTAATAGCTTTTGTATAACGGAGAATTCCGTCTTCCTTTATCTTTTGCCAGATTTCTTCTTCACTCAGTGGCCGCATTGCCACACCATTGCGCTTGAGGTACGAACGTAAGGTCTCTTTAAATCCATCCACTCCCCCACGAGCCAAGTCATGTGGATAAAGACTGACTAACGACCATTCAGGCTTCTGGCTCCAGAACTTTTGTTTCTCCTCCTTCTGGCGATCGTAGGAGGGATTGCCACTCAGTCCAAAATATTCAATTACAGTGCCACTGTTGGAGGAATTCAGGATGGTGAAATCTGGTTTGTAATTTTGTCCTCCCCACCAAAAATTACGCTCGTACAAATACTCAACAGAATTTTCGAATAAGAAGTCAGCAATTAGCTTCTCTCCGGTGGATTTGAAGTACCGGCCATCGATTGACTGTTTCGGAAGGCTTCTTCGCCACTCGAGAATTTCTTCTTTTGTAAGGTTGTAATGTTCGTCAACAACCCTCTCCCAATCGTTCTTAAAGTGGGCAAGAAGCAAGGACTTAATATCTAGCCCTTTGACTTTATCTTCTAGTGTCCAATCAACTAATTTTTGGACCAAAGTACTAAGCGTTCTATCGTTATTACTTTCATCATCATGCAGAATGGCACCTGTAGGCTGAACAACTGCACGAGCTAACGCATGAAATGTAAGAACAAATGGGAGCTCCACGTTGAGTTCTGTTGAAGTCTCATCGATTGCTTCGGACTCAACTGCGACACGATCTACATCTTTTTGCTTTCTTTGGGCTGCGAGTTTTTCGCTAACTTTGGTTTTCAAGATACTTTCAGCGCTTGGGACAAACAAGTAAAGTACTCGGCGTCTTATTTCAATAGATGCCAGCCTGTTGAAGGCGAGCATCATTATTTCTGAGGGTTTAACTCTGCAATGTTTTATCAGAAAGAATGCCCGATAAACGACCGTAGAGGTTTTGCCACTACCTGCCCTGGCAATCAATTGAATATTGCCATTTACCTCACCGATTGCATCAAGCTGCTCATCTGCAAGTAGAACTTTATTTGTAGGGGTGGGTAGTACATTTGCCTCAAACCAAGCTCGCAGGAATTCTCGGCGAAACTGCTTATATTCGACTTCTAAGTTAAAAGTTTCATATTTAGATTGGAATTGGGTATCTGCAGATAGGTAGTCATCCTGAAACCAACCTATGGCATCACGGGACATTACTTCTATTAGCTTATTCCGCTCTTGTTCTAAAGCTTCCTTTTCGACCCTCGCTAAAGCCGCTAACTCTTCTCTCTTCTTCTGCTCGGCAAGTCTTAATTCAAGCAAACCAGCAACTTCCAAAAGTCTTTCTTTCTCGCGTTGCGCTGCCTCCTCTGCTTTCATTCTGACCATGGCTCCGTAATTCTCGGAATACCGAATTCGTGCCATAGCCACTAAATCACCAAGTTGTGCAATGAATTGTTCTTTGCCCAACAGCGCAATTAAGGAAGAGATGGCAGATTGCTCTCCGCCGTAAAGATCCATACCCAAACCCAGCGTTTTTTTGATTTTATCTACATGAGATATCGCCGAATAGTTCATCGGAGTAAACCAAGCCCCCGGCCAGTTTTTAATCAACTGATCCGCAAGTTGTTCTAGGTCTGTTAGGGGAGTTTCAGACATGTCCCCATTTTGCCTTAATGAGCCGACAACAACAATGGACGCGCAACATTGGCAACATCAGCAATCGATTTTGGGCTACTGCCTAACTCGAAAAACCTCTACCTATCTGTAAGCCCTGGTGTATGAATTGAATACGAGTGATTTAAGGGTGGGGGTGTATGAATTGGTGTATGAATTACCGTCACCAACCGTCCTAAACCAAGTGAAAACTGGTCTTGTGAATGTCAGTGGGTGTTGTCATAATTAGTGCGAAAGGTCGCACAATTACATATAAATACGCTTGATATATAGATCAACTATCTGG